>JAIYDP010000497.1 GCA_027487435.1 Verrucomicrobiaceae bacterium | reverse complement strand
TATCGAGGAAAAGCACTGGATTGATATGGTTCATATTTTTTTGCAGAACGTCGAAGTGGTGGCCGCACTAGCGGGAGCGCCAGTCCGATTCAAGGTAAAGGGTGCTCATCAGATTTCGATCTCCGACTCGCAGCGTGGTAGCGGGTTGCCCACCCACGCCTTGTTGTGCCTTTGGTTTTCTGAGCACGGCCTTGAATTCGCCAATCAGCTTGATCCCATCCTAGGCAATCGCGAGTCAACCCCTCACCCCCTCTCCCAAAAAAAGTAATTTTATCAGACAAGCCCCCTCATCTCCACCGTTTCTTCTCTTGATATGAAACACATCTCAACGCTCAAAGCCATTGTCCTCACCGTTACCCTCGGCATCACCAACTCCGCTCTCGCAATCCCCGACCTAGCCGACCTCATCGACCAGGCCAAGGCCAAAGCCAACCAGAACGCCGCCGAGGCCAATCTCTCCACCACCGTCATCAACGGAAAAGGAACCATCACCTACAACGGCAAAAAAGTCTGGCAAGGCCCTGTTAAAAAGGACCTCAAAGCCTTCTCCAAAGCAACGAGCACCAACGAAGACGGCGAGCAAGAGAAAACCGAATACGCCGCCGTCTGGGACGGGAACAAACTCGTCTGGGAAAACACACCCGGCGCCGGCGCCGCCCTCGAATCCGAACGCAAGAAACAAGAACGCGAACTTGAGAAACTAAAACGCCAACTTCGTAAATAATCCCTCCGCGCAGGTCATAGATAAGGAACCGTCACTTTTTTATCACAGGCACCAAGAAGCACCCAAAAAGCATCCCGACTGGAATCTTCAAGTGCCCATACATTCAAAAATCGTTGCTACTGCGAGCTAAAATAAAAACGCATAACGCGTAGAGCAGCCTCCCCGTAGCACCCGGGCTCGTTCAACAGCCGATAGGTTTGAGGCTATCGCTCAAACCTATCTTTGGGGTTCGGCGTCTTGGATTTTATTCGATTTTAGACGGTGGACCTCCAGCATAGTGAATCACGCAGTCTGTTGCTGATCTTGTTCCACAGTGTCGGCAAACCAAATAGATTGGTGACCCACTCGAATCATAGCCTCCTACTTCCTGACCACACGAGGGACAAATCTGCTTAGTATATCCACGATGAATTCTAACAATTTGGGGAACAACGATAGTCGTGGCTATCGTAACCAAACCAATAAACTTCGGCCATTCGGCATTAATAGCCCACCCGATAGCGGAGAAAATGGCCCACACGATGAGTATCAAAAACGTCTTCCGCCAGATGCCGGACCAATAGATCCGATGCATCTCGTCAGCGCATCGAACGGTAGCAGGCTTTGTTATGGGATCCATTTTCTGGCGAACGATGAGGCCTGGCACCCCCTACCGGGAGCGTCCCTCCGACTTCGGCTCGGAGCGGGTAGCGGGTTGCCCAGTGCCGCCTTGTTCGACCGCCTTGGGCTCTAGGCAACCCCAAAGGCTCAGATAAAAAACCTCTTTAGGGTCTTGCAGATACTCGGTGTAACGCAATAGACCATCAAGACAATTCCCATAATCCTTCATGAATGATCTACTAAACTTGCCATCATTAAAGACAAAAAAACCATTGCCGGTAAGTATCGCGAATTCGTAGGTTTCTGTCTTAGAATCGCCCAGTGTCATCAACAGAGGCAACTCTTCTGCAAATGCGTGTTGTTTCACCATTGCTTCGGGATAGTCTTCAAATAATTTTGCTCTATCTGGGCTAAAGAAAATCGCCAATGCTGGTCCAGTTTCTTTCTCTAAAAAATCTCTTGCCTTCAATCTTAGTTCTTCCTTGAAACCCGTGATCCTAGCGGAAGAGACGCCAAAAATTCCACACATCATAGCTGGTGGTCTCACTGCGTACTCGGCAGTAACTTCGCCTTTGGCAAGTAGAGGATGATTTAAGGCTGTGACAAAGAACGCTCCTCCTTCATATCTATGCGTGCCTGCGTATGAGGTAATGCTGAATAGAAAAACAGTGATTACTATTACGATGATCTTCATTTCTTTGTCGAACGATGAGCACATCCAGCACTAGAAGCGGGAGCGGAGGTGGTTCACGGGGTTAGTGTTATAGTTACGGAAAATCATCGAAACAGGGCGACTGGTAGAGGGTGTCACGGCGCGGCTTGTTGGGCTTCTACATTATGCGTTGCCTATTCCGTAGATCTTCATGAAAATCATAGCGCTTGCAAATAGGATAGGAGGCAAAGGTAGGATAGCCCATACTGTTATTAGACTGGTTCTAGCTGGGTGTAATCTAAAATCGTTCCGCACAGCCTTGACCATTGATGGCATCATGCAAATGTAGAATGCTACACCACAAAAACTCCCAAACAACATCGCGAGTGCGAAGATATATCGCTTGTCGCTGTGATTGGCGGAAAAAATATCGTTCAAGGCAGGAAGTCCAAAGATGATCCACCATAGAGCCGCCCCAATACTGGCGATCTTTAAAGCATTGGATTGATCTATCTTCATTTCTTGCCCAATGTTAGAATGGTGGCAAGCCGGAATCAAGCTCGAAATTCATCTGACGCGGTGATAGGCGTTGCCACGCATGGCTTATTCTGCAAGTTCTGGTTTACAGTTAGTAGGGTTACGGCGCACAGATCCATAAATTATTAAGATCAATATATTAGTCGTATGTGTGCCGACCGATTAGCTTGCCATCTTCGCTAAACGAAAATTCAAATGTAATTTGCAGAAAAAAAGCATCCACTGTATAGCTCACTGAGGAATGAATCTGTGCTCTCTCTGAATCAAGCATCCGAACTTCATCCCAGAAACCCAGCGGATCTTGGTCGGGAATTAGCCATTTGCCATTCTGTCCCATTAGTCCTTCGACTTGAGCTTTAGACATTCCCTTCTCAGTAAGTTGGTAGTTCCTGTCAAGTTCCTTAATCGTATGTGCAGTGCTATATAATAACCAAGCCCCCGTTGTGCTGAGGACTAGTATCACGGCAATAAGCATTAAGAGGGCTCTCTTCACGAGGATTCTTCTTTATTTACAGAACAGAATTTATTCGTATCCACCCGCAAGGTGATATCACGGTAATCATGGACGAGGCGAGGTTGGATGATTTTGGCGATGTTACAAGGTTTTTTTAATAAACGTGAGTCGCGTAAAGAGGCTTCGCCTCACGCGATTACGCCCTTTGGGACGCCGATGGTGTTACGGGGGGGTGAAGAACCCACGGTTACTCCGTGGGCTTTGATGAAACGTCCCGTTGGGACGCCGCTGGTGTTACGAGGGATCAAGAACCCACGGTTGCTCCGTGGGCTTTGATAAAACGTCCCGTTGGGACGCCGCTGGTATTACGAGGGATCAAGAACCCAAGGTTGCTGCGTGGGCTTTGATGAAACGTCCCGTTGGGACGCCGATGGTATTACGAGGGGTGAAGAACCCACGGTTACTCCGCGGGCTTTGATAAACGTCCCGTTGGGACGCTTCATTTCAGCCCACGGTGAAACCTTGGGAACAACCCACACGCAACCCATTGCGTCCCTAGGGGCGTAATCGCGTGAGGCTTGTCTTTTTACGCGACGCCTCATCGAGGAATTTGCACATAGGTAAGGAACCGTCACTTTTTTCGTCATGACGGGTGGTGAGATTGCGAGGGGATGTATTGGTTGGTTGTTTTAGCTTTCACCGTTGGCGATGAGGGTGGGAGGCTAGGACTTTTTGGGGGCTTTTTTGGCCGCTTTTTTTGCTGCTTTTTTGGCGGCGGGTGGGGGTGGGGCTTCGCCTTCGGCGGTGGCTTGAGGTTTTTTGGGGTAGCGGGGCTCGCGCTCGGGGAACTCGAAGCCGACTTTGCCGGTTTTTTCGTCAAGGAGGAGGTAGGCTTCGAAGCTGCGCTTGGTTTTGTTGGAGACGAAGCCTTTCATCAAGTTGGTGCGGCCTTCTTTGAGCATGCGGGTGACTTCTTCCAGCGGGATTTCTTTTTGCAGGATGCTGCGACCGATGCGGAGTCCGTCTTTTTCTTTGGGGGTGATGATGGAGGGCACCAAGTAGGCTTTATCCGTCTGATAAATGGCGGCCTCTTTGCCATCGTTGCGGAGGACGCGGGCGACGATCATGTCGTCGTTGAGTTCCACTTGGGTATCGGAGTCTTCGTTGTCGAAATGGAAGGCGATTTTTGCTTTGTCGTCGAGCTTGAGGGAGGCATCGAAGGGCTTGTTGAAGCGAGATTTGAAGCCGATGAGAGGGCCAACGATGCCTTTGGTGAGCAGCTCGCGGGCTTCGGTGGGGGTGATCTCGCGCGAGGCGATGTGTTTTTTCATCGAGAACTTGCAACCAGGTTGGCGGCACTCGTAGGTGGCATCGGTCTGGCGAAGCGAAGGCGCATGGCAGGCGGGGCAAGGGGCTTCGAGGTCAGGGAAGCTTTGTTCTTTGGAGGCCTGGGAGTGGCTGCGGGCTTTTTCGACGATTTCGCGGGTGTAGCTTTCGATCTCGTGCATGAAGTCCTCGCGGCGGAGTTTTCCTTGCTCCATGAGGCGGAGTTTGTATTCCCAGTCGCCAGTGAGGGATGGGGAGCTGAGGCCGTGGATTTCCATTTCGCTGACGAGGCGAATGAGCGCCATGCCGTTGGGGGTGACGTGGAGGTCGCGGCCATCGCGGGCGAGGTATTTCTGGGCGATGAGGCCCTCGATGATAGCGGCGCGGGTGGCGGGGGTGCCGAGGCCGCGGTCGGACATGGCTTCGGCGAGGGCTTCGTCGTCGAGGAGTTTGCCAGCGCCTTCCATGGCGGAGAGCAGGGTGGCTTCGTTGAATCGAGCAGGGGGCTTGGTGGTATCGGCCTTGACTTCGACGTGGATGGCCTGGGCTTTCTCGTTGGGCGAAATGGCGACCATTTCGTCTTTGTTCGCGGCTACGCCTGGGCGGCGGCCATAGACTTCCATCCAACCGGGTTTGACGAGGATTTTGCCGTCGGTTTTGAAAGCATCGGTGAGGGTGGGGTTGTGAATGATGCGGGTGATGCGGCGGGTGAGCTCGAACTCGGCGGCGGGGTAGAAGACGGAGATGAAGCGTTTGGCGACGAGATCGAAGACTTTTTGTTCGAGGTCGCTGAGCTTAGAGAAGGTGCCGGTGGGGATGATGGCGAAGTGGTCGCTGACTTTTTTGTCATCGAAGACGCGTTTGTTTTTGGTGAGTTGAGGGCCGTTGGGGGAGCTGCCTTTGAGGACTGCGGCGGCGTAGGGGCCGAGCTCGGAGGATTGGGCTTGGATGTCTTGCAAGGTCTGGCGCACGGTGCCGATGTAGTCATCGGGCAGGTAGCGCGAGTCCGTCCTCGGGTAGGTGAGCATCTTGTGCTTTTCGTAGAGGGCTTGGGCGATTTGTAGAGTGGACTTAGCGGAGAGGCCGAGGCGCTGCGAGGCATCGCGCTGGAGGGATGTGAGGTCGTAGAGTTGTGGGGCGATCTGGGATTGGGGCTTTTTCTCTTCGGTGACGATGCCCTGTTTCCCGGTGCAGCGGTTTTTGATGTCGTCGGCAACTTGGGAGTCCCAGATGCGTTCGGCGCGGGAGTGAGGCTGGGTTTCGTCCTTTTTCCAAGTCTCGTCAAACCAGGTGCTCGGGTAGTTGCCTTTTTCGACTTGGAAGTCAGCGGCGACTTCCCAGTAGGCTTGGGGGACGAAGGCTTGGATTTCCTTTTCGCGTTGAGCGAGGATGGAAAGCGTGGGAGTTTGCACGCGGCCTGCGGCGGTGATATTGAAGCCGCCGTGGCGAGAGCGGAAGCAGGTGAGGGCGCGGGTGGAATTGAGACCGACGAGCCAATCGGCCTCCGAGCGGCACTTGGCGGCATCGGCGAGGGCCTGCATGGAAGAGCCGGGGCGGAGCTGGTTCCAGGCATCGAGGATGGCGCCTTGGGTCATGGATTGCATCCAGAGGCGTTTGGTGGGCTTTTGGACTTGGCCGTATTCGATGATGTAGCGGAAGATGAGTTCGCCTTCGCGTCCGGCATCGCAAGCGTTGATGACTTCGGTGACGTCTTTGCGGCGGGCGAGCTTGAGGATTTGCTTGAGTCGAGCCTCGGAGTCGATGATGGGGTCGAGGTCGAAAGTTTGGGGGATGGCGGGGAGGACATCGAACTTCCACGGCAATTTTTTGCCATTGGGGCCGGTAGGCATGCGAAGTTCGACAAGGTGTCCGACGGCAGAGGTGATGATAGCTTTCTCGTTTTCCAGCCATGAATCGCGGCCTTGGCCTTCTTTTTCAAACTTGCCGAGAGGCTTAGAGAGAGCGCGACCCAAATCGGCCATGACGCTAGGTTTTTCTGCGATGATAAGAATTTTGCCCATGATCTTGCTACTTGTTTGAAACGGTGGCGAAGTGACTAGCTGCGAAAAATCAAGAAAAGCAAGCGAAATTTTTCCGCATGCGGTTCAGAATCCGTAAAGGAGAGGGAGAATGGGGGTGATTTTTGGAGGATGTGGATCGAGGATTGCTAGAGTGGAAATGCTGATATATGCTATGGTTGATGATGGCAGGGACTACCGTAGCAGAACCGAAGAAGGAGCAGGCGGAAAGCTTGGATGGGCTGTGGGAGGTAATCTTGCATAACGACGATCATTCAGCGATGGAGCATGTGGTCTTTTGTTTGATGAAAATTTTCGGGCACTCGGTGGAGTTGGCGATGAAGATCATACTGGAAGCAAATGAGCGCGGTAGCTCGGTGGCAGAGGTGGAGGAGAAAGAGGCGGCAGTATTGCACTGCGGGCAACTGAAGTCCTATCGACTGCAAGCCACGGTGAGGGCGATCTGAAAGAGGGGGCGAGATCTTAGCCGAATTTCCCCGCGAGGTATAGCTTGGTCTGCGGGTGAGAAGGTTCGCGGAAGAGGGTGTGGGTGTCAGCGTATTCGATGAGTTCACCAAGATAAAAGAAGGCGGTTTTTTGGGAGACGCGGAGGGCTTGTTGCATGTTGTGGGTGACGATGACGATGGTGAATTTTTTTCCTAAGTCATGGATGAGTTCTTCGACGTGGGCTGTGGCGACTGGATCGAGCGCCGAGCAGGGTTCATCCATGAGGATGATGGACGGCTCGACGGCAATCGTTCTAGCGATGCAGAGTCGTTGTTGTTGGCCGCCGGAGAGGCCGTGGGCGCTATCGTGAAGGCGGTCTTTGACCTCGTCCCAAAGTGCGGAGCTACGCAAGGAGCGCTCGACGATGGCATCGAGGGTGCTGTGTTTTTTCTCGCCGAGGATGCGGGGGCCGTAGGCGACGTTTTCATAGATCGAGCGAGGAAAGGGATTGGACTTTTGGTAGACCATGCCGACGTGGCGGCGGAGTTCTACGCCATCGACATCCTTGCCATGAATCTCGATGCCGTTGATGAAGATTTGGCCTTTTTTGACTTTCGCGTCGGGGATGAAATCATTCATGCGGTTGAAACAGCGCAGCAACGTGGATTTGCCGCATCCTGAGGGACCGATGAAGGCGGTGACTTGATGGCGGGCGATGTCCATGCTGACATTTTTCAAGGAGTGCGTGGCTCCGTAGTAGAAATCGACATCGCGCACACGAATCGAAAGGTCATGCGCGGGGTTTTCGCTATCAACTGAAATGTCCCGTGACATAGGCTTGCGTTTGTGGGTGTTGGGGATTTTCAAAAACCTGCTGGGTCGCGCCGTATTCGATGAGTTTTCCCATGTAAAGAAACGCGGTGCGATCCGAGCAGCGAACGGCTTGTTCCATGTTGTGAGTGACCATGACGATGGTGAAATCGCGTTTGAGCATGATGATGAGTTCCTCGATTTTGAGGGTGGCGATGGGATCGAGAGCGGCGCATGGTTCATCCATGAGGAGAATTTCAGGACGGTTGGCGATGGCGCGGGCGATGCAAAGGCGCTGCTGCTGCCCGCCGGATAGCCCGAAAGCGCTTTCATGGAGGCGATCCTTCACTTCATCCCATAATGCTGCATCGCGCAGGGAATACTCCACGACTTCGTCGAGTTCAGCCTTTTTGGCTCGACCTGCGATGCGGAGGCTGAAGACCACATTTTCATAGATCGACTTGGCGAAGGGATTGTATTTTTGAAAGACCATGCCGACGCGTTTGCGCAAGGAAATGACTTCGATGCTAGGGTCATAGAGGCTAACGCCGCCGATGCGGATATCGCCCTCATGGCGCACACCATCGACGAGGTCATTCATGCGATTCATATTGCGGAGCAGAGTAGATTTTCCGCAGCCAGAAGGTCCGATCAAGGCGGTGACTTGTCGTTCTGGAATGGCCATTTCCACACCAAACAAGGTTTGCTTTGGGCCGTAGTGAAAGCTGAAATTGTCCACCGTGATGAAATCGTGGCGCGGCGTGTGGGGAATGTCGGTGTTTTGGGACATAGGCTCAGAAACTGGAAACGGCGAAACGTTTTTTCAGGCGATTGCGGATGAGAATCGCGGCGAGGTTTAAGACAATCACGACGGTGATCAGCAGAAGCGCTGTAGCATAGACCAAAGGCTTTGCGGCATCGGCATCGGGAGACTGGAATCCAAGGTCGTAGATGTGAAAGCCGAGGTGCATGAACTTGCGTTCGGCGTGGATGAATGGCGCTACGGCATCGAGGGGAAGAGAAGGCGCGAGCTTGACCACGCCGACCAGCATCAGCGGAGCGACCTCGCCAGCACCGCGTGCCATAGCGAGGATGACACCCGTGAGGATGCCGGGCAGAGACGCGGGCAGCACCACGCGCTGGATGGTTTGCCACTTGGAGGCACCGCAGGCTAACGATGCCTCGCGCACGCCGCGTGGGACAGCCGAAAGCGCCTCCTCTGTTGCCACTACCACGACGGGAAGAGTCAACAAGGCCAGCGTAAGAGACGCCCAAAGAATGCCTGGCGTGCCGAACGTAGGAGTTGGCAGTTTTTCAGAAAAGAACGCCTGATCCACCTGCGAGCCAACGAAATAAATGAAAAATGCGAGGCCGAAAACGCCGAATACAATCGAGGGCACACCTGCGAGATTGTTCATGCAAATGCGGACAATGCGCACCATGAGGCCCGGCTTCGCGTATTCGCGCAAATAGATCGCCGCCATCACACCGAAAGGGGTCACAAACAGACTCATTACTAAGGTCATGACCACGGTGCCGAAAATAGCAGGAAATACTCCGCCTTCGGTATTTGCCTCACGCGGGTCGTCGCACAAGAATCGCCATGCGCGGCGCAAGCCCTCGCCCATTCGGCCAAAAAATCCATTCTTATTCGGCGAATAGACATGGAGTAATTGACTCGCAGGAATTTCTTCTTCACGGCCATCCTCCAGCCGATAGATCAACGATTTGCCAGACATGCTCTCGCGCGTTTCGTCCGCCAATGCTTTGAGGCGAACAAACTCGCCATCCATTGCCGCCTTTCGTTCTGCGGCTTCGCTTTTTGTGATCCGACCTGCTTTTTCGGCGTAGCGTAATTTTTCCATCGCCATGCTGAGCTTGCCAATTTGATTCCGTTCCACTGCGGTGACCTTGGCGCGGGTGGCGGCACTTTCAGCGATCATTTCTTGCAGTTTCTCAGAAAACACAGCTTCCGCAGCGTTGGTTCGCAGCTCTCCCGTTACCACCGCGACGGGTTCGCCGATCGCAGGGCCATCGCTGAGACGCTCAAACAAGACAACATTCTGCGGCATCGTTCGGCTGATCACTTGCGATTCATCGACGTAGAGAAATGACTCTTTGTAGATGTCTTTGTTGCCGCGAAACATTTTCATTTCCCGCTGAACGCTTTCTTGTTCACCTTTTCGTTCGCGACTCTCCGCGATGTAGCCAAAGATCTTCTCCGTTTTTTCGCCCTTGCGAATTTCTATAATCTCGATGCGACGCGGCCAAAACGAGGCTGATCCTTTCACCAGAATCAAAAGAAAAAGCCCCACCGCCATGGTGATTCCTATGGCGAGACCGGCACCCGTGAGCCAAACGATAGGCTCGCCTTTGCGCGACCTGCCCGTGGTTGCGAATGTTTGATGGGATGGTTCGGCTTTTGCTGACATACGCTAGACAAGTTTGTATTTTTCGCGCAGCCGCTGCCGCAAAATTTCCGCCAAGGTATTCAACACGAAGGTCATGGAAAATAGCACGATCGCACCCAGGAAAAGCGTGCGATAGTGAGTCGATCCCACTGCCGCTTCTGGCAACTCCACGGCAAGATTCGCGGAAAGTGTCCGCATCCCAGAAAACAAATTCCACTCCATGATCGGAGTATTTCCTGTCGCCATGACCATGATCATTGTCTCGCCCACCGCACGTCCCAATCCGATCATCAGCGCCGAAAAAATCCCCGAAGCCGCCACCGGCAACATCACTGACCAAACGACCTGCCATCGATTCGCGCCAAGAGCGAAAGCAGCCGCGGTAAGATTTTTTGGCACGTTTGAAAGGGCATCTTCGGCGATGGTAAAAATCACCGGAATCACCGCGAAGCCCATGATGAAACCTAACACTAACGAATTTCTTTGCTGGAAACTCGTCCCCGTCACCTGCCGCCACCACAGGCCAAAGTCGGCCATTTTTTCTCCGGATTGTGGATCGGTGAAAACAAAGCAAGCATCCTCCAAAAATGGCCCACCCCACCAGCCGATCAATCCCGCCAGAACGATAATCGGCAGCACGATCAACCACTCCGCTCCGCCTTCGAAGCGATTGCGAAACACCAAGGGCAAACGACACCAGAAATATCCGAAAAGCAACACGAAGCTCGGTATCAGCACCACCATCAGCAGCACCGAAGGCACCCGATCACTCAGTAGCGGAGCCAACCACAAGCCCGCCAAGAAACCCAGCACCACCGATGGTAGCGAGGACATGATTTCCAGCGTCGGCTTGATGATGCGCTTGGCTTGCAGGGGCAAAAACGCCGCAGAAAAAATCGCCGCAAGCAAGGCGATTGGCACGGAAAACAACATCGCATACGTCGTGCCTTTCAGCGATCCAAAGATCAGTGGAACTAACGAAAACTTCGTCTCAAAATCATCCGATCCGCCGCTCGACTGCCATTGATGCACCGCCTGATCTCCGCCCTCATACCAAACTTTGGCAAAAAAGGCCCGCGCGCCGGCATCGGGATGCGGATCATGAATGGTGAAATTCCTCACTTCCCCTTGGCTCGATGCAACCCAAAACGACTTTCCTTTCGCATCGATCACAACCGCCACGGGATCGATATCCATGGAACCTTGCCAACGCTGTGCGCCGGATGTGCTGTAACGGAGGGAAAGTTCACGCCCTGCGCCCGTGAGAAACATTCGATTTCGCTGACTCGCGGCAAATGTTTTCGGCCCTTCGCCCACCGGAGCAAACGATTTGATTCGACCGAACAGCCGCTGCGCATCCTCGCTGGTTCGATACAAGCTCCACTGCTCTTGCGTTCCATCCACCGAGGTGCAAACGACGGAGACTCCCCCAAAGAGAAAATCCATTTGCGCCAAGGCGTATTCTCCGCACGGGAAAAATTCCTGACGTTTTGCTATCTTTGAACCCGATGCTTGGAAATACGTTACCTTGCCAGAATGATCCGCTAGCAAGACCATCTCGCCGTTTTGGCTGGCACGCAAAAATGCGATTTCGCCGTTTACTTCGCTAGAAACATCGCTTTCCACAAGTAACACCCGAGTTTTTTCCCCGATCATCCCGCCCTTGTTGGCGATGCGAGCGATAGCCAATTTCCCATCGCCATGGAGCACCGCCAGAATCGCAAACGCGCCCGAGTCTCCATAGCTCAAGGATTTTACCGCAGAGGTGACATTTTGTAAGCTCAACCAAGGTTCCAGCGCCACGCTAGGCTTGACTCCGATGGCTGTATCTCCCGCAAAAACTCGTTCATATTTCACCACAAATGCCCCCACCCTCCCATCCGACAAGCCCAGTGCCACGCGTCCATGCAAGGCATCATAGGACATCGCGGTGACGGTGACTTCCTCAAGCCCAGGAATGGCCATCATTGCCTCTTTCCCCGTTTTGCCATCGAGGAACGTAAGCGTCTTGCCACCAGAATAAAAAAACGGCATTTTACCCCATTCATCGACGCCGATTACGATGGGTGCAGCTTTCGCATTTCCTGAAGCCGCTTGCTCGACTTTGGCACCTTGAAACAGCGGAATCACCTCTTTGCCGATAAAACAAAAAATGCCAAACACCGCGAGGATCACACCGATGCCGACACATTTGATCGCCCATCCCATGAAGCGATCAAACCACAGCGTCGCCTTGGAGACATCAAAGCGCTTGGGGCATGGAGGTTGTTTCATCGCAGAAGACATGGAGTCAATCGTAGGCAAAAGTTATCGCGAGAGCTTTTCGACAATTCCCGCTGCCAGAACCGCTGGCATGGGGTAATAGCCATCTTTTTCCACGACCAACTGCCCCTGCCGCGATAAGATAAATTTAATAAATTCCAGTGTCAGCAAGTCCAATGGCTGCGAAGGTTTTTTGTTCACGTAAATGGTCAAAAAACGCGCCAAGGGATATTCGCCACTGAGACAATTTTGGTAGGTTGCTGGAAAATATCCTGTCGCCTCGTCCGCGGCCAAAGGAAGGTGTCGCACATTGGATGTCCGGTAGCCAATGCCTGAGTAGCCGATGGCATAGAGATCCTCGCCGACTCCCTGCACCACCGCAGAAGAACCTGGCTGCTCTTTGACCGAATTTTTGAAATCGCCCTTCGCTAAGGCAAATTCTTGAAAATATCCATAGGTTCCCGTTGCGGAATTCCTTCCAAAAAGCGAAATCGCTCGGCCCTTCCACGCATCGAGTCCAAGCTGGCTCCATTCCGTGAGGTTCGGGCCATCGCGGCGGCGTGTTGCCGAAAAAATCGAATCGACCTGTTGCATGGTTAAGCCACGGAGCGGATTGTCTTTGTGCACATATATGGCCAGCGCATCGATCGCCACGTGAACTTCGGTGGGTTTGTAGGTGTATCTTTCCTCAAACGCATCGATCTCCTTGGCTTTCATCGCTCGTGACATCGGCGCAATCTGCGCGGTTCCTTCGATGAGTGCCAACGGAGCTGTAGAGCTGCCCTTGCCCTCAATTTGGATGTTCACATTGGGATAGAATTTTTTAAATTCCTCTGCCCATAGAGTCATCAAATTGTTAAGCGTATCCGAGCCAATCGAACTCAAGTTCCCTGACACACCTGCAACAGCAGTATAGGAAGCAATGGATGGATCAATCTGGGATTCTGCCGTTTCTTTCGCCCCAGCGTTTCTAGCTAAAAAGAGTAAGGTAGCGGCAACAACCAGTGCGCCGGGGCATTTGCTAGCGAGTTTCGCCATAACGAAATTCACCTCAACCGCAACGTTCCGATAAGGCAAGAACAAGGGTGTTAGCGTATGTGACAATATTGCCACATACGCAAAAACCAAATGTCACGCGCTTTCGCCAGCGAGCACGTCATCGAGCGTTTGTCGACGACGGATCACCCGGGACGTTTCGCCGTCCACAAGAATTTCGGCTGGGAGAGGTCGGGTATTGTAATTGCTGGCCATTGCAAATCCGTAGGCTCCCGCAGAAAGCAGAGCTATAACATCGCCAGGCTGGAAGTCGGGCATTTCGCGATCTTGACAGAAGAAGTCACCGCTCTCGCAAATCGGCCCCACGACATCGGCTTTCACGTGAGTTCCATGATTTTCTGTGAGAGTCGCAATTTCATGATGTCCTTCATACAGCGCCGGACGGATGAGATCATTCATTCCCGCATCGACGATTTTGAAGGTTTTGGCGTTGCCTTTTTTCTCGTAGAGACAGGTCGTCAATAGCACGCCGGCATTGCCGACGATGTAGCGTCCTGGTTCTAGGAGGATTTTCAGGCCAACATCTTGCAGCAACGGCACGATCGCATTGCCATATTCCTCGACGTTGAGGGGCTTCGATTCGGAGCTTTGTTTCTGCCACCAAGCGAGATCGCCGGAAGCGAGGCTGTCGTGATAGACAATGCCGATGCCGCCACCGATGGACCAGAACTCGATGCCGTGTTGTTCCTTGAGGCGCAAGGCGAGTGGTTTCACTTTTTCCACCGCCTCGATGAAGGGCGTGATGGACGTCAACTGTGAGCCGATGTGCATTTGCAATCCTCGCATACGGATGTTTTT
Source organism: Verrucomicrobiaceae bacterium (assembly GCA_027487435.1). GTDB lineage: Bacteria > Verrucomicrobiota > Verrucomicrobiia > Verrucomicrobiales > Akkermansiaceae > UBA956. The sequence goes on along the minus strand of JAIYDP010000497.1, from coordinate 80,041 downwards.
CAGCTCGCTTGCGGCGCGTGCGTATAGGTCATCGATGCGGCCAAAGTCCACGCCAAACTTATTTTCGGATTTTCCCGTGGAAATGTACTTGTGCGTTTTGGCATCGACATTGGGATTCACGCGAACAGCGGCAGGAGCGATGACTCCTAACTCACCAGCCACTGCGTCAAGATAACGCAATTCCTCTTCCGACTCGACGTTGAAGCAATAGATGCCTTGTTGCAGCGCGTAGATAATCTCCTCGCGCGTCTTCCCTACACCGGCAAAGGTGCAATGGGATGGGCTGCCTCCCGCCTTGATCACACGGTAAAGCTCACCACCAGAAACGATATCAAATCCCGCCCCTGCTTGCGCAAGCAAACTCAGCACACCAAGGTTTGAGTTCGCTTTCACCGCGTAAGCTACCTCGTGATCGACACCAGCCAATGCCGCATCCAGCCGTTTGTAATGATCGAGAATGGTATTAGCGGAATAAACGTATAGAGGAGTCCCATGTTGCTGAGCCAATGCAGAAAGCGCGGTGTTTTCGCAATAAAGTTGGCCATTTTTGTAAGTGAATGCGTGCATGCCGAAGCAAACTAGGCGCATTTCTGCCAACTGCCAAGATACAACTGCGCAACGTAGGCGAAAAATTTACGCCTCAGCCTTCTTTGGTAAGTGCCGTAGCCACAGACGCGGGATACGAGGCCTGCGCTGTGAGGCTGATGCCACCACGAGGTGAAAAGTCTCCACGCACGATGCATTCACGCGGTGCACAAGCACGCACGATGTCCCCCAAGATCCGATTCACGATCTCCTCATTGAAGGAAGCTTGATTGCGATACGAGGTGAGGTAAAATTTTAACGATTTCGTCTCGATGCAGGAAACATGCGGCGTATAGCGAATTTGAATGCGCGCTGTATCCGGCTGTCCTGTGACAGGGCAAAGCGAGGAGAATTCGGGGAAATCGAGATGCACCCAGTAGGAATGATCGGGATTTCTATTGGGGAAAATCTCTAAGCTCGCTTCCTCGGGAGATGCTGGCCATTTCGACTGGGAATTGCCTAATAATGTAAGTGATTCGCTCACGCGCACAAAGAACCACGGAAAAATCAATCTGACAAGATGATCTTCATTCTCTTCGTTGAAACAAACGCAAAGCCACTATCGTAACTTACGCTTGATGAAAATTCGCAACTGGATTCTTTCTTTGCTGCTGGTCGCACCCGTTTGGGCTGTGGACATCCCGCGACAATTGCTCGAAACCAAATGCCTTTCCTGCCATCATCCAGAAAAACAAAAAGGCAGCCTCGACATGTCCACGGGGGAAAAACTTGTCATCGGCGGCGATGCAGGACCAGCCATCGACATCAACTGCCCTGAGCGTTCCGAAATCCTCTTGCGCGTGCGCCTTCCGCATGATCATGACGACATCATGCCTCCCGACGGCAAAGGCACGCCGCTGACGGAGCAAGAAGCCCAATCCATAGAAGACTGGATACGTGCTGGAGCGATATGGCCTGCCGGCCTAGTGCTCGAACCTGCTGACCCAAAAGCCATGCCCATGCATGACGCCGCGCCGGATCCCACGATCAAAAAAATCGAAGCATTCCCGAGCGAAGTGCATCTTGAATCTTCCGCCGATTTCCACAAAATCCGGGTATTGGTCACCTTTGACGATGAGGCCACGCGAGACATCACCCGACAGGCCAAATTCACCTTGGCCGATCCATCCATTTGTGCACTTTCTGACAGCATTCTCACCCCCAGCAAAGACGGAGCTACTGCATTGCACATCAGCTACCGCGGACGAGAAACCAAAGTCCCCGTACACGTCAAAAACGCCAAGCTCGCCCGCCCCGTTTCCTTTCAACTCGACATCATGCCCATCCTCACTGCGGCAGGCTGCAATGCCGGATCTTGCCACGGTGCCGCCAGCGGCAAAGACGGTTTCCAACTCTCCCTTTACGGCTTTGATCCGCACGGCGATCATTTCAAAATCACCCAACAAATGCCTGGCCGCCGCATCAATCTCGCCATCCCCGAGGAATCGCTGCTCGTCACCAAGTCTATCGGCGAAGTATCGCACACCGGCGGCAAGCTCTTTGATAAATCAAGCTCCACCGCCGCCACCCTTATCGAGTGGATTCGCAACGGCGCAACCATCGACGACGACGCAAAAATCCCCCACCCCGTCTCGATCCGCTTCCAGCCTGCGCAACTCGTGCTCAAAGGCCCGGACATCCGCATTCCCCTCACGGTCACGGCTCGTTATTCCGATGGCACAGACCGTGATGTCACCAACCTTTCGTCATTTACCACCTCAAATGACAACTCCGTTTCCATCGATTACCGCAAAGGCCTTGCCACATCAAAAAATCGCGGTGAAGCACTCCTCCTCGCTCGCTTTCACACCTTCACCGAGGGCACGCAGGTCATTGTCATTCCGGAAAAAACCTCCTACCTCCAGCCCTCCATCAGCCCTAACAACTACATCGACGAAGCCGTTCTCGCCAAACTCCACAAACTTCGCATCGTCCCATCGGAACTCTGCACCGACACCGAATTCCTTCGTCGTGTTTACCTCGATATCATTGGCCGACTCCCCACCCTTGAAGAGCGCACCATCTTCCTCAACGATACCCAAGCGAAAAAGCGCGACGCCCTAGTCGATCAACTCATCTCGCGCAAAGAATTTGCCGAAATGTGGACCATGAAATGGGCGGAACTCCTACAGATTCGCACGTTCAACGATGGCCCAAAGCAGGTTTCCTACAAAGCCGCCCTGAATTACTACAACTGGCTGCGCGACCGCATTGCCTCCAATACCCCATTCAATCAAATCGTTGGAGAAATCCTCTCCTCGCAAGGCGGCACATTCTCACAACCAGCTACCAATTTTTTCCAAATCGAACAAGATGTCCTAAAACTCACCGAAAACATCGCCCAAGTCTTCATGGGGACACGCATCCAGTGCGCGCAATGCCACAACCATCCGTTTGATCGATGGACCATGGAAGATTACTACGGATTTGCATCGTTTTTTGCCCAGGTAAAACGCAAGAACGCCGAAGATCCACGGGAACGAATTGTTTACGACGCCAATGGCGAAGTCCCGCATCTGGTCACCAAAAAGCCCGTTGCTCCGAAATTTCTCGGTGGGCCAACTCCCGAGATCAAAGATAAAACTCGCAGGGATTCCGTTGCCGCTTGGCTCTCCGATAAAGAAAACCCTTGGTTTGCGCGCAATTTCGCCAACATCACCTGGTCACACTTTTTCGGCATCGGTATAGTGGAACCAGTTGATGACCAGCGCATTTCCAATCCTCCTTCTAACCCCGAGTTGTTAGATGCCTTAGCGAAACAATTCGCTGCCTACAATTTCGATATGCGCAAGCTCGTACGCGACATCTGCACCTCACGCACCTATCAACTATCCACCAAAACGAACGACTCTAACGTCACTGACGAACGCAATTTCTCCCATGCTAGGATCCGCCGCATCCGCGCCGAAGTCCTGTTGGATGCCATCTCCCAGGCCACACAAACGCCGAACAAATTCAAAGGCCTGCCTCTAGGTGCCCGCGCGGTACAAATTGCTGACGGCAACACTTCGAGCTATTTCCTCACCGCCTTTGGTCGTGCCAGTCGCAATACGGTTTGCTCCTGCGAAGTCAAGCTAGAGCCGAACCTCAGCCAAGCACTGCACCTCCTCAATGGCGAAAATTGCCACAACCGCATTCAACAAGGAAAAGTCATCCCTCCCCTGCGCCAACAAAAGAAGACGCCCGAAGAAATCATTGAGCACCTGTACCTCACCTGCCTCTCGCGGCCACCGACGACGGAAGAAACCAAAAACCTCATGACCGCCTACGCGGAGGCCAAAGAACCGAAACACCAACAAGAAATTCTCAACGACATCTTTTGGGCCATTCTGAATTCGAAGGAATTCATCTTCAACCACTAATCGATAAAAAAAGCGACCCATACTACGGGTCGCTTTGAAAAAAATTTCTCTTAGAAAATCAGGTCAACTGAGGAATCTCGTCGATGCTAGGCACATTGGGCATACTCTCTTGTTGAACTACACGCAACGGCACACGAGCTGCCACTTTGCCGTCGATTCGAACCACGAAATGGTAGATCCCTGCCTTCTGCACGGTGCCATTCAACGGCGTGATCATGTTTTGTGTAGAAAAACCAATAGCATCAGGTGGCATATTGACGGTGATTTCCGCTTCTTGAGGAGGTTTCGCGTTTTGGTTCTCCGTCTCGTCAAGCAACATGATCGAAAACGAGTGAGCTCCACGGTCTTTCGGGGTGAAATAGAATCTCAGGGCTAAAGCAAAAGAAAATTTTGCAGGAAAGCTCTGTCCAATGATGGCATCAAAAGCTCCGATGACATTCAATTTCCCCTGAATTTCTTCAGCATTATCGCATAGTGTGGCTACAAGTAAGTCCATGCAAACTTTTTAGAGAATCGCTCATAGAAAGCAAAGAAAAAATTTTCAACATGTCAGAGATCGCAGTCAACAAGAGAGAATCACAAAAAATATGCCAAAGCATCTCGATGAGACCGTGCCTGCCGCATCAAATGGCTGCACACACTCGAAGATCTTGCGATGAGCAACTTCAACGATCAATATTCACCCCAAGAACTTGTGCCTCGCGTGTAAAACAAAAAATAATGCTTGTCAGCATGGCAAAAGTCCCATAAGACAACTCGTCCACGTCCGCAAATGAACAAATCTATCATGAAACGCACACACTCGATCTATGCTACTTTGTTGCTAGCGGGCCTGTCCCATGGTCAGCAAATGATCGATCGCGGGCAGGAAGCATCATCGGATGGAGGAAATCTCTATGCCAGTCATTCCGTAAAATTTGATCAGATCGATCGCTCAACTCCAGAAGGTTCGATCGTCATCCCCCAACCAAAACCTAAGTTTTCTCAAACCTTTCAAGAATCTTCCAGCGAGGATTCCCTTGTCACGCTCGTCGAAGAAACGATTGCAAAAAACCCCGAGCATGCTTGTGAGATTGTCAAACAAGCGATTGCCATGAGCAAAGCTAACGAATCTCTCATCTGTCGCATCGTAGAAACGGCGATTCTTGCAGCTCCCGATCAAGCCCGACTCATCACCCAATGTGCTATCGCATCGGCACCGGATTCCCTGACTGCCATCCAACTACTCCTAGCGACATACGATGCTTCGGGCGATTCGAGCATTAGTGGTAAAGAAGTATCTGGCAAAGAGGTCTCGGGGAAGGAAGTATCCGGCAAAGAAGTTTTAGCCAAAGAGAAATTTAATATTCGTCCAGTCGATTTGATGACACGCACCGAGATTGGAACGGCATCGACTGCATCACCGCAACGTTTGACTGGCGTTGGCAACCCGACGCCATCGTTGATTTCGCCAAATGCTACTACGAAAACGGAGACGCCAACACCCTAAGAAGCGATCAGCTTGCCGTGCGAATTCCCCTATTTTTCGTCATACCTTTGGCTATTTGCACGATAGCTATCACTTGGTGGCAAGGTGCGAAGGGTAAGGATTTTCTCACTCCGCCACCATCCGCAGTGCTTGCGATCGAACAAAGGAATCTCAAGCAAGAAAAGTTGCAAGCATCGTTGGATCTCCAAAACAACAAGGATCTGGAACCAACGAAAGCCATTCGCGTAAAACCAGGCCAAATGCCGAGCATTGACACGACGTTGGCCATCGAGGAGCCAAAATCCGAGGAAGAAATCATTGAACTTGGGGATCTTACCAGGTCTCCTGGACTCGATGCATACACGCAATTTTCCGAGAAAGGCGCAAGTTATTTCATCAAACTCGCGACATTGCTTGAAACAAGCGGCGAGCTTCAGCGAACTCTTCTCGCTTGGGAACGCGTTGCAGACTCAGCAAGTCCCGATGCGCCACAACGCAAACTTACCACAGATGCCATCGCTCGCCTTCGCCCGCAATTGCCTGCTTGGATCGTTGACCCTACTGCCCGCACGACCATCATCATCCATGCGGGGTGTGACACAGAATCTGCCACTATCGTCAAACCCGCACTGAAGGAAATCGCAGCTTTGCTCTCTGAACATTCATCGGGAATCATCCATTTCAAAGATGATGTCAGCGTAGGTGCGACCGCTTCGCCGAGTCCCTTACCCATCGCTCTGTGGTTTAGTTCCGGCACAGATCCATCCCACATGTCCAGAACCATCACCATACCATCTGGTGTAACCGACGCAGCGCAAATGAGCCAATCTCTGGCCCGCAGTCTCTACAAAATCTTTCGCGAAGAAATCGGCAGCCAAGGATCACTCCAAGCTCCCGTGCCTCTTGACCCAACAACAACCGATGCTAGCTCGTTATTTCAAAATTCCGTCACGCGTAGGCACTGGCATGCATTCTCCAAGCGACTTAGCAAAATTCCTTAATACACGCATTTGCTAATCCGGTATTTTTTGCTAAGATTTTGAGTCATCCGCGCGTTATTAGACTATGCTCCGCACTCTACATTCTTTGATCCTCACTTGCACAATGCTTTGCGCACAGGACAAAGATGCGGCAGTTGATGCTTCTCAAGCTACGGATCATACAAAACCTGCGGCGCATGTCACTCGGCTTGAAAATGGTACAATGCAAATCGGCGAGGTGCTTTTCGACCCGAAAACTCGTCAAATTCGCATTCCTTGCTCGGTAAACATGAGAGAAGGGCTTCTTGAGTTCGCCTTAGTTCACGAAAATGGCAAAATTCACGAATCTTTACTCATCACCACAGCCTCGCCCCTTCATGTGAACATTGCCATGAAGATGCTCCGCTACACGCCGTCTCCAGAACTCTACTACATCGAAAAAGAAAAAGGAGTCAGCAGCGGAAAGTTTCCACAGGTTGAGGAAGAAACGCGCAAAGCTGCCCGCATTCATCTGGCTGTGGAATTCGATAAAGATGGAAAAAAAGTTACCCTACCGCTGCGCGATCTGATTCTCAACGATGTCACTCAGAAAAGCATGGAAACCGACGAGTGGATCTATGGAGGCTCTTTGATCTATGATGGAAAATTTTACGCAGAAACCAGCGGTGACTTCGCTTCGATCTTTGTGAGTCGAGGTTCTCTTCTCCTCTACGCTGGTAAAAACAACGAAAACGACGAAATGTGGGTCGCACATACAAAACGCTTACCAGAAATCGGCACCAAAGTCACATTCATCATCGAACCTACGACAACTTCACCAACGCAAAAAAAACAACCATGAAAACCACCTTATTCTCTGGAGTCATTGCCTTACTCACCGGATCCGCTCTTATCGCGCAAACCCCATCGAAATATCTTTCGCTACAAGAAGAAATGAAACAAGCCATCTCCCGTGGGAACGCATGGCTTGCCACTCAGCAAAAGCCGGAAGGTCATTGGGATGATCCACAGATCCCCGCCTTTACCGCACTTTCCCTTACCGCCGCCGTGCGCGATCCAAACATCGCTCAAGCAAAAGAAAAACCAGCGTATATCAACAAAGGTTTTGATTGGCTACGAGCCCAACAAAAGGAAGATGGCGGCATCTACAATCGCGGCCTTTCCGTTTACAACACCGCCACCTCTCTTACCGCTTTGGCTTCTGCACAGAACGAAGGTTATGAAGCCGCCATGGTTCGTGCCAGAAAACACCTGATTAACAACCAATGGGACACAGGTGAAAAAGGCAAGGTCGATGGCCCTAACGATGGCGGTATCGGCTATGGCTCAAAAAATGACCGATCCGACATGTCCAATACCTATTTGGCCATCGAGGCTATCGTAGCCTCACAAAAAGTCATTGATGACGGCAAACACGGTGACCAACCCGACCTTGACTGGGGTGCTGCGGTGGAATTTCTCAGCAGTTGCCAAAATCTCGAAGAAACGAACAAAAACGACCGCGCATCCAATGACCCGAAGAATAAAGGCGGATTTTTCTACGGCCCAAATGAGACAAAGGTCGATGACAACACACCTCTCGCAAATGGCAAAGTCCCACTCCGCTCCTACGGTTCCATGTCCTATGTTGGACTGCTTTCCATGCTCTATGCCAAACTAAGCCCCGATGACCAACGCGTGAAAGCCGTCAAAGAATGGCTCGGTGGCAATTACACTCTCGAAGAAAACCCCGGTCTTGGTGGCCAAGGCATTTACTATTATTACAACGCCATGGCCAAAGCTCTCGCAGCCACCGGTGACGACAAACTCAAGTTGGCCGACGGAAAAGAAATCGATTGGCGCAAAGAACTTGGAGAAAAGCTCCTCACAACCCAAAACGCTGATGGCTCATGGAAGAACACCAATGGCCGATGGATGGAAAGCAATCCTGTCCTCACCACCGCCTACACTGTCATGGCTCTGGAAGCCATCTATTACTCCATTCCACAACGCTAAGGGTCTCGATAGCCGACTTGCATGCTAGTCACCATCTCGCTCGGCTCGAATGTCGGTGATCGACTCTCGCATTTGTGTGGTGCGCGCGACTTACTGCAAAGTCTTGGCGTAGCGGGCAGCTTTCAGCAGTCAGCGGTTTATCAAACAATCCCCATCGCCTGCCCCGATAACTCCCCCGATTTCTATAATGCTGTGGTGGCCTTCGAGTTTTGCGGCACTGCGTCTCAGCTTCACAAAGAAACGCAAAAGATCGAAAACCAACTCGGTAGGCAGCGCAGCATCCTCAACGCCCCCCGGACTATAGATGTCGATTTACTCACCTTTGGCGACATCATCCACGACGAAACCTCGCTGATCCTTCCTCACCCTCGTATGCTGCAGCGTCGTTTCGTAATTGAGCCACTTTGCGAGATTCTCCCCGAGTTGCAGCTCCCCCAAGACTCGTATCGCGTTTTGCACTACCTCCAACTTCTTCACGACCAAAATCCTCTCATCAAGGTTTATGACATTTGGTAGGGTGAAACGTTTATGGTGAAACACGCTCGACTTGCACGCGGATTCGATCGGACATCCCGCGATCATCCATCACTTGAATCTCACATCCTCCGTTCGCTTCCTTCCAAATCAAGGCTTCATTCGCGAGTGTAGAGCCAAGGAAGACTCCATTACCAAACCAAAAAATACGCGTCACCCCCACTGCGGCTTTCGCTTTGCAAATCAGCCCTTCTTGCGAACCGTTGCGGATTTGATAAACATGATCTCGCAACGGAGATTGAATTTTCGGAGGCTCATTTGATTCTGCTGTGACTTCCACACTCTCTGGAATCGCGCGACGCGGCAAGCCAGCCAGCCGAAATAACTCCAAAAACTCAGGCTTCCAGAATTCAAAAACCTGAGCTTTTACATTAGGATCATCGTCACGTGGTGCGACGCGCAACCCCGAACTTTGATCGATCCATACAAGTCGATGCATGTCACAGGGCACAATCGGCGAAACGTCTGCCAATACCCAGCCGCGACAGCGGTTCTTGCAATGTTCACTGGGAATCATTCCCGACACCGCACAAAGCTCCACTTCTTTCACCATGCTCGGCGGTGCGGGCAAAGGCCTCATCGTTCGCGTATGGCGAAAAATTTCGTTCATCAAGGGAGCAGCCATTGTTCGACCCTGCAAAGCGGGATTCGAGGAAACATCGAAGTTTCCTAACCACACGACGACCACGGTTCTTCCGCTGATGCCGATCGACCAAGCATCGCGGTAGCCTTGCGATGTCCCTGTTTTAAAAGAGACGGCATCTTCTGAAAAAACATTCTTCTGCTGGGGATCAATCATCATGTGCCGCAACATCCAACGCGCGCCGTCGCTGAGAATCGCATGATGTTTTTCCTTGCCCTCCGATGAACCATTGACCCGATAGACTAACGGCCGCGGTTGTCCGTCATCGGCGAGTGCTGCATAGAGCGTCGCCATTTCTTCAGGAGAAGCTGCCGCAGCACCCAATGCCAATGCCATACCGTAATGACCAGGCTCATGATCCATTCGCAAACCCGACGACTGAAGAAATCCATACAATCCCTTGCCCGCGAGACGAGGCATGAGCGACAAGGCGGGCAAATTGCGACTACGATACAACGCCTCACTCGCTTTCACAGGCCCTAAGAAATCGCGCTCGTTGTTTTCGGGATTGTAGTCACGAAAACGCATCGGCGCATCAGCAAGCAAGGTATGAGGATGCAAAACCCCTTGATCGATTGCCAATCCATACAGAAAGGGCTTGAACAACGACCCTGGCGAACGCCGTGTGCGACAGCCATCGATTTGCCCTTCAATGGCATCATCAAAAAATCCCCCCGAGCCTAGGTAGGCACGCACCTCGCGCGTCGGCGCATCCACCACCATGACGGACGCATTACGAACACCTTTTTCCTGCATGCGCATCAAGTATCCCTGCACCGTGGTTTCCACGGTCACTTGCAATGCTGCATCGATACTCGAATTTTCGTTTTGACTTCGCAGCCTACGAGCCAAGTGAGGAACTTTTCTTGGTAGCAGATGTTTTTCCCAGCGGTAACCAGCAAGCATCACATCGTTGTAGCCGAGCTTACGCAACAAGCGTTCTCGAGCCGCCACAGTCTGCGGCAACTCTTCCTCACCTGGTCGAGGACGACGATGACTAGGCCGTTGCGGCAGCATCACCAATGCCACCGCTTCAGCCACTTCCAGATCTCGACATTCCTTTTCACACCATCGCAGACTTGCAGCAGCGACTCCTTCGACGTTGCCGCCATACGGTGCGCTGTTAAAATACGCTTCTAGAATTTCGCGCTTACTGTAGTATTTTTCTAACTGAATCGCATACAGAATTTGCTGCAACTTGCCAAAAACAGAGCGCGTCGAGAGCTTGAAACGCAGACGCGCGTATTGCATCGTGATCGTCGATCCACCGCCGCGGGAAATTCCTTGCAATCGCCCGCCGATAGCACGCAGCAGGGACAAAGGATTCACTCCTCCATGGGAATAAAATCCGTCGTCCTCGTAGGCTAACGTTGCTTGCACCATCGTCGGCGAAATCTGTTCGAGCGGCACGTGAATGCGGTATCGATCGTCCTTCGCCAAACCTAGGTGCAAGATTCCACCCTGACGGTCGCGCAATACAGGCGACCATGAAATATCTTGAGGATAGAGTTCACAGTGTGGAATCAAACACCAAAGAGTCCCTAGCAGCACGCTGATGAAACAACTGCCAAGAACGAAGACTTTGAGGAATTTCTTTCGTTTCGTTTTCACTCGCGTGAATTGACGCTAATCCGCCTTCCCAAACCAACTCCATTGATTCCGCGGTCATACATGGACTCGGCATAGAGAGGTGGAACGACAAAATCACCCGCACACGTGGCACGCAGGACGTATTCGATCGTCAGATCCTTCGCCCCTTGCAGGGTAAAGAAAAACACATTGCGATCCTCGCGCAAATCAACTCTCTCCGTTCCAGGCTGGGTATTGACTCCCGGTGTCAGCGTGTTTGGCTCTAAGGAGAAACCTCCTGGCAGCAGATCAGTCATCGCAAGATTTCCCAAAGGGATGGCGCTGATGTTGCGCACGCGCAAGGTGACTTTCACAGAGTCGCCGACGAGCAGCGTCTGGACCGGCTTGCCATCCATTGTCGAAAATTCCCGATAGACTTCGATACCATCTCGCTGCGGCTTCGTGGGAAGTCCTCGATCAAATCCTTCTTCCACCACTTGATAGAACAAACCTTGATCGCCATCATTTTGTTCCAAGCGAAAGCTGATCGCCTTTGTCGCATCAGCAAACGAAGCCTGAGCGAAAATGGCATCGCTTTTCACCAACGACAATGGCGCAGAACCATCACGTGGCAGCGCATCGATCTCAAAGCGAAAGCCATTGCCTTTGACCACTTTGACAAACTCATTCATGCCGAGTGTGGCGTATGCCGCAGTAATGGTATTGTAGCTTTCTTGCCAAAGGACACCATAGAGCTTCTGCCAATCTGCATATCCGTAGTCCTTCACTGCATTAGGAAAATGCCGCGCGCGAATGGCAAAGGACAACAATCGATCGACTTCCACGTTCGACCATTTATCTTTGGCACTGGAATACTCTTCCGCTGCCGCAAGCTTCCATGTTTTCACGATCACCTCAGCTTCTTTGGTCTTTTGTTGAAGCTGATATGTGGCAGCAAGAAAACTTCCACAAAGCCTCGTCTCCCACGTTCCCTCTTTGGTTCGATGGAGAGAATCACGCAACGAAAGCAAAGCATTCGGGCGCTGGCCTTGGCGTGTCAGCAGATAGATGGCATACGCTTTTCGATCAGCCATGGCAAGATTTGCGATTTCGCCCGAAGAGCAAATGGCTTTGAGCTTGTCATTCCCCCGCTCCATCAATTGATGAGGTATGGCAAAGCCTGCGTCTTTGGCCTCTAACAAAAAGTGCATCACATACACATTAAGGAAGTCATCACTTTCGCTCGTGCTTCCCTGCCAATAGCCAAAGCCGCCACTATTGCTTTGACGACGCTGCAATTGTTCGATGATTCCATTGATCGTTTGTGACGCAGCAAGCTCTTCTTGCGGCAATTCTTTCATCGCCCGATACGACAAAAGGGTCAAACCCTTACTAGTAATCTGTTCGGTGCAATCGTAGGCATAGCTTTGCATGTAGTCGCGCATGCCAAGCGCAAGAACGACAGGCAGAGGCGATGCCACCACTTCATTGCGACGATACGCATCATACATGCTGCGAGTCACAGCTTGTTCATGCTTCTTGGTTCGCACATAAGCACTGCGCACTTGCGTGCGAAATGTCGATGCTGGACGCACACTCATCGTTTCTGTACGCAGCGCAGTTTCGCTACCAGATTTCGCATGGAACTTGATGCTTGCCGATCCGAGCGAATCCAGAGCCTTGACGCGGAAGCGTTTCGTAACCTCGCGAGAGGTTTCACAAATCACTGTCGCTACAGCATCGCCCATAACTTGCAAATGGCTTGATGTTTCGATGCGCAAACCAATCTCGGCAGGATTTGGCGCTTCGATGAGATTCGTTACCGTGACGGAAACCACAAATTCATCGCCAGGCGTAACACTTGTCGGCGTGTTCGGCGTTAGCACCAACGGCGCACGCACCAAGGTCGATGCTTGAGCGGAACCTGCCCGCACTTCATTGACAGCAACTGCCATGATGGTAAGTGAACCTGAAAAATAGTCTGGTACCTGATATCGTAGTTCCCTAACAGAAGAGTCGGCACTTTGAATACCCGACCACCACACGACCGGCGCATCGCGCTTGCGCTTGAACGGATTCAAGCTCAAAGAAAGCGCGCCAAGTTCACCGTCGCCGTCTCCACCAAAGGCGGAGTTTTGTTTGAGAAATCGATACTCAGGCAACAACAAGTCGAACCACTGCTGTGTCCGAACCTCAAGGGCTTGTTTGCGGAAAAAGAAATCCAATGGTTCTGGTCGTTTGTAGCGAGTGATTTGGTGAATCCCCTCATCCACCGCATACACGATGATGCGCGTCGGCTTGTCGGTGCTGTAGTTCATCGTTAGAGTTTGCCCAGGTCGCACTTCTTTTGGCGCTGAAAGGCTCACTTGAATCATGCGATTCACTGGCAGTATCGTCAGAGGATGAGTTGCGTAACTCAACGGAGTCATGAGCACATCGGGCGAATCCATGGAGCGAACGAAAGACACGTTGCAATACACCGTCCCCTCCAAACCTTCGGGAATTTTTACCTTCTGCACGCTAGTTTTGCTATCGGCTACGAACCAATGCGCATACAAAACCTTCTCGCGCTCTAGGGTGATCAGTCCAGATCCGACATAGGGCGCGACAATAGAAATTTCCACTTCTCCACCGGCTTGCACCTGAGCGTTTGCTAGAGTCACCGATAACTCCGCCTCGCGTTCAAGACTTCGACTTTCATCGCCTTTGCCTACAACACGATAGGAAAATTGACAAATGACTTCATCACTCTGATTCAAGACTTGCCACTGAAATGCCCCCACCTTGCTGGTGTCGATTAACAACTCGTTAGGTCCAGCTTGCCAACGCAGATCTTTCTCCTCGCTCACCAAAACCGTTCGCGGTTGGGATTCATAAATCATGCTACCACTTTCGTCTTTGCGCAGGACAGAAACATACTTTGTTTCATTGACCCTGTAACGCAACCCTTCGAGCGCCACCGCCTGCAAATTTTGATCGATCGCAATGATCCTAACTTTGCCTCCTGTGTCTTTCCCCAAATAGTCCAACTGACAATCAGCAGAATATCCCACCACCGTGTCTCTTGGCGACACGAGAAAACTCCTCGCCTCACGCACGCCGTGTCCACCATCACTCTCAAAGGCTTCCAGTTGCAATGTCACACGGAAATTCACTTGATCGATCGACGATAAGCTCAAGGCCATGTTAGCCTTGCCTTGCGGTGAAGTCGTCACCTCTCCTAGCTCCACATTCTTGCCTGCGATCGATTGTGATTTCGACAGCGAAGTATCATAAAATTGATAACTCGGCCATGCCGCAAAACGAAAGTCTGCAGGCTGTAGGGACATCGATCCTTTTACTCGGCGTTCACCCGCTGGAGCGCCGAATAAGTTTTCGACCGTAAGTTGCGCGGTAAGATCCTCGGGCTTGACCCAACCACTTGCCAAAGCTGGTGAAAATTCGACCTTCATTTTCATGCGATCAGGACGGAAATCTTCCACGCGTATTGCCGTTCGCCCTAACAAAAAGCGCACACCATTATCGCCTTCATACCTCACCCACAAGGAAAGTTCATACACTCCCGTTGGATGATTTTCGGCGGTGGTGAATTTGCCTTCCACCAATCCATCAATCGGCAATTGGAAATCGGACGAGGCAATTGTATTTCCTTCACTATCGCGCAACATCGCGCGCACTGGCAAGCCTTCGATCACTGATTGCCAATCTCGCCGTTTGACAATCCCGGCAAAATGCACTGCATCGCCTGGCCGATAGACCCCACGCTCGGTAAACACATGAGCTTCCACAGCTTTCGTGCGCGAACTCATCACGCCATCCACATCGTAACGCGAATAATCCATCGCCGGCAATTGCCCAGGGCGTAGCGGGATGTAAGACATGTCCGCGCCATCACGCACCACGACCGCCACAGCTTGCTTTTCTTTTGCCGGAACGAGCGGTTTCGGTAATGAAGCACGCCCAAGTGCATCTGTGATGCCTTCCGCAAGGGCACTGCCATTTCGTGACAGCATGGTCACCTTTGCTCCCGCAACTGGAACTTGACCTCGTAGCGACATCACAAACACATCGCGACTCGCATCGGCATTCGTTTTGACTAACAATCCGAGATCCGTGATCATCACGAAGCGTCGCGCCTCCTCACTCAGCAACTGCCATTGCACTTTCCCACCGGGTTTCACATCGGCAAACCAATCACTCGCAGGAACGATCGTTCCATCCAGATTCACGCAGCGTTTTTCTTGGGCATTCTCATCGATTTCATAATAATCTTCTCTCTCATACTGCCACTCCCAGTCGCGTTCCGCTTCCTCGACGCGAGAACTAACCGACGTATCTTGCTCGACTGGCAACAAGGGATAAGCCGCTTGTGCTTCGATAAAAAACAACCCGCGCGATGACTCCGTATCGCTAGGATCAGCAGTAGCCATCGCTTTGCTCAAATCGAAGGCGGTAAAACAAGCATCCCAATCGTTTTTCTTGTCCACTCGAATGATGAACGTCTGACTACGAACAATGTTATCCTTACTGAAACCGCTGTCGAGCGATGGATCAGAAAAATCACCATAATCGTTCTGTGTGACCATGTGATTGATTTCCGCAGCACGCACACGTCCGCACGTCACCTGAATAAAACTCACCCCACGCGTTTTGAATTGGATGGTTTTTTCTCCTTGCAGCGCAATGATATTTCCTTTGCCCGTCCACTCAAGCTCGAGCGGATACGATGGCACCGAGACAAACTTGCGATACGAATTCGCCAGGGCAAACCCACCTAACGCTTCAAAACCTTCATCGATCTTACAAAACAACCTGCCCTTCTCTGGCGAGAAGAATTGATAGGTATGGAGACTGGGGTAAGGCGATTCGTCTTCCGCCATCACCCGCTCTAACGGAATCACTTTGGCTCGTGCTAACATCGCATCTGTCACATCATTCTCGGTTTTTCGCTCATCCCGCAACTCTTGATCATCGGCGGGAGTCAAACGCCACAACTTCACATTTTTCGCCAACGCTAGCGGAGACACACCAAGACTGGTGCCGAAGCTCAAAAACTGCTTGGGTTCCCCTTGTTCATTTTTGACGATCTGCGCACCGGTATCGTTGGTGATGCGCATGGCGGAAAATTTATCCGGCACGATGGCCTTGGCCACCACATCATTGGCAAGATTCACACCACCACTGGTGGCACGGAGTTGTTTTCCAATCGTGATTTTTACCTCCTCGGATTGCGCCGGAACGATCACTCGTGCACTGCGCAAATACCACAAGTTAGGAGCATCACTCGCAGTCAACGAAAACGTCGGTGCCTTACCAGCAAATGCTTCAGGTTTCTCTGCCATCGATTGCAGAGAAATTTGCGCCTGCAATTCTTGTTGCGTCAGCGCGTAGTTCGATCGCAACGTTGCGGTCAACTGATGCACCTCTGGTTGATCCGGTTGCGTGTAAAATTTGTATTCCTCTACCGCCACACGCAGTGCGGGCATGGAAAACGTCGCCTCAGGCTTGGCCAAGACGACTTCTTCAGGAAACACCGCCGAGTTCACTTTCACCGAATAACTCTGACCTGCTTGCCATTCTTGTTGTGGCATAAATACCAACATCCGATCACTCTCCCACGTCAACGTCCCAGCAACGGCTGGTTTCATTTCCACAGTATCCGTTACCACCTGCTTGATCTTCTCCAGCGGCGCGGCAGCATCGCTAAAAGTAATGCTTAGTGCTCCATGCGTCGGCTTACCGCCCGACCACGTCGTTTCCTGCGGTACCAAAATCGACAAACGTAGCTCACGCTTCGCCACGAGCTGGCGTTCTCGCGGGCGATGCAACTCCCACCACCGCTGCCACTCTAGCAAGCCGAAAGTGATGACCATAGCGCCTAATGCAAGGCCTGCCCACGTTCGCGGACGTTTTACCAAGATAGCCATGGTTTTCCCTGTGATCCAGCTCATCCATTTCGGTGGCTGCCATATTCCGATCAAAGCACTCACGACAAGTGCGATGAAGCGGATGATTGATTTCGCAATGCGAACGATTCCTTTTGCCCAAGGGGCGCTATTTGTTTTCATATTCGGAATGAAATTCATTCCAGTGATCCAAACTTGAAATCACACGCCAATCTTTCAGCTTTAAAAAATATATTTATCGAACCTTTTTTAGTGCCATTTGAGTAACTCGATCAGCATGAATTTCAATAGGGAAAATTGACCAAACGCCATCACTGCGGCATAGCTCGACATCGACCTCGCTTCCTCTCCACGTATGGATCGAAAACAATCACCCTAACCCGCTACAGCTAGCTCTATCGCACCTATGAGCCCTGCGTCCTGCGCCAAAGCGGGCAGGCATAGTCGATTGCCCGGGGCATCAAAGTAGCCATTTCCCAGCTGATCGAGGTGACGTGATGTAGCAGCTACCAACCCAGTAGCCTGCGGCACACCGCCACCGAGGATGACACGTTGCGGCGACAAGATTGCAATCGCTGCCAGAATCCCCTGCGCCAGATACCACGCCTCCATCTCCCAAGCCGGATGATCGGGAGGCAAATCTTTCGCCGCCACGCCCCATCGTTGCTCCATTGCCACCCCACTCGCTAGCCCCTCCCAGCAATCCCGATGATACGGACAAGACCCTGCAAACGTGTCATTCTCATGCCGAGGCACCCGCAAATGCCCCATCTCTGGATGCAGTGTGCCATGCACCAACTGACCATTCACAGAAATCCCCGCCCCAATCCCCGTTCCAATGGTCAGATATACCACATCACGCATACCCTTCGCTGCTCCATAGCGCAGCTCTGCTAACAATGCCGCATTCACATCTGTTTCCAGCACCATTCGACATTCGGGAAACGCCTCACGAAGCGATTCCTCCAAAGAAAAACCCTGCCATCCAGGTTTCGGTGTCGTGAGATAAACCCCAAAATCGAGAGCCTGCCGATCCAACTGTATCGGCCCAAATGATGCCACCCCCAGAACAGCAGGGCCAGACTTGCCAAATCGATCTCGCAGCCACGTCCAAGCGCACGCCATGGTATCCCTCGGTGAGGTAGTCGGAAATCTCACCTGCTCCAGCACTCGACCACGACCATCTCCCAGACCCACCACCGTCTTCGTTCCGCCCAATTCAATGCCCGCAATCATACCCTCTACTGTGAAAATCCATTACCTTTCTGTCGATAAAAAAACCTTCACTGCTGGTGATTTTCTGGAGTGGCCACAGGCTGTTCTTGGCTCATATTGCGTAGATAGCTGAAAATCATCGGGGTCAAAATGAGCGCTGCGGTGAGGAAGCAGAACGAGATATCTGCGACAAAGGTAGGATGCCGATCCGTGCTAAGATGGTTCGAAAGGGCTGACACTGTCAGCACAACTCCCATGAATGCATGAAAGGGTCCGAGAAGCCAAACCAACCCTTCGAACCGACGAGGCAGGAGGCAGGCCAAAGCAGAAGCAATGCCAATGCAACCAAACGTTGCGGATGCCATTTTCAGCCAATAGTCTAGTAGCGGGCGATATTCGATGATTCCAGCGCCCATCACGTAAAGGTGATCAACTGCCGAACCCCAGGAGGAAAACGTAAAGAGGAAAGAAATGCCCCAGCCTATGCTGCTAAGAAAAAGTCCAAGCCGTAAAACTCTCATCCAACCCACCGTTTGTGGAATCAAACTCTTTGTATAGGGATCAAATGTCATTGTGTATTGCTGTCAAAATGATGAGGCCAAGCGCTCCTAACTTGGATTTACCCTTGGCTTCCCAAGGATTGATACGACTACCCTTCGACTTCGATGCCTAGCAGGTCGCTTTGCTTGATTGAAGCTCGATGTTTGTTCAGATGATAGGTCAAAATAGGACATGCTGAAATTACTGCGAGAAAAGCACATTTCTGATTCTCTGGTGGAGTTCTTTTGGTATGCCGCTAGAAAAACTTACCTTCCCCAGTTGGTCGATCCAGATTTCCCCATCCTTAAGACCGAAATCGGCTGCGAGCGAAGAAATATCCATGATCACGTGGCTTAACATGGTACCTTTTACACAACGAGCCTCCCCTCCACGGATCTGGATCGCATAGGATGAAAAAAATCGGGATACAAAATTCATGGGACGCTTGCGTATGCGTATAGCGAAATCCCGTCACGTTGTCTAGGCTGTCGAGCTCATAAAGATATTCCGCAGCTTGTAGAATAGCTGCTAGTATTTGTGTAAGCCCACTTCGTTTAGACTTTCAAAATCGGTTCTTGCAGCATTTTTACCATCCCTTCATTCTTAGCCCATGAGACTGTTACATTCGATGCATCTTATCGCTTTTATGCTAGTAGCTAGTGCTTGTTTCTCCGCCGTTTCAGCTGCGGAATCTTATGCCATTCTCACATGGAAAAGCACCCACCAACAAGCTCCATGGCAGGCGGTGATTGAGGCTTTGGCTAAAAAGCATAACGCCGCTGTCTTAGTTTACGAAAAGGATCCAAGCGAAGTCTTGCCCGCTCTGCAAAAAATCCATCCGCGTGATGTGGCGGTCGTCGGCACCAGCGATCTGGTCCATGGCGCATTCATCAATCAATTCCATCGCTTGATGCGTCAGATCGATGCCGATCCCTACACCGATGCTCGTTGGGGCGTGATCACCGGTCGCAGTGCCGATGATGCCATGAAGATTGTTAACGAAGTGAACCCCTTAGAAATCCGCCGCACTGTCTCCGGCACGCGCATCGCCACAACCATGTGCGAGGAAGCGGAATGCTTCGATGAATTGACCCCACGTGGACATTCTGTAAAAAAGGTCGATGAAGCCGAGAAAGAACTCCCGCTCGACGATGATGACAGCGTCGCTGAATTAGCCGCCGCCTTTGCTAATCCAAAAACCGATCTCATCATCACCTCCGGCCATGCCACCACCCGCGACTGGCAGCCCGGCTTTAGCTACAAAAACGGCTCATTTCACTCGCGCGATGGCGTGATCTACGGACGCGATTTGCAGCGCAAGGAACACCCTGTGCGCAACGACAACCCAAAGGTCTATCTCCCCTGCGGCAATTGCTTGATGGGGCTCGTGGACGGCACCGATGCGATGGCACTGGCATGGATGCATAGCGTTGGCGTACGACAACTGGCAGGATATGTCGAACCTACTTGGTATGGCTACATGGGCTGGGGTATGATGGATTATTTCGTCGAACAACCCGGGCGCTACACCTTCGCCGAAGCCTTCATCGCCAATCAACTCGCCCTCGTGCATCGATTGGAAACCAGCGCAAATCTGAACGCAATGGACCGCAAAGGGCTGTTGTTTGATCGCGACATGGTGGCATTCTACGGCGATCCCGCATGGTCAGCGAAAATGGCGCAGGCTCCCCTGCCCTTCTCGCAAAAACTCGTGCAAGACGATGCGGGTATTTCTCTCGAAATCAAGCCGCTGCAAGGAGAGAAAAGCTACGAGCCTATCAACACCAATGGTTCTCAACGCGGAGGACGCCCTTTCCTTGCCTTTCTCGAAAGCCGCATCGATCCTGAAAAATACGAATACCTCGGCGCAGAAAATGCCATTCTGGCAGATGATTTCGTTCTTGTACCGCGTCCAGCAGCAGGAGCCAAAGCACAAACCATTCGAGCGCAATGGCGGCTTCGCAAATAAAAAGAAAGATCTATGGCAAGGCATATTTCCAAAGTTTGGAGAACAGGCGGCGTTTGAGACCAAGGAAATTGACTGGACGATTCTATCACACAGGGTAAAATCAACGTGCAGTTGCCCATGCAATATGATCACGATGCAAACAACTATCACTCCAGAACCAAATCCATGAAACGTGTTTTATTCTCCATCCTCATGATGTTCTCTGCCTCCAGCTGCGCGGTGCGGGAAACATCAAACGTTCTTGCATCGGCACAGCAATCGAACATGGAAAATAAGGTGTTAGTCTATGTGAACGAGTATCGTAAGTCAAAAAGTTTGAGTCCCCTCGTCTCGGTCGATTCCTTCAGCCAAATCGCTAGATCGCACAGCATCGACATGCAAGGGAAAGATGAAATCGATCACGCCAAATTTTCTGGGCGCGCATCAAAGATTCAAAATCAATATCCACAGGCGAGTGTGGCTGAAAATGTTGGCTACAATCACGGCTACTCGACCCCAGAAAAACACATGGTTGACTCGTGGATCAAGAGTCCCGGTCACCAACGTAACATTCTAGGAAACTATCGCTATACCGGCATAGGTATCACCAAAAGCGCTGAGGGAAAAACATTCTACACACATCTCTTCGTGAATCCGTAAAAAACTCATTTCGCAGAAATGTCTCCACTGCGGCAATGTGACAAAGGTCTCAGATTTCGGCCTTCATCTTCATTGCCTTTTCAGAAAACAGCCTTACACTATTTCCCATGCACCAACTGATTGACGCATACGCCCGCGAGATCTCCGATGAAAAGCAAGCCGCAGTGATCGATGGCTCTTCCGCTGGCACTGAGAAACGCTACAAGGTCCTCCACAGCGATTACGCCAACCCCGATGCTCTACGCGCTCTCGCAGGAAAAATCAAAGACCACACCCTGCATCATCTCGATCAATACCTGCCCCAAGCTGAGGCAAGCTTGTTGCGCAATGGCGCGCACGTTCATTTTGCCGATTCCGCAGACGATGCCAAATCGACGATTCTTTCCATTCTTCGCTCCCACAATGTGGATCGCCTGACCAAGTCGAAATCCATGGCCGCTGAGGAAATCCACCTCAATCCCTATCTCATCGAAAACGGCATCGAATGCCTCGAATCCGACCTTGGCGAATTCATCATCCAACTCGACGACGATGCTCCTTCCCACATCGTTAAGCCGATCATCCACAAAAACCGCCGCGATATTGCAAAAACCTTCCTCCGCGAAAACATTGCCGCCGATTACAACGACGACCCACAAACCATCACTCATCGCGCCCGTTATTACCTGCGAGAAAAATACATGCAAGCGCAGGCCGTCATCACCGGCGCAAACTTCGTATCCGCAGAAACTGGTCGCCTCGTTCTTGTGACCAACGAAGGCAACACTCGCTTCGGAATGGCACCTGTGGATGTCCACATCGCCCTTGTTGGCATCGAAAAAATCGTTCCTCGTGATCGCGACCTCAGCGTTTTCCTCAATCTGCTGGGGCGTTCCGCTACTGGCCAGCAACTCACCGTTTACACCGAGTTCATTTCGGGACCTAAGTCTCCCACCCAACCGTCCGGTCCGAAACACATGCACGTGGTCTTCATGGACAATGGCCGCACCGATGTGCTGGACTCGAACTGCCGCGAAATCCTTCGTTGCATCCGTTGTGGTGCCTGCCAAAATGTCTGTCCGGTCTATCGCCAAGCCTCTGGCCACGCCTATCGCTCGCCTTACGGCGGTCCCGTCGGCGCGGTGCTCTCGCCCTTGCTTTTTGGCGATCGATTCCCCGAATTGGCCGACCTCCCAAAAGCTTCTTCGCTCTGTGGCGCCTGCCATGAGGTCTGCCCCGTGGACATCCCGATTCCCGATCTTCTGTTGCGCCTGCGCGACAAAGCCAAACGCGAAGAAGTCTATTCTCCCGGCGCATTACCAATGAGTCCCTTTGCCACTCTCGCCACTTCCCCCGCTACCTGGCGCACTGCGATGACCATGAGCAAGGCCATGAATCATCTCCCTATTCAGATGACCCCGCTCAAACCGCTACAAGAATGGCTCAATCAGCGCACCCTTCCCGAGTGGCATGGTGGCGATTTCCGCAAGTGGATGAAGAAACGCCCGCAAGCCAAATAAAAAAATGGGTTGTCGCCTACCAAGCCTTTAGCCCGCAATCACGTCCCGATAAAGCTCTGCAAGTGGTAGTGAAAGGTTGACTTCGGCAAGTTCAAGCATTGCGTCCAATCCAGTAATCGTTTCTCGCACAAATCCCTCACCCCCCCGTCGATAAACCCTCAGAAATGGTTCATCCGTCTCTGCAAGAACGTAAGCGTGCAAGCTCGGAATCGTTAGATAATCGCGGCATTTTTGCACCTCGTCATTGCGTCGCGTATTCGGGCTTAGGACTTCGAGAATCACACTCGGCGCATCAGCATAAAGCGCATCGCCGGGTAATGGCTCGCAAATGATCATACCGTCGGGATAATAAAACGCCTCTTCGCCATGGCCCAGCGGCACCCGAAGCTTGAAGTCACTGCCCGTAGGAAAACACGGCTTACCGAGCAGTTCTCTCTTCGCGAGGTAGAAAAAATTCCCCGCTACTCGCTGATGATGCAAGGTCCCTCCCGACATGGCGTAAACATTTCCCGCCACATATTCGTGATGAACTTCGGAACCAAGCTCGCCTTGCAGATACTCTTCGCGTGGCATTGGTATGATTCGTTGAACAAGCGCCATGAATCATTCTACGTGAATCACCAGATGAAAGCAAGCGCATGAAATGGAATCCTTCGATTCGTAACAATATGCGACAAATGATGGCGAGAAATCGCGCATGCAACTTCCGCATTCGGGTTAAAAATCTGGATCGAGCCGAGGTTTCCAATAAGCCGCGTAAACCTTGTCAAAATATGCTTTAAGATTCTTGTTTTCGCCGATCTTCGCAAAGAGTTCTGGCAGAAGATCAAAATCATTCACAAACATCGCGGGGCAAACCAGAGCATACGCCACAACCGGCGACTTGTCTTTCTCGTAGATTGCCTTGAGTTCGCGATAGGTTCTCGCCTGTGCCTTGTCGGTGCTGACATATTCCGAACGAATCGGCCATCCGCCATGCTTTACGGGATCGACTATGGATTGCTTCACCGTATGGAGGTATATGCTGCCGCAACTCCTTATCCCGTCCACTAAGGGGCCGCGTCCATCCATATCAGTTATCGCCTCAAGTTCCTCCGCTGTGACTCGCCCTCCCGCGAGCAATCGTTCGAGCGCTTGATCCACCGTTTCCGCATCAGCGATCACGAAACTTGAGAGCCATGACAACGCGCAAATGAGTAAAATTTTCATAACATTTATGCTTTACGGCTTGGATCATATTGACGAAATTCTGGCATGGCAAGAGCGATTTCCTTCACTTTACTCGGATTGACGATGTTTTGCATGATTTCCTCTCCAGATGTCTATGGGGCGGAAGTGGCAGACAAGCCATTCGAGACGATTGCCCCTGATGCCAAGCTCCCTTATCCGGAAAAACAATACGCTGGGGATCGTCACGACACTGGGCCGTTTTTGAGAAAGCTACGCAGGATACGAGCCGACGAAGGAAATGCCGCGGCGGCGGCACGCATACCTGCTGCCTGGAATGCCTACGCCAAGCACTCAAAGTTGTTCAAGATTGAGCGCCACAAGGCTTTCGACGAATGGGGCTTCTGGGTGTGGCATGAAGCACAGCACGATACCGGCAAGGAAGATACTGCTTGGGAGATGCTCCTTTACAAGTCCATCTATGATGTCGCTAGAGCCGAAAAACGATTCAACTGGATGATGCATGTCCGAGCGAATCTCGTGACCTCTTACGCTAAGCTATGCCAATGGGCGAATGTGCGGGCTGTTCTTAACGAAACGGAGGACTATTACAAAAAAATGAATTTCGATCTGGATCCGAACAAGCTCCCGCTCGTGGGCGAATGGGATCCGATGATTCCTTTAGTAAAATCAAGGGAGTTTCCCATGATGGTGCCAAACGGTCGAGCGGTCGTTTACTGGCAACGGCATGAGTCGCGGGGGGATGCATCGAAGCCAATCTTCCTCGACAACATGTTGACGAGTTTGATGATGTCACTCGCCGACGAAGATCGGGGACTGGGCCATTGGGATCGTGCCATCGAGCGTTGCATGTGGGTGCGCCAATGGAGCAACGCCGTCAACAAGCACAACGTTGGCAAAGACAAGAAGTCCATGGTTGCGAGGGATAACGAGGACGAATTCTGCGCCGCCACGGCAAGGATGACAGGAATTTTGCACGATTTGGGGTTCAACGAAAAGCCATTGGCGTTGATCAAGGATGCCTTGGCGAGAAAAGCAGAGTCCAAGTATGATTTTTTCGCCCGCTACCAACTTGAGATGAGAAGAGAGCGGATGTTGGTCGATTACGGCAAGGAGGATGCAACTTTGCTCGCAAAGATGGAGAAATACATCGCCATCGAGGGAACATCCCCGCACATCTTGGCGGGCTCCATGGATGCCGCCCGAATCTATCAGGTGCAATGCCTTCGCACCTTGGGACGGATCAACGAAGCTGAGTCAATTTTGCGTGCGCTGACAGCGAGGGATCGCCGTCAGCGTTCGGGTTGGCTGTCAGCTGAGTTGTATCTCGTCGAAATCATGGTAGAGCGCGGTGAGTTCGCAAAAGCGAAAGAAACGCTTCAAGAACTCCTAAAAGCTTTGCGCATCACCGGCCAGAAAATTGACGAACTCGCCCTCTACCGAGCTTACGTGTCATGGGCGTTTCGCAGCGGCAACTGGGAGGAGGCACTCCAGGCCCATCGCGAGGTGATGCGCCTTGTGGAGGCGTTTCACATGTCCCCCCTGATTCCCCATGAACAAGCAGTGCTTGCGAGAATCATGGCCGAACTGGGAGATCAGTCGGAGTCAGATCGGCTCGCGGATCTGGCACGCGCAGGAGCAAAGGGCAGAGAAAGCAGTTATGTGTCGAAGATCGAAAAGGAACTCGCCGCGCGTCCTGCCAAGAAGCTAGCAAGCCAAAAAAGCAAGGTCGTCCTCCAGCCGAAACGAGTCTCGAGCGTTGCTATCGCGGGCTTTCCTGCAAGAACAGTCGTTTCGCTGGTGAATCACGGCAGCAAGCAAGCCAAGGGGGTTCTCAAAGTCAAAGGACTGCCTTCGACCATTTCCTGGGACGAGAAAATCAGCCATGGCGTCGTCGAACTCGCAGATGCAAACGGCCTTGCGATGGAACGCGTCAGTGAGACAATTCAGATCGAAGCCGAAGGCATGGTGATTTTTTCTTGTTTCGGAAAACTTAGCAACAAGGAGCCCAAGACCGTTAGCCTCGAATGGATCGAAAATGGAGAGGTTGCGTCGCGGTGTGAATGGATCATCGGCACTGCCGACAAGGAAAGTGACGGAGCCGTTATTGATGCTGCTGAATACGGCAATGATCCCTTTTTCCTCATTCCCGTGCACCACCATTTGCAAAGCAAGAGCAAAGACCCCGTAAACCTCCGCGTCATCGCATCCCAGCCGTGCCGAGTGGAGATGTATGATGAGGCGGGCGTCTTGCAAATGGTGGACTCGGAAGGCAACGGCAGCTTGGCGGACAGCGGAGATTGGCTAGGACTCGACCGCGACAGGAACTTCACGGCTGAGATGTTGCCCGACTCCAAGTCTGGCGAAACGCGATTCCTCCTCCAACTCGCTCCAAAAGACTGGAATGGCAAAGAACCCCTCAAAATCCGTGTCGAGTGGCTCCTGGACGGCAAATGGTATCCCGCAGCGGAAGACCAAATCGTTTCTGGCAAGTAACCTCACCATCCCGCAGTCCAAACGACTCATCTAACGGATGAGAAAAACATCATGCCGTGGGGCTTGGCGCGGGAGGCTCTGGCGCATCGGAGCCAGACATGCGAGTGCGGCGGGCACGGGCAGGGGCGATGATGCTGGTTAGCGTATCGTTGATTTGGGAAATCAGTAGGTCCAGTTCAGGCCGGCTAGCAGTAATATCCGCCTCATCGAGGCTATCGACGAGAGTCAGCAGAGCTTGCAGGCGTTTGCCTAACTTTGATTTCGCATCGGCGAGCTGCGGATAGTCTTTCGCTGCTTGCTCATCGGTGCGCGAATTGATGACTTCCTCAAACTTGGTCTACGCATCGACCAATTCACTCAAAACTTCCCCCGCTCCGATCGCGGCGATGGCAGCCACAGCGGGTGCCTCTTTCAGCGAGTCAAATAGCGAATTGAGCACACCCGTCTGGGCGGAATATCCCATGGCTTGCAAAGAGTAGCCTTGCGCCTCAATGAGCCTCATCAACAACTGCCCCGCCGCGATCAAGTCGGGCTTACTACGGCGCCGGGTTGCCGTTTCACAGGTATTGCGAAAGACTACGAACGCATCATCGCGGACTTCATCGGCCTCGGCGATTTGTTGAGTGAACGCGCTGCTGCGCGAGCTGCTGAGTGCTTTTTTCAACGCCTTGCGGTCACGATCCATGAGCGGCAGCATGAACTGGAGCGCAGGCTCGGCAGGAAGCGTTTTGGTGATAAGACTAAGAATGCGCTCGGAGCAGGCTTCGATCTCTTCGGCTTGGAGGATGGATTGGGGTAGTGAAATGATCATGGCAAATGTTTTTTGATGTAATAGAACACTGAACAAAAGCCCCCGCAGGACGCAAGCGGAAAATCCAAGATTGCTGAAAAAATTTTCAGCTCAGTGAGCGAAAGCTAGGGCAGCGGGGGCAAGCCGAGTTCTTTCAGAAACTCGTTGTGTTTGTTCGTCGCCGTCTTGATCGTTTTCTCAAGCGCGAACAATCCGGCATTCGTAGCTTCGAGGTCGATCTCTTCCTCGACCACCGACGTGCTGATGTAGCGGGAGATGTTGAGGTTGAGCCGAACTCAGCAAGTGGGCTGAGTGAGACAGACAACGCGCAGCGTTGGGCGAAGCCCGACTGAGCCGGTGGCGAAGGAGTCAACTCGTTCTTCTTGATCTCCTCCATCTCCACGCGGCGGGAGTAGCGGGGCGCTTCCGTGCGGTTCTTGTAGGTGCCGATGATCTTGGCGATGTGCTCGTCCGTCAGTTGGTTCTGGCGTTTGCCTTTGGTGAAATGCTCGGCGGCGTTGATGAAGAGCACGTCGTTGGGCTTCTTGCATTTCTTGAGCACGAGGATGCAGACCGGGATGCCGGTGGAGTAGAAGAGGTTCGCGGGCAGGCCGATGACGGTGTCGATGTGGCCGTCGTTGAGCAGCTTGGTGCGGATGCGTTCTTCGGCTCCGCCACGGAAGAGCACTCCGTGCGGCAGGATGATGGCTATCACGCCTTCGTCCTTGAGGAAGTGGAAGCCGTGGAGGAGGAAGGCGAAGTCGGCGGCGGACTTGGGGGCGAGGCCGTGGCTTTTGAAGCGCACGTCGTCGGCTAGCGCGTCGGTGGGTTCCCAGCGGTAGCTGAAGGGCGGGTTGGCGACGATGGCGTCGAAGCTCGGCTTTCTGGCCGGGTTAGCTTCCCGCATCATGTCCCACTCGTTGAGCAGGGTGTCGCCGTGGAAGATGTCGAACTCCGTGTCCTTCACTCCGTGCAGCAGCATGTTCATGCGAGCGAGGTTGTAGGTGGTGATGTTTTTCTCTTGGCCGTAGATTTTGCCGATGGTACCGCCCGCCTTGTTCACTTTCTTGCGGACGTTGAGCAGCAGCGAGCCGGAGCCGCAGGCGAAGTCCATCACACTGTCCAGCCGCTTCTTGGTCACGCTTTTCTTCACTTGGGTGATCAACTCCGCAGCGATGAGCTTGAGTTTGTCATCACCCATTGTTTCCACGGCGCTCTCGTTGGAGGCGCGGATGGCTTTCTTGAGTTCCGCGCAGCCTAGTCGTCAGTTACCCCCTTCGAGCCTGTGCGTTTCATTTCCTTCCACTTATCTAGGTGGCGTTTCAACTCGGCGTGCTTGCTTCCTTTGGCGATCAATGCCTTTCGGGCAGCGGGATTAAACGGAATGGCTCTTGCTCCGAGGCATTCGTTCCAAATCTTCGCAATCGTGGACTCGGGCGAGTTCGCACTCACCGTTCGCACCTCAGCGACGAAAAGAACACCGTCTCCCCCCTCCATATCATCAGCAAAGCGTGACCGACTGAGCCGATCCTGCCGCTTACCTTGAATAACATCTTCCCAAGCTTCGAGCATTGGTTCCAGCGGGACAGCTCCATTCAGCTCTCCGGTTTCAGCTTTGAACCATTCGGTAGGAGAGTTGCGATGTTTCACTTTTGTCCAAACCGGGTGGTAAGGATTTTTGTCGTCCTCTTTACGAAGGAAACTTGGATGTCGTTGCCGCATTTCAGACTCGAATCGGAATGGCGGACGCGCGGACACAAGCACATGAGATGCGGCAGCCGAACCCAAGCACTGCACACCCTCGCGTGCCATCATGTCGAGAATCCGCATTGGCTCGCCGCTAACTTTATTGGCGCGCTCGACCGGACTGCTCCCGTGCACTTGCAGGCGACCATGCCATGGCAAAATCGCTAAACCTGCCGTGTTCACTCGTTCCAGCAAACTTACTTGGACGGACTGCTCTCCGAGTCGTGATTCATCCAGACTCAACACTCCATACACAAAGCAAGATTCAGAGGTTAACAGTGCGTAGAGCCATGGGTCTGCTGGGACCATCGCTTCCGCAGTGACGCACCAGCGCAAAAGTCCTTTTGCAAACGGCGACCTATGGCCGCTCTGGTCCTCGTATTGGGAGAACGGCTCCGGCATCAGCGGATGGCTGTGGCGTGATGAAAGCGCTTCCTCAGGTGACTCAGGGCCGCAGACGAGCGCGTGGGCAATGAACGACAACGTGACATCGCGCACCAACTCATCCACGAAAGGAACGGTCTCTTGGGAAAGTTTGTATCGCTGGGTTGTCAGTGGCAGGCTCGCAGCGCTGTCGAGGACCGCGACGCAGGGGCGACGGAGTTGAGCGAGTTCGGGCCAAGAGAATGCATTGTTAGAAATGTCGTAACTAGGGTCTGCTACCCTCAAGCCATTGCACGAGAGGGACGGTAGTTTCTTGAACGTCCAAAACACCGCATCGAATCCCTTGGGGTGGATGACCGACCAACCCGGCGGCAAGTTGCTCTTCCGGATAGGACAGGTGTGTTTCTGTTCCAACAGTTCGGGCTTCGGTCCAGTAATCACCCGCTGGGTCACTTTGGGCCAATCCCAGCAAAACCAATCGACCTTGTTCCGTGTCCCCCCGTATTCCGAATACTTTCCATTTTCGAGTTTCAGCGTTTCTACCGATTCACTGCTCATCTCGACTTCGATGGTGGTCCCGACCGGCAAGCCTTCAACCCGCCGGATTTCGATGAGTTGGCTTGAAGCTGACGCTTCGATGGTATAGCCCATGGACTTGTCCGCTCCCGCGTGCCGAGTCCACAACTTGAATGAGGGACCGAGCAGGAAGACCGCAAAAGCGCCAATCCCAAAGCGCCCGGCGCGGAGCACACGCGGTTGGCCCTTTTCGTCGAGAAACTCTTTCGCCCACTCCGCACTGCGGCGGAATGACGCACCCGCACGTAGAAAGTAGTTCTGAATGGTGTCACTCCTCATGCCGATGCCCCGGTCTCGCACACGAACGAACCAAGTTCCGTTCTCGCGCTTGATGTATTCAATAAGCACATCGCCATCCTGCTCGGGCAGGTCGAGGGACTTCATGGACACCTTGTGGGCTTCAGACCACGCCTCCAATTCACAAACGGCGTCCGCAGCATTCTGCATGAGTTCACGAACACCGACACCCGGCTGCTTGCCGTAAAGCGGCTCGACCAGGAGCGTTAGCAAGTTCGGGTCGGCGGTGAATCCAGTCTGGCTCGGAACATAAGGCAGGCTGTCTCGAAACGCGGGGCTTTGCAGGTTGGAATACACTCGCCGGGTGGAAAGGTTGAGCTGGTGCAGCCCGAGCTCGGTCATGGTGCCATAGGCTTCGTCTAGCACCGCGGTGGAATGGTCCATTTCCGCCTGTAGTCCTGCTAGCAGGTCTTTCAGTTGGAGGTAGAGCGACAAGCTCAGCTCGTTGGTGACCGTGACCATCTTTCCGCGAGGGTCGTTGGCCGGACCAATCTGCTGGACAGCTCGGTGCTTTTTCCATTCCTGAATCGAAATCGGGCTCTGTGGATTGCGCAGTTGGAGCAGCACTGCCGGGGCACGCTGACGGTCAATCTGGAGGTAATCAGCCACACGAAGTAGCGCCATCGGATAAAGCACGGCTGTACCCATCGGTCTGGGCGTTCCTGGATAGAGAGGGCTGGCCTCCAGATAAGCCTTGCACACACGAAGCGAAGTTCCGTGCGACCGTGCGGTGAGGCCGATGAGGTCGGCGAGCCGCATCAGTGGATGCCCCTCCTCCTTGCCCATGGCGGGAAAGTGGCTTTCGCCTGAGCCGACTGGCAGTCCCGGGAAACCGTAAATCGCAATTTCATGCGCCAGCCGTGCATGATGTCGGCGGATGAACTCGCCAACTATCAGGCAGTTGTTCTGGTTCCTCTCCCACTGCCCGGTGTCGTCCGGGATGCCTTGGAACTTCCACACTCGTGCCGACTCCTCGCCGATGATATTGCTCATTTGGCGGTCGCTGAATCGCCTAGCTTCGCGCTGGAAGTCTTCCCACAACTCGTGCCAAGGGCCATCGGCTGAATGCCCCTCATGACTTTCCTTGAACCACGAAAGTGGGTGAAACCTCGACTCCGGGCCAATCAATTCAAGGAACCCGTCGGGCCTGAGATGCATCGCGATATCATGGAGAAGGGTTGCGCCGATGATAACCGCCGCGTCGGAATCGCACAGCAAGCGCGGGTCGGAGTCCCTCTTGCTGTTTTCCCAGACGTGCTTGGGAATCAGTTCCACTTGGGATTTCAACACGGCATTGATGTGGTCAGTCCCGTGGTCCGTGTAGTCTGGAAAGAATGGAAGCTTATTGTCCGCGAGGATTTCTCCTGCGCGGTCAGCAAGACTCCGGATGGGACCTTGGAGGTCGCTTTCCTCCATAAGTGCCTTCAGTGGTTTCGGGAATTCAATTTTGGCCATGGTCGAATAGGTGTTTTTCCGGCGAAGTGATTTTGGTTTTTCGGGTGACATGGTGCACCCCGGCGAAGTTGGCGTTGTTGTCCCTCGCATTGCTCGCGACCTGCGGGGTGCCTTCGGTTATCGGAAATGCGCTGCCGCGCAGGCCAGTCATGATCGGGGCCGGGGAAATTCCGGATGCTGAATTTCGAATGTCGAATGTGTCAGTCATGGCGTTCCGTCGGTTTCAGGATCGGCGCGGTCTTCCGCGATTTGGAGGGTGAGTTCGAGTTCGCGGCGGAGTTCTTCGCGGTCGGGTAGGTAGAGTTGGTATTTCTGGACGAAGAGCTGGCTGTTCATTTCGTAGGTGGCGTATTCGACCAGCAACTCGTCCTTGTTCCGGGTGAGGATGATGCCGATGGGTGGATTGTCACCCTCTGTGTTTTCCTCGTTGGCGAAGTAGCCGAGATACATGTTCATCTGGCCGATGTCATGGTGCTCGACATCGTTGATCTTGAGATCAATGAGGACAAAGCAGCGGAGGATACGGTGGTAGAAAACGAGATCGACGCGGTAGTGGGTGTTATTGAGGGTGATGCGGTATTGCCTGCCGACGAAGGTGAAGCCTTTGCCAAGTTCGAGAAGGAAGGGCTGGAGGTGATCGCAGAGACGGGTTTCGAGGTCGGTTTCGGTGACGTGATGCGGTTCGGGGATTTTGAGGAATTCGAAGACGTAGGGGTCGCGGAGGAGGTCGGAGGGCTCGGCGATGATTTGACCCTCGGAGGCAAGCTGGAGAATGGCGTCTTTGTCCTTTCCGGCGGCGAGGCGGAGGAAGAGGGAGGATTTCTTTTGGCGTTTCAGCTCGGGAATGGACCACTTTTCACGGATGGCCTGATTTTCGTAAAAACTGCGTTCCAGTGGGTCTTCAATCCGAAGGAGTTCCACATGGTGCGACCAGCTCAATAAGTCAGAAGGCTTCTGACCTTTTGGGTAATGGAGGTAGAGCAGACGCATGTAGATGAGATTGCTGCGGCTGAAACCCTTGCCGTGGCGCAGGGTGAGATCGCGGCTAAGTTTCGTCAGCAAAGCCTTGCCATAAGTGGCTCGAACATTGCCGCCTTGTTCGAACTCCACGATGTCATGGCCGATCTGCCAGTAGGTTGCGGTGATGTTGGCGTTAACAGCTAGTATTGCCCGTGTCTGGCCAGTGGTATAAACCTCGGAGATTTTCCCCAACAGGCTTTGGTAGCCGTCGTCAGCAGTGAGGTTACTAGTATTCATGCTGCTTTCTTCATGGTGGCGAGTTCGGCGGCGAAGGCGTCGAGGTGGGTGATCTTCCGGTTTTCCTCGTCGGCATACTCATAGACGGGCAGGCAGCACTCGTCGGCGTTGAAGGCGAAGTGGCGGGCGTTGTTGTTGGCGAAGTAGTAGGTGCGGTCGCGGTTGCTGACGATGAAGAGCTGCATGAAGCAGAGCAGCGTCCTGGAGTAGCCATTGCCGGGATCGTGCTTGTACTCGACGATCTGCTCCATCGCCCGGCGCGGGCTGATGCCGAGGGTCTTCAGCTCGATCTGCACGCAGGGCACGCCGTTGATGAGGAGGATCACATCGTAACGGTGGTGGCTGTTGTCCGTGTTGATGCGGAGCTGGTTGATGACCTCGAAGGTGTTTTTGCACCAGTCCTTGATGTTGACGAGGGTGTAATTCAGCGGCGTGCCGTCATCGCGGGTGAAACTGCTGATGGCCCGCAGGGTCTTCGAGGCGGTGAAGACATCTGGGGTGACGATCTCGTCGAGCAGGCGGGCGAACTCGGAGTCGGTGAGGCGGACGCGGTTGAGGGATTCGAATTTCTCGCGGAAGTTTTTCTCCAGCGTGGCGCGGTTGGTGATGTCTGGGCGGTAATCGTATTTCAGGCCTTGGAGCTTGCCGATGAAGCTTTGTTCGATGTGTTCCTCACAAAGCACCGAATTGGGAGCATGGGGAAGATCGTATGTGAAATGGGAAGAAGGCATGGCAAATACAACTTGAATCGGCTACGGATTGTCTTTTTCTTTTCGATCTTGCGGATAAGCCATTTTTTGGCGCGAGCATTCACAACAGAACAAACTGCGCAGGGCAAGGAAATTTTCGGGGG
Source organism: Verrucomicrobiaceae bacterium (assembly GCA_027487435.1). Taxonomy (GTDB): domain Bacteria; phylum Verrucomicrobiota; class Verrucomicrobiia; order Verrucomicrobiales; family Akkermansiaceae; genus UBA956. The sequence goes on along the minus strand of JAIYDP010000497.1, from coordinate 46,095 downwards.
AAACGGATGCGTTGGGCGGAGGAGCGGGAGCCGAAACCGCTGGGGATGGGGCGTTTTGCTTGAAACATCGATATTTTTGGTTCGCCAGTGCTTGGGTTGCCTAAAAATATACTACCCGCAGGCATCTGGATCGCTGGCGGACTGTTTTTACCGTACGGTGAGGCAACCTAGTGACTGGCGGACTGCTTTTACCTTACAAGGAGACAGCCGTGTGGCTGGGACGCTGCTTTTACGGTGGATTTAGGCTTCCGCGTGTCTTGCGGTCTGCTTTTACGGCACAAGGAGGCTTCCGCGTGGCTGGCGAACTCCATTTACGGGGAATTTGGGCATTCTGGTCATTGGTCTGGCTAAATTTTCTGTAAAATTGGACATCCGCTTGGCTCGTGAGGCTAAATTTACTGTACATTTAGACAACCAAGTCACTTGGCAGGCTAAATTTACGATAAAATCAAACGCCTGCTTGACTCGTTAGCCAGAATTTACCGTACATTTAGACATCCGAGTGACTTGTGAGCCTAAATTTACGATAAATTCAAACACCCGCTTAACTCGGTGGCCTAAATTTACCGTACATTTCGACAACCAAGTGACTTGTCGGCCTAAATTTACGGTATTTTTTGGCACCAAGGTGATTTTTGTGGAACACATCGGGGCTAATCGTAGGGGGCAACTTCGCTTTTTATCGTTGATGCTTTTGGGGCAGCGGCATAGGTCTATGGGCATGAAATTTCCCGTTGGCTTGAGCTTCTCGGTTTTTATGCTGGGATTTGTGTCGGCATGGATGCTGCGGCCGCTTGCCACGCCGCAAAAGCAGCAAGAAGCTGAACCGTTGGCGGCTAGCCGCAGCAGCTCAAAGCGTGCGGCGGCAAAAGCGAATGCCTCATCGCCTGCGCGTTACCAAAAGCATCTTGAAAACATCCATCTAGCCGCCGAGAAAAGTGATGAAAAATTGCTCAACGATGCCTTACAAAACATCCCCATCAGCGACATTCCCGCAGTATTGGAGGCATGGCAAAAACGAGCAGGCTTGAGTGGCTTAAGCTACGCCCAGCAATCGCAGATCCAAAAACTCATCGTTCGGTGGTACGAGCAAGATGCCTCGGGATCCATCGCGTGGCTGGCAGCACTAGAGCCTCGGGCGGATGCGCGGATGTTGCTTAAGGGAATCTTGGATTTAGAAGCGGGGCGAGACTTGGATCGCACGCTGGCTCTTGCCGAGCAGTTTGTAAGCAAAGGTTCAGAAGGATGCGATTTGCCGTATGAGATGGAGCTGAAAATGAAAGATTGCGATGCCGCAATGGTGGGCAAAATCCTCCGAACTTTCCCTGGATCAGGTACGAGAGCATTGGAAATCGATTTTAAGGAAGGCTTCGATTTTGCCACGTTAGGAAAAATCTTCGCTGAAGATCACGCGACAAATAAGGAGGCTGGTCGTGGCAATTATCCCGTAAATTTTATTAAAGAGTGGGCGATGAAAGATGTTCATTCCGCTTTGGATTGGAGTTTGAAGAATTCAAGTCTTCCAGTGAGTGATATACACGAAGTAATGAAAGCACTCGCGTACAATGTAGGTAGCGCAAAGGCTAATGAAATTTTAGTCGATAAGCTCTCGAAGGAGCCGGATCGCGAGAAGAAATACCAATGTACTGTTCGCGCTCTGACATTCCATGCGAGCCCCGAGGAGATCGCCTACTTTGTGGAGCAACTGCCTGGACAGCGAATTGACCACTTCGAAGGACTAGCGAAGCATGCGAGCCATTGGTTTCCTGCTGATCGATTCAAGAGCGACCTCTTAACTCTGATGACACCAGAAGAGCGAGTGTCGCTGGTACCTAAGATTTATGGGCGTTTAGAAGGGCTACGTTTGAGTGACCAGATCACACACACCTTAAAGTCTATGGGTCATAGCCCAGAGGAAATCAAAGCCATGCTGCCCACGGAAAGTATGGACGACTAAGTTGGCTGATTTCCCGCTAGCAGTGTTATCAAACGCATTGCGTCGTGGTGGGGGACTGGAACCAAATTCTCATCGGGAAGTAACTTGCTTTTTCGTTTCCAAGCTCATCGGGAATTACCATTGAAAAGCCCAGCTTCCCAGTGGCGTTGTTCCGGTTCATCGGTTAGCGACACTGAAAGGGGGGTCGATCAGACAAAGGACTCTTTTGCCTTTCGTCCCAACGGGACGTTTCATACCACCACGGTGAAACCGTGGGTAACACATCTCGCATAAATCCATCGCGTCCCAACGGGACGCTTCATCTTGGGGCGCGCTTCAATCCCAGGATAGGTCTCATCAACGATGATGTCATTTTTCCGCAACAGGCGACGTTACGATCAAGATGTATCCAAACGAAGCAAGCTCCCTGATCAAGCGTCCCGTTGGGACGCAGTGGGTTGCGTGTGGGATCCACCCGCGGTTTCACCGTGGGCTGGCATGAGTCGTCCCCTTGGGACGGAAGAGAAGCGATCAGTGCGACAAGACCACCGAAGCCCGAAAACCCCTTGACGCGCAAGGTTTGATAAAATGGGTCTATCACCTTGAAATATCGGAATCGATTCCCATATTTCAAGGTGAATTTCGGAAAATGCAGCCAAATGCAACTTTGGCGAATTGGTGTTTCTTACAGATACTTATCCGTGACAGCGCCTTCGGAAGCGCTGGTAACTAATTTCGCATACTTGGCTAGCACGCCGTAGCGATATCGTGGCTCGGGTTGTTTCCAGGCGGCGCGGCGGCTGGCCAACTCGGCTTCTTCTACCAACACGTCGATGCGGTTGGTGTGAGCATCGATGACGATTTCATCGCCATCTTGCAACAAGGCGATCGTTCCGCCCGTGAATGCTTCTGGGGTGATGTGGCCGACGACGAAGCCGTGCGAACCGCCGGAGAAGCGGCCATCGGTGATGAGGGCGACGTCTTTTCCTAGTCCCAGCCCCATGACGGCGCTGGTGGGGCCAAGCATTTCGCGCATGCCAGGACCGCCTTTGGGACCTTCCATGCGGATGACGATGACGTCGCCTTTCTGGATTTGTCGGGCGAGAATCGCGGACATGGCAAGGTCTTCGGAATCGAACACCCGGGCTTTACCGCGGAAGACTTCGCCTTCTTTGCCGGAAATTTTTGCTACCGCGCCTTCTGGGGCGAGGTTGCCGCGCAGGATGCGGAGGTGGCTGTCTTTTTTGATCGGGTTATCGAGCGGACGGATGATTTGTTGTCCGGCAGGATAGTGCGACCATTTTTCCAAATTCTCGCGCATGGTGCGCCCGGTGACAGTCATGCAGTCGCCGTGCAGCAAGCCAGCTTCGAGCAACATTTTCATCAATGGCACGGTGCCGCCGATACGCACGAGATCGGCCATGCCGTATTTGCCGCTGGGCTTGAGGTCGGCAAGCACAGGAACCCGGGCGCCGATGCGAGCGAAGTCGTCGAGCGTGATTTCCACGCCTGCGGCATGTGCCATGGCGGGGATGTGCAAGCAGGCATTCGTGGAGCCGCCAAGGGCAATCAAGACGGTAATGGCATTCTCGAAGGCCTCTTTGGTCATGATGTCGCGTGGTTTGATGCCGCTTTGGATCATGGCTAGCACGGCTGCACCAGCATCGAAGCAATCGCGCATTTTATCTTCGCCGATGGCCGTTTGTGCGGAGCTATTCGGCAAGCTCATGCCGAGTGCCTCGATGGCACTGGCCATGGTATTTGCGGTGTACATGCCGCCGCACGATCCTGGACCGGGAATGGCGCAACGTTCTACGGTATCGAGATCTTCGTCAGAAAAATCACCACCAGCGTGTTTGCCTACGGCCTCGAAAACGCTGACGATGTCGAGGTCTTTTTCCTCGCCCTTGATGGTCGCGCAACCGGGTAAAATGGTGCCGCCATAGACGAAAACCGCAGGGCGATTCATCCGCGCCATAGCCATCACGCAGCCAGGCATGTTTTTGTCACACCCACCGATGGCGACGAAGCCGTCCATGCCTTCGCAGCCGACCACGGTCTCAATCGAATCGGCGATGACTTCGCGGGAAACGAGGCTGTATTTCATGCCTTCGGTACCCATGGAGATGCCATCGGAAATGGTGATAGTATTAAAAATCAGCGCCTTGCCGCCAGCAGCATTCACGCCATGGGATGCCTCGCGAGCGAGCTTGTCGATGTGAACATTGCAAGGCGTGACTTCGCTCCATGTCGAAGCGATGCCGATCTGCGCTTTGGCGAAATCGTCTTTTTTGAAGCCTACGGCGTAGAGCATGGCGCGGCTAGGAGCGCGGTCTGGGCCATCAAGCATAGGGCTGGAAAATTTGCGGAAATCAGATGAATTGCTCATGTGCGACGAATTTACTCTCACTGATGGCAAATGGTCAAGAATACACCTCAATGATGTCAGGCATCGGGAGAAGGCGCTAATCCCAGAACCGTAAAGAAATGAATCCATGTCAACGGATCCGTCAACGGCGTGCTTGGCGGTGGAACTCGCAGATCAATGTGAGAGATCTTTTCGGAAGTAAGACCAACGACAATCGGTAAATCGAGTCCAACGTGAGATTTTTCCTTCATCGCCTGAGCGCAACAATACACCAGCACATCCAAGGGATATGCTTTACTGGCATCCAATTCCTTCAACGCTCCACGCAGCTCGCATAGATCGGACACGGCATGATGGCTGACACGATCCGTTGCGGGGATCGCTGGCAAGTGAAACAAGGCAAAATGCGCATGTGGGTGCTGCGCCAAGAGCTTCGTAATCGCAGGCACACAGGCCTCTGCAATTGCTGGATCTTGTGAGCCGACAATCACATAGCGCCAAGGCTTGGTAATCTGCTTTTCTTCCAGCGTTTCCCGCGCGTGAACTTGATGAAAGGGACGTTTGGTGAATAGCTTCCAACGATTGTGCAACCAGAAACCATCGCTCGGGCTCAATGACAATGCTGCTTCTATGCCGTGCATGCATCGGCTGGTGGAAATCGGCTCTTGCGATTCGTATTTGGTAATTTTTATATGCCAATGCGCTGCCGCAGTGCGCATCACAGCGACAAAGAAAACTGCGGCACCCGTGCGGCGATGCAGCAACTCCACCAGAGGCGAGCAGGAGGTAGGACGTCCGAAAAACGTGCTAAGACAACCTGATCGTCCTGCATGTTGGTCGGATAATATGCCGAGCATGCCACCGGATCGCAGCAATGGGAACGATTGAGTAAAGCCTTCCTTGTTAGAAAAAAGTTGCGTGCCAGATTGCTGCCTACGGCGCATGGTCATTCGATTCATCCACGGATTATTCAGCGGTCGGAAAAAGGCCCCCGCAGTGATCCCTGGCGAAATCAATGTCGCTATTCTGGCGAGAATTTCCCAGTTGCCCATGTGACAAAGGGCAAAAATTGCTCCAACCTCCGATGTCTTGAGGTATTCACGTATCAAATCATCACCTTCTAACGTGAAATGTTTTTGTAGTGCCGCATCAGACATCAGCATGCAACGCACTCCTCCGAGCAGGTTTGCACCGTTGTCGCGAAAGGTCTTGCGAGTCAATACCTCCAGCTCAGCGGCGGAAAGATGCTCACCCCATGCGATGCGGCAGTTCCGGCGCACCGTGGCACGTCGTTTAGGCAAAAAGTGATAGGCGCAAATGCCAGCAAGACAACCGATGCGATCCACAATCGTCGCAGGAAAAAATCGAAAAACCGATTCCAGTGAGCGGAATGCCACATATTCAAGGAACGAACGAAGCGATGATCGTTTGACGCCCCTGCGCTTCACCTTGGCAGTTTTTGTCATGCAGATCGAATGGGTGAGAGGAACGTGGGAGACCGCAGCAGGTGTCTCGTTATTTCAAAATCAAAACCTGTGATGAACTCCCAAGAATATGATGGAGCCATCACAAGCTAGAAGGTGACAGTTACCAGCAAGTTATTTTGCTGGTGCTGGCTTGAAGGTGATAGGATCGATCAGAGTGGTAGGATCGATTTTTGCACCAGACAGGTCTTTGTCATGACCTTTGAGTTCTTCGGCCGTAACAGGTGCCGCAGGATTTTTTCTTGCAGCGGCCACATCGAGAGCGGCTTGAGCTTGCTCAGGACTGATCACATCACCCACGCTGTTGCCGAAGCTATTGCGCACAAATGTCATAAGAAATGCAAGATCCTGCGCATTCATTCCGCCGCCTTGTGCCGGCATAACACCTGCACCATACACTTTACCCGTGCTAGTAGGTCCTTGAAGACCATTCAAAATGACTTGAGAAAAACGCTCGGACGTTCCATTGACCCAAGCGGACCCTGCCAAGGAAGGGTAGTTCGCTCCATCGCCTTTGCCATCAGACATGTGGCAACCGTTGCATTTGGCACTGTAAAGTGACTGGCCTTTTTTGACATAGACATCAAGAATTGCCTTAGGCGGAAGAACCGCATCGTCTGCCACGCCCGGTGCCTTGCCACGAACATAATCGGGACGTATCGTGCTAGCATAGCTAAACAGCGAGCCTTGCGCTTTGCCGAGTGCACCACCAGCCACGATCAAAATCACGGAGCAAATGCAAAAGACCATGATTGACAAGGACTCACGAGTGTATCCCGGATGGGCATTTTCCCGCGCCGCAGCTGAGGTAGGCTCACCAGAGTGAGCTAGCGTTACGTTGATCGACTCATCAAGATCGGGACGAATCGTTGGAAGTTGTTTAGGATCTGACATGGTAAAAAATATCGCTAAAAATCAATGGTGACAAACTCATTTTGCCGCAGGTTTAGGACCGAAACTGATGGAAGCTGGCACAGCATCGTCTTTTTTCATCGACATCAGATAGCCAACGAGGGCTACGGCTTCACCCTTAGGCTTACCATTTTCATCAAAGAGATAGGCACTGCTTGGGCAAGTGGACCAACGTTTCTCGACCGTAGCACGAGGATTTTGCAAATGGGCATAAAGCAACGATTCCGCAGTGACAGTCATATCGGCATCGAACGCTTCTCCCTCAGCTTCTTTCTTCGAAGAAGTAAGATCGACAGCAACCTTGCGGAAACGCGTGCCAACATTCGAGAGATCAGGGCCGATGCGCATGACACCGATTTGGGCAAATGTCTCCCCCATGTAATCCAAGGCAATCGTTTCGCGGCGAGTATCTCCACGGTCAGGATCGGCCTTGAAGCCAGCAAAACCATCGCGGTGAATGTCATTTCCGGCGTACGTAGGCCTCACCAGCTGAGTGTGGCACACGTAGCAGCCATTTTCTGCATAGACTTTCGCTCCTTGAGCAATCGTTCCTGATCTCTTAGGAAAATAGAATCCCGTTTTCTCATCCGCTACCTCGTCGTAAGGTATCGGTTTCATTTCACGGGTTTTGTAATAGGGAACGACCACAGCAAGCAGCCAAGCACTGCCGAATGTCAGAATCATCCCAAAAAGAAAAGTGCGTATGTTCATAGCGATAAATGGAGCGTCGGGGTGAAATTAGTGAACGATCACGGTTCCTGGGCCTGCGTTGTCGATATCGCCCACAGGACCGTGCGGACTTTCGAGATGTGCATGCGGCAACAACGTAGGATGGGAAGAGCGACGACCAAGGCGCGCCCACATGAAGAGCAAATGCACGAAAAAACACAGATTGGACAACAAAACGATGCACCAAGCGATCAAGGTTGCAATTTGATACGGATAGGCGCGTGTCACGGCGTTACGCCACTCAAATTGGAAGGCCTCCTGCCCTTGACCATGCAAAATTCCACCGAGAACCGCGAGAGAGGCAACCGTCACAACTCCATACATGGAAAGCAAAAAATGCCAATTGATGAGACGACTGGAGAGCCACTCACGACGGGTGAGGCGAGGAACGATGAAATAAATCGCACCAAACATCACGAAGCTGAAACATCCATACACGGCGAGCACATCCATACCGTAGTTGGTCAAGCTAAACTGGCTCATTGGCAGTGTGCTTTCTGGAATGTTCACAAAGGCACCGAGGATACCGAGGACAAACATACAAACCACACCGGCAGAAGCAAAACGCAGGCTGGGGCTGGCGGAAAACCGCTCAGGATCGGAAAACATCGTGCGGAGCGTGCTAACCGCGATGGCGATGACCGGAACGCTGACCAAAATAGAAGCCGCAGCGCCGAGATATGGCAAGAAGTATGGAATCGGCGCACCAGTAAGCTTCTGAAAGCCCGTCCATGGACCAATCAGTGCCAATGCCCAGAATCCCACAACGGAAAGCGAATAGCTATATACAGGCTTTCCGGTGACTTTCGGAGCCAAATAATACGCAGCAGCAGCGGCGCTAGGAATGAAGAATAAATAGATCATCGAAGAACGGAACCACGCCGCAGTCGCCGCAGAGAATAAGGCGTTGTCACCCATCACAAAAATCACGAACCATGCTGTCCCCATGATCCATGGAAACCAGATCATCGCACCAATGGCGTACCACTGTGTCACATAAACCTTACCCGTGGCGCGCACTCGGAATTGAATCATCGTCCAAATCGCAATCAATGTATAAGCAGCGAGCAATGCAGGCCAAATCATCTTTGGCATTTCCATCCAAGGAACTCCCGTGCCATAACCAAGATGAATTCCAAGCACTCCCAGCATAATCAGCAGATTCCATGCATGACCCGCTGCAAGGATGATCCCCGATGCCTTCGACTCAGTGCGGGTGAGACGAGATATCAACCAAATCAAAACTCCGAACGCTGCTTGGCAGCCCCAGCCATACACCAAAGTCGAAATGTGCGACGCATAGACGCGACCTGCGGAGAAAAATGCTGTTCCATCGAGGAACTCAGGAGCCACCATTTTTGTCATCGCGATGATTCCCAACAAGATCGACACCGCCAACCAAGCAGCGGCACTTGAAAAGAAAAACATCACGGGGTGGCGCAGCGAGCGATCGATAGCACTGCGCACTAAGGCGTCATTTTGCGCGGATGTGGTCATGTGGTGAAATAGCAGGAAGTTGGGTGATAGAGCGGAAGGAAGTTATTTGGGAGCTTTGAGATCGGAGACTTGCAACACGGGCAAACCGACTTCTCCACGGAAGGCTTTGACTTGGTCGGCAGTCACCGCAGAGGCTTTGTTTCCCCATGAGTTTCTTGCATAAGTCAGAACTGCGGCGATTTGATCATCGGAAAGACTCGAAAGCTGCCCCATAGGTGCGGGGAAATTGTAATCCTTGCCAGCAACGGAAATCGGACCACCTAAACCACGAAGCACGATACGGATTGGATTCGAAACCGGGCCGGTGACCCATTCAGAATTGGCAAGAGGCGGGGCAATCGGACCACCTTCGCCATTCATTCCATGGCACGCCATGCAAAGAGCGAAGGTCGCTTGGCCAGCAGCCATGACAGCAGGATCGATGGGAGCATTGGCATCACCTTCTGCAACTTCTATCGGAGCGGCTGTTTTGGCAGCCTCTTCCATTTTCTTCTGTGTCGGTGAGCCAGGAACAATCTGTTCCGGTTTTTCCACAGCTACGGGCTGGGAGCTAGCAAGCAAGCCACCAACGTGAGAAAAAACATCGTGGGGAGGAACTTGAACAACTTTACCAGCTTCGACTTCTTTGTATGAAAAATTGGCCGATTGAGCCGTATCGACTTTTTTCTTGGTATCGTAACGCGGTGTCGCTGCTGCATCTTCTGCAACATCGGGACTCGCCTTACCCTTGAAGATGGCAAGCACCACAAAGGCCAAGGCAAACAGAGAAAAAATTCCAATGCCCCAAATAAAGGCGCGGAAACGAATGAGCGGATTGTCTTTAGACGGGTCCATGAAAAAATATACGGTTAAGGAAGAAGTGCTTTAGTTCGAAAGATTGGCGGATTCAAGAATGCGCGGATCACGATGTGGGTAGAGCGCGTGCTGCGTGAAAGAACGAAGATAGAAGAAAATGAAACCTGCACCGATGGTCACGAAGGCGAGTATGTCGCCCATCCAGGCACCTGCGATGGAAGCGCTGACTTTTCCAAATTCTTTCACGCCGTCGAATCCATCTTTGATTTGGATGTTACCGAGAGAAAAACCACGTTCAGGGATCACCGCGATGTAGATGTCGAGAATGTGGACCAAGAGCATGTAAACCGCCACCGAGCTAAGCAACAGCGGTTTTTTCTTCAACCACTGTTGAAGCAGCACCACAAACGGAATCACGAAGTGGAAGATGGTCAAACAAGTGCTGCCCACGTTCCAAGAACCGGTATTGCGCTTGATGAAATAAATCGTTTCCTCGGTGATGTTGGCATACCAGATGAGGAAATATTGCGAGAATGTCACATAGGCCCAGAACACGGTGAAGGCGAAAAGCAGCTTGCCTTTGATGTGGAAATGCTCGGGCGAGACGACGTTTTTGAGGTAGCCTGCACGCTTAAGCAAAGTCACGGAAATGATGATGACCGCCATCGAATTGATCGCGCATCCCGCAAAAATGTAAACACCATACATGGTCGAGAACCACTTGTAATCGAGACCTTTGACCCAATCGAAAGCAGCAAACGTCACCGTCAGAGCGAGGATGGGCAAGAAAGCCGCCGAAGCGCGACGCGCTTTGAAATAATGCACCGTGCCAGGATTCGGGTCGGTATCTTGCATGGTCGAGAGCTTGCGCAAACGTACGATGGCATATCCCAGCGCCACAAAGAACATGATGTTGCGGAAATACCAGAACGGCAGATTCATGAACCAGTGCTTATTGTAGAGCAAGTGCTGGTGGTCGTGGTGCAGAGCCGTGGCAACTTCTTGCTCGTGAGCCGAGGGAACAAACTCACCCGTGCCGGTCAACGCCCATGAGAGAAATTTTCCGCCATTGACAACCCAATTCCATGCGCCGCCGAGCCAATCGGTAATCATGCTCATCGCAGAAATGTTAGCACCATGAGCATTGGCGGAATCGATCGAAGCACGATGCAAATTCATCCACTCAAAGAGATATTGCTGCACGCTTGGGCAAAGCAAAGGAATGGCAAAAATCGATAGCCATGGGAAAACTGACCCGAGGTTTTCCATGGTGCGACGCACGCTGGTGCCCCATCCCGAGTTGGAAACATTGTGAAGTAGTGTCCAAAAGCAACCGCCGACCGCGATGGTGAAGAAATAGAACAGTGCAAAAACCCAAGAATAGGAATATGTCGCTGTCCAAGATTTGTTGCCTGTAAAAAAGAGCAAGTAGCAACTCGCCAAGCCGCCGATCAACAAAACCGCTAGAGCAAACGTTTTGTATTTCGCGATCTTGGAAGCATCGAGGTGCTCGCCGTTGACTGGGATATCGTGGGATGTAACGTGGTGATGTGCCATCGGAAAAGTAGGAAAAGTGTTAGCGTCAAGGTTTCGGAGTGGAAGTGGAAGCAGCTTTCAGCCCGGCATCGAAAACCTCTTTGACGACATCGTAGGGAGCCTTGCGAGCTGTTTGCATGGCGCGAATGTAAGCGACAATCGCCCAGCGATCGCGGACGGGAATGTTGTAGCCGTAGCCCGACATGTTGCCCTTGCCTTTGGTGATGACCTCGTAAAGTCGTCCATCGGGGTAGGCAGCGGAGCCGTAGTTATCGATCATCAAGTTGGCAATGCCAGGCACGCCGTAGTTGGAAGTGATGCCGGCGCCATCGCCAGATTTGCCATGGCAAACGGCACAATAGACATTGTAACGCTCTTGGCCGCGCTTGAGGAGTTCGACAGCCGATTTTGCATCGAGCTCCAACTCCTTCGGCATTCCCGTGCCGTAATAGTCGCCGACATGACCAGAGTCGTAGTAGCCTTGAGCACCAGAGAATTCGTACTCGGCGATGCCACCGAGTTTGGTCCGACCTTCAGGATGGAAACCGATGGGAGCGGTGTTGGCGACAGGCTGGCGAGAGGAAACCCCGTCAGAGAAGAACGCTTCGGTTTTTTGAGCCTTAGTCACGTCCTGATCGTCCATGTCGGGGAGCAAGCGAATCGGCGGCTCGGAAAACTTCGTGCCGCGAATGCCGAAGATGCCGACAACAGCGATGGCAACGATAGCGTAGATGAGGAAAAAGTAGCGCATGTGAGGAAAATGAGTTTCGGGGTGATGTCGTTAGGCGGTGGCCTCCTCCTCGACGAGTTCGATATTGGTGCCGCCAGCTTCTTCGAGGAGAGAGCGGCTGCCTAATGCGGAAAATTTCGCATCGCGAGCTTCAAGGGCGATGAAAAATCCATCGTCGGTGGCGCGATGAAACTGTTTGCTCGCAAACAACGGATGGTTGAGACGGGGCAATTTCATCAGCGCCAAAAGGCCGAATAGCGTGGTGAAACCAGAGAAAAGAATCGTCAACTCGAACATGATCGGGAAGAACGCGGGAAGCGTGAAGAAATTGGCAGGCTTGGCCTGAACCACCGTGGGGTAAATCACCACCTGAGTCGTGTATGCCAGAAGAAACGCGGTGATGGTTCCGGTCATTCCGCCGAAAAACACCAAATAAGGAAGAATGGATCGTTTCAACCCCATGGCTTTGTCGAGACCGTGAATCGGGTAGGAAGAATAGCAATCCCACTTAGTGAAGCCGGCATCGCGCACTTTTTCCGCTGCCTTGTAAAGGGCGGAGGCGCTGGGAAATTCAGCTAAGTAACCGTAAACTCTTTTGCGTGTGGTGCTCATGGAAGTCAGTCGATAGGTCGGAAGGTCAAGAGGTTGTCGATTAGGCTACAGTCGTGCCCTTGTGCGTGGTGCTGGGAATTTCTGGCTGGTAGGCGGGAATCACCACTGCGCCGTCGTCCTTGTGGGCATGAATGTCGTCAAAATGGGGATCGGACTCAGGAAGTGTCCATTTCACCTCGGCAATGTTGATGCAAGGCAGGAACTTCAGGAACAACAAGAACAGCGTCAGGAACATGCCGATGGTGCCAACAAAAAGAATGATTTCAAACGGGCTGGCCGAGTAGTATTTCCAGTCACCTGGCAGCCACATCCGCGCCAAAGTAGTGACGATGATGACGAATCGCTCGAACCACATGCCGATGTTCACCGCCATGGAAACAGCCATGATGATCCAAAGGTTTTCGCGGCATTTCTTGAACCAGAAAAGCTGAGGAGAAAGCACGTTGCAGCTCATCATCGCGAGGTAGGCCCACCAGTAAGGACCAGCGATACGATATTTGAAAGCTTCCATTTCATAAATGGCACCCGAGTAAAAGGCGACGAAAAGCTCCATCAGGTAGGCATATCCAACGATCGTGCCAGTGAGACAGATGATTTTCGCCATGTTTTCGATGTGCTTCATGGTGATCATGTCGTGCAGACCGTAGAGGGCGCGAGCAGGAATCATGATCGTCAACACCATCGCGAATCCGCCGAAAACCGCACCCGCAACGAAATACGGCGGGAAAATGGTGGTATGCCAACCAGGAACCACGGAGGTTGCGAAGTCGAACGAAACGACCGAGTGAACCGAAAGCACGAGAGGTGTGGAAAGAGCCGCAAGCAAGAGGTAAGCCATTTCATAGTGGCTCCATTGGCGATTGCCGCCGCGCCAGCCCATGGCAAAAATTCCGTAGAGCAGCTTGCGCAAGCCAGGTTTGGCACGATCGCGAATGGTCGCCAAGTCTGGAACCATGCCGAGATACCAGAAAATCAAGGAAACCGTGAAGTAGGTGGAGACCGCAAACACGTCCCAAAGCAAGGGTGATTTGAAGTTTTGCCAGATCGCATTCGAGTTGGGAATGGGAGCAAGGAACCATGCCATCCACACACGACCGACGTGGAACGCAGGGAAAATGCCCGCGCAGCAGACCGCAAAAATCGTCATCGCTTCCGCAGCGCGGTTGATGGAAGTTCGCCAGTTTTGCCGCGTGAGGAACAAAATCGCCGAAATCAGCGTTCCCGCGTGGCCGATGCCGATCCAGAAAACGAAGTTGGTGATGTCCCAGCCCCAGAAAACAGTATTGGTCATGCCCCAGACACCAACGCCAGTCGAAACCAAGAGCAGTAGGCCGCCGCCGACACCAAGAGCGGCGATCAGCGCGCTGGGGAGAAACAGCAACCACCAGATCAGCGGTTGTTTGTTTTCCACAATGCCGCAAATGGTTTCCGTAATCCAATGATACGAGCGATTGTTGAGAATGAGCTTTTCGCGCTGGAGAACGGGAAGTTTCGGCCCGTTTCTGGTCTCAGGAGCTGTTGTGCTAGCGTGTGCCATGGTGATTGGAAAAAATTAGTGCATGTTGATGGTGGACTGGCCGACGAACGGGGCATCGGGCATGGCCGAATTCGGGTTTTTCACTCGTGCCATGTAGAGGGTGCGAGGAATGGTGCCGATGTAGTGAAGGAGTTCGTAGCTGCGCTTAAGGTCGCGAGCGCGGACAATCGCCGAGTCTTTGCCGTCGAGCTTATTGCCGAAGGTGATGGCGTCCGCAGGACAAGCCTCTTGGCAAGCGACTTTGATGGAATCGACAGGCACGCGCAAGGTCTGTGTGGTAACCGTGACGTCGGGTGAGGTCTTTCCTGAGGCCAAGACATCCTGCTTGTGACCGCGTTTTTGGCGAATCTGCGCATCCTTGAGGCGCTGCACGCAATAGGTGCATTTTTCCATGACACCACGCATGCGTACGGTGACGTTGGGATTGCGCTGAAGGTGCGGTCCTTTGCCAACTTGCGTCTCGCCAAAGGGACCTTTGTAGAGATTGTTCTCGATCAATGGATTGCGCTTATTGTAATCGAAATAGTTGAAACGACGAGCTTTGTATGGGCAGTTATTGGCGCAATAACGGGTGCCGATGCAACGATTGTAGGCCATGGCGTTGAGGCCATCTTCCGTATGAACGGTAGCATTGACGGGGCAAACAGTTTCGCAAGGAGCACTTTCACATTGCACACAGGCAACGGGCTGCGGAACCATGGCGGGACTGTCGATGTCAAAACTGTTGTTGTCTTGCTGGGCAAAATAACGATCCATGCGAATCCAGTGCATGGCGCGGCCTTTGGCAAGCTGATCTTTACCGACGACGGGAATGTTGTTTTCTGCTTGGCACGCGACAAGGCAAGCATTGCAGCCCATGCAGGAACTGAGGTCGATATTCATCGCCCACTGATGCAGGGTATCGCTCAACAAAGGCTTGGCGTTGCCATTTTTATTAGGATTCCAGGTGGAAGAACCTTCTTGCTTGTAAAGCGAGTAGTTGGGTGGCGCGTGGGAGTCATTTCCTTGAAGCTGAACTCCTTCGTATTGTTTGTCGAAATCACCTTTGTGAGCGACATCCATGGTGGAAATTTCCCGAGCCAACGCACGACCATACATGGCGTGGTGCTCTTGGGTGTAAGCAAGGAAATAGCGTTTGTCGGTCTTAGTAACTTTCGCCCCTTGCGCCATGTAGGTGGTGGCCGAAGTGCGCAAAGGATAGACGTTCACGCCGCGGTTGACCCCAACGAGACCGACGTGATTTGCATTGCTGGCGGGAATTTCGAAATCATTTTCTTTGTCGTAGCCTTGTCCGTAGCCGACAGGGATCACGACGGTGTTTTCCGCAAGACCAAAGGCGATGTGGATGGGAATTTCGATGGTTTTGCCAGCGAGTGACACGGCAATGATCGGAGCGCGGCGGTTGCCAGACTCACCATCGACAGGAGCGGCGGCGCGTTGATTTTCAAGAGCAATGACTTGATCGTAAATGCCCAGTTCTTTCGCCGTCTTTGGAGCGATGAATGCAGCATTGTCCCATGCGATTTTCGAAATCGGATCGGGAGATTCTTGCAGCCACGCGTTGTCGATGTATCGCCCGTCAAAAATCGAGCCGTCGGTGGAGAAAATGATGTCGAGACTATCCGCAGAGGGAGCAGGAGCAGGCTTGATCGCAAGGCCCTCAGGTGGGGAAATGGCTTTTGTAGGCGCGGCTCCCGGCATGAAACCTTGGCGGAGAGATTTTTTCCAATCGGAATCTGCACCGCCGGCGGTAGCGCGAACGGCTTGGTATCCAGAGGAATCATCGCCCGTGGTGAGTTTGCCAGTAAGTAATGCAGAGAGAACTTCCAACTCGGAAATGCAGTGATCGTAGAGCGGCAGAATCATTGGCTGCATCAGCGTCACGACGCCACTTGCCGAGCGCGCGTCAGCCCATGCCTCAAGGTAATGCGCGGCGGGGATGTGCCATGTGCATGCGTGCGCGGTGGCATCCGTGCGCAACCCAAGGTGGATGGTGGTTTTCGCTTTGCTGACCAGTTCTGCGAAATTGTAGTCGGCCGGCGCGTCGAATACTGGGTTGGCAGGTGTGAGGAAGATGATGTTTTCGACGGCACCCGATTGGAGATCGTTTTTCAACGACGCAAGATTGCCGAAGCCTGAGTTGAGAGAGTCAAAGGTCGCAATCGTGTGATTGTAAGCATCGAGCGCGAGGTTGATGGAAGCCACAATCGCTTGTAGTGCGGGCGAAGTGCGCGAACCGGCAACAACGACGCTGCGGCCTTTGTTTTCCTTAAGGTCGCTGACCATCGAGTCGATCCATGACAAATGGTTCGCATCGGTGATGGGGGTGGAGCCACTGACGTTGCCGCCGAGTTTGATAAGGATTTGCGCAGCGATATTTTCCACTTGGCTAGGTGCCACACGCAAGCGGTGATCCGCCATGCCACCAGTGAGAGTGAAGAGACTCTCTACGGCGTAGAGGCGATTCATCGACTTGGCATCGGCGGTGTTTTTGTAGCCTTTGCCCTCGGGTTTACGACGTTGGAAGAACGGAGCAACCGGGCCTTGGCGATCAAGCGAGCAGAAATCGCAATCGAGAGCAAGAATGCGGTCAGCTTTGGAGAAATTGACAACGCTACGAGATGCCAGATTGGCTGCGGCAAGCGGTTCGTAAGCGTAGGCCTTGAGGCTAGGGATTTTTCCGGCGAGTTCTTTGACCAATCGGCTGCGGGTCGGTGATTCATCAGCACCAAAAACCAGAGCGATTTTGCCGGTAGTAGCGAGTTCTGCTAGGGCTTTTTCCAGGGAAGAAAGATCCGAAGCTGCGCCTTTGTGGAGAATGCTTCTGGAGCGAGAGGGCGAATAAAGATCGAGAATGGAAGCCTGCGCGAAAGCGTCTGTTCCATCGGAATCAGGGTGCAGGGTATTCGGTGCCAATTTTGTAGGGCGGCCTTCAAAAGAAGTCACCACGAGAGGCACAGCACCTGCGGCGGAGGGCATGGCAGATGCGTAATAAAGAGCTTTTCCAGGAATAACCCACTCGGGAGCCTGATTGTAAGGGACCGTATATTTCTCAGGACGACGGCAAGCAGCGAGACCGCCCAGCATCGTGGAGGCACCCATCAGCTTGAGGAAGTTACGGCGAGAATTTTCCGCGTCTTCTTCGTTTTCCATGCGCGTGGCGGATGTAACGAATTCGCGCTGGAGAACTTGTTTGAAGGCAGCGGAGTTTTCCAAGTGTCCCACATTGAGCCAAGAACGAGTGTTATCGTTGGCGGGAATCTCAGGGTGTTGCAAAATGCGTTTGCTCATGATCGTGATGGGAACAAAAATAAATTCTCAATGGTGACAAGTGGCACAGCTTTCCTTCGGTTGGAGGCTGAATTGCTCGACAAGTTTTTTTCCTAACTCGGCTTTTTCGGTGATGCGCTCGCCTTTTTCGTTGAGCACGACATTTTCTTTCAGATATTTCTCAGCGTCATACTTGAGATTGAACACTTCCTCCAAGGGGCGCACCTCGTTGTGAGGATTGCGATGGCACTCGAGGCAGAAGCCCATGGAAAGATCTTTGGCGTGGTAAACAACTTCCATTTCGTCAACTTGACCGTGGCAACTCACGCAAGAAACACCGCGATTGACGTGAGCTGAGTGGCTAAATTTGACGTAGTCAGGAGCTTTGTGAACTTTCACCCACTGGATCGGTTTGCCATCGTATAGCGGATGGGTTTTGTCCATGGCACGATGCAGAGGCTCTAGTTTCGGACTTTGGCGTTGCACGTGTTGATGGCAGTTCCAGCAGGTATTGGCGGAAGGCAGGTTCGAATGGTCGGAAACATCGACGAAAGAATGGCAATACCGACAATCGAGACCAAGTTGTTCGACGTGAATTTTGTGCGAAAACGGAATCGGCTGGGCGGGTTGGTAGCCGACCAAATTCGATTTCGGAGTGGCATAAATCGTGAAAGCTGCGACAACTCCGATCACAACGGAACCGGCGCAGATCGCGATTTTCAGCGGAAGTAAGTTGGTCCAGCGTGGGAAAAAATTTGCCATAGTGAAGAGCGGTGCGCGAATATGAACGCTTGTGAAAAATTTCACAAGCAAAATTTCGCCTCGAAAGGAAAAAGTCGCGTCGCTGCTGGGCTATGGATGATTTCTCGCAAGAAGAGGATAAATTTCGCGTTGAAATTTCAGAGATTTTGCTAGCTGTTAGCGGGCGAGACATTTCCTGTGTTGAGAAAAACTCAGCGCCTATCCACGTGGATGGAAGGTTTTGTGGAGAGATTTGAGACGTTTTTGATCGACATGCGTGTAGATTTGGGTGGTCGAGATATCGGCATGTCCTAGTAATTCCTGAATGACCCGAAGATCGGCACCACCTTCTAGCAAGTGTGTGGCGAAGGAATGCCGAAGCAAGTGCGGGTAGATATTTTGATCGATCCCAGCAAGGAGCGCTCGTTCTTTGACGATTTCACGTACCCGCTCGGGTGAAAGGCATCCGCCTCTCACGGATAAAAAAACATGCGATGAGGTTCGCGGACGCACGAGGTTTGGTCGTTCGTTGGCGAGGTATAGCTCCAGAGCGTTGCGCGCCATTTCACCAAGGGGAATGATGCGCATTTTATTGCCCTTACCAGTGACGCGGATGAATTTTTCTGCAAGATCGAGATTTTCGAGTCGCGCCCCGCATAGTTCCGACAGACGAAGCCCCGATGAATAAAACAATTCCAGCATAGCTCGGTCACGTCGGCCAAGATACTGCGATGTATCGATGCTTTCGATCAAGACGGAGCAGTAGTTCGCGTGAAGGGTTTCAGGTAAAGATTTTTCGGCGCGGGGCGCGTGCAGCGGTTCGGCAGGATCCATCGGCAAGAGATGGGTTTTCGCAAGCCAACGGAAAAAAATTTTCAGATGCACGGTGGTCACCCGCAGCGAGGAAGCGGCAAGTCCATCGATTTTCCGTGTGGTCAAAAAGTCCGATAGCTCATGGGTGCCAATGTTGATGAGATGGAGAGATTTACCCTGGCACCACGATTGAAATGCGTCCAGCGATTGCCTTACCGACAACTGATAGGACGCCGAAAGGCCTTTCTCGGTAGCGAGAAACAAAATGAATTGATCGATCGCCGACTCAACGGCAAGCGATTTACAGGAATCATCGGGCTGATCATGTTGAGAGGATGGAGATGTTTCATCACTGGACATCAACGTCCGTATCCTTTCACGCCAGCGTGAATTTTTTTGAATCCTTGCGCCTCGCATTGACGGATGACTCCATGGGCTGATGTCGAACGCAACATCACAAAATCCAGCCCGCAAGCTTCGAGGCACTGCGCTGTCCAAATGTTACATATTCTCGGTAAATAGTAGGAATAAGGGCAATCCAAAAGATAGCCTTCGCCCCAAGATGCATCACCTATGACTATCGGAAAACCCTCTTGATTCTGTCGGGCTGTGCCATTGAGAAACGCGGCTACAGCAACTCCCTGAGCGCGGGATACTTCTGCTTGGTAGATACGTTGTTGATGGCAAACACCTTCGATATTCCATGAAACCGGAATGATTTCGGTGACCGAAGGAGACGGCAAGAACAATGCATGAAAGACTTCCCACGGAGTAAGCCATCGCTTGTTCATGTATGCAGCCCGGTCACCCCAACTCATAACAACGACTCGCTGCGTGCCTTTGGTGAAACGCAATCCTTGGGGAGGTCGGTAGCCATTTTCGATCAACCAATCGTAGGGCAATGCCAACGAAGTATGTAAAGAATCTGCTAACAACCAAATCGTCACCTTCTGGTCTTTGCGAGGAACCTGTGAGGAAACCGCAGAAGGCCTCTGAGGTGGCAATGGTGCAGGCGCTTCTACAGGGAAGCGGATACTGCAGGAAGAAAGAATCAAACTCAAAAAGAAGCAGAAGTAGGACATGCAACGCGTGACTCGCATGCGCAGGGATGTAATCCAATTGTGCGTTTCAGCCAATGAGAAAATTGTGACAATCATCGATCGACATTATCACTCGTCGGATTTCCATTTCATTTCCAACCGACTTGCGCCATCAACCTGAAGGTTTAGTTGATTTAAGCGATCAAGCACCTTGGGAGGTATGGATTTTTTATCCTCGTCGTTAGCGAAAGGGCCTGACCACTCCAGATTACCCTCGGAATCATAGACACTTGCTTCAGATTTATCTCCGTGACGATTGATCTCAATTCGACCATTGGCATCCATCACGCTGATTCTGCTCTTCATCGCCATCTGCATGTTGACTCCACCTTGCGGCAACATTTGCAGCAAACTTTGATTCTGATCCAATGCTCCAAATCGTTTCTGCATGCGCAGCATTTCTGCCATCACTCGTTCTGTGCGTTTTTTGAGATCCAGCATGTCGTCATCATTACTTGGATCTAAAGCCGAACTTCCGCCGAGACCACCCATCGCACGAGAATTTTGCTCCAATAATTTGCGGATGCCTGGTGCGTAGCGCTCCGGCACATTGTCGAAGAGCTTTTCAGCGGGATCCTCTTCACAGTCTGCGGGATTTTCTTGAGCAGCTAATTTTTCAGGTCGCGATCCAAGCGTAACGAAAAGGTTCATGTTTTGCCCACGACGCAAAATCGAAAAATACAGCTTATCGCCTAATTTCTTTTTTTTCAAAATCTCACACATGCAATCATGGCCACGGATATTTGCGCCATCGATGGACTGAATGATATCAAACTCCTGCAGACCCGCTTCCTTGGCAGGAGAGTCAGGAGCAACCAAACGCACAAGTGCACCGTTCAATTTTTCGAGTCCTAGATGACTCGACAGCTCTTCTGGAACGGGGGACAACTTAATGCCCACGTAGGGATGGCCTACCAAAGCCTTTGGGGAACCTGCATCTTGCATTTTGCGCATAGGAGCAGCTTCAGGGCTTGCTGCCTGATTGATGCTGGGCGCTTCCATTGGCTCAACCTCTTTCGGAGGAACAGGCATTTTTTTATTCGGAGGCTCAATTGCAATCAAAGGCAAGGAAAGAGCGCATAAATAGAGAAATGTATGTTGGATTGGTTTCATCTTGAATAGCATTACAATTATCAAAGAATTAATCGAGTTTTTCAGGAATCAAAATGACTTCTTCACGGGGAAGATTTAGCATTCTTTCAACACCATGTTCGTCGCGAACTAGGACTCGATCTTGGAATTCAATCCGTAGCACTCGCATGGGCTGACGATCTTTCGTCCAAATCACTCCCTGGTCTTCTGCCACCTCAAGTTCGCTGCCAAAACTTGTCGTGGCGATATTGCCTGATCTAACATTTTTAGGATAGTCTTGCACCGGTAAAACGGCAGCAATGTTTTGGGCTCTTTCTGGTTGGTTGGGTATAAATAAAGCCGCCAAGCCGCCAATGGTAGCGCATGCGGCAGCAGCGAGCCAAGCTCGATGGGGCTTACGCAGATCGGGACGCGTCTGAGCTCCGGCAGGAAACATGACGACTTTTTCATTGAGACGAAACGGCACACGGGCGACGATCTCAAGCAAACGCGACTGAAATTCGGGATTCAAAACCACGGGCTGAATCGACTGAAAGACTCCATCGCTGGCTCGTTTTGATTCCTCGAGTGAATCATGAATCCCAAGAGCAAACTCCATTCGCTCCGTCATATCCTCGCGCAATGCTGTGGGCCGCAAGGCAAGCAACATTTCTTCTACTTCATTTCTAGTCATCTCCATATTTTTTTGGGGGTTGGGGGTTAAAGTGCGAGATCGCCTTTGCACTTGTTTTCGATGAGTTTGCGACGTAAAATCTCCACTCCATAACGATAACGTGAAGCGACGGTATTTTGGGAGATTTCCAGCATATCTGCGATCTCCGCAAACGTTTTCTCTCCCCATATTTTTAATACAATTACCTCAGAAAATTTTTTCGGCAGCTCTTTCATACCTCTTTCGAGCTGCACGCGACGCTCTTCGTGAGAAGCATCCGAATCAAACCACGGATCAAAGGCCAGCGCCGACTCTGCTTCAGCTTCATCAGCGACAAAATCTTCTCGTCTGCGGCGACGATCATCCTTGCGTCCCATATCGATCGATAAACGTCGTATCGAAGTGTAAAGATATGCCATCCACATTTCCTGACCACCATCAAAGGTGCCGTCGTTGAGCTTTTCGACCAACTTCACCAAGGCGTCTTGCAAAACATCTTCCGCATCAGCAGCCGAGCGTGTTTGGTTTTTTGCAAACAAGAGCAAGCGCGGCCCATTTTCGGCGAGCCATTCACGCCATGCATTCGCTGACGGAGATAATGTTTTTGCTGCGTGTCCTGCAATCATAATCGAAGTTGAAACATTTCAATAAAGAAACGATATCCCCTCGCCTTTTTGTCTGATTTTCATCAGATACCTTTTTGCCAATCACGCAAGGCCCTACCCGTCGCGGTATCAGTCCCGCCCACAACTTCGGGAGATCCTTGAGCTAAAACCAGCCCCCCATGAGTGCCACCACCAGGTCCAAGCTCGATAACCCAATCGCATGCGGTGATCACGTCAAGCTGATGCTCTACGATAAATACCGTATTTCCCGCATCGCGCAAACGCCGCAAAGCCGAAACCAAGCGTTGCACATCGCCAAAATGCAATCCGGTCGTCGGCTCATCGAATAAATAAAACACATGGCCTTTCGTCGGTCGAGCTATCTCCACCGCGAGCTTCAGTCGTTGTGACTCTCCACCAGAAAGCGTATTTGCCGCTTGCCCTAACTTCATGTATCCCAAACCTAACTCCATGAGAACCGCCAACAGATGCATGATTTTCGGCACATTCGCAAAAACCCGACACGCGTCCTCAATCGTCAATTCTAATACATCCGCGATGCTATGCCCTTTGAAACAAATCTCCAAGGTCTCGCGATTGAATCGCTTCCCATGACAAGCAGAGCAAGTCACCCAAGCATCTGGCAAAAAATGCATCTCAATCTTCACTCTCCCCGCACCTTCACACCGCTCACACCTGCCGCCTCTGGTATTAAAGCTGAAACGCCCCTGCCCATACCCTCGTTGGCGAGATACTGGTAGTTGCGCGAACATGTCACGAATCACATCGAACATCCCCGTAAAAGTTGCTGGATTCGAGCGAGGACTTCGCCCGATGGCACTTTGATCCACACATACGAACTTCCCTAAACGTTCCGCCCCTTCCAGTTCCCGATATACCCCCGGAGCATCTCCACCTTGACGTAAATGCCTCGCCAAGGCTCGCCCGATTACGTCTTCCGCTAAGGTCGATTTCCCACTCCCACTCGGCCCTGTCAATGCCACCATACGTCCCAAAGGAATCGCCACATCCACCTCCCGCAAATTCCTCTCGCTCACCCCGCGCACCGTGAGATGCGGATGCCCCGCTGGAACATGCATCACCGCTGGCCAAGTCCGCTTCGCTCGCAACCACGCCACCGTCGGCAAATCCCCTAGATCTGCCCATGACCCACTCCCTAGCACCAAACCTCCCGCACTCCCCGCACCCGGCCCCATCTCGATCAACCAATCCGCTGCACGGATGATCGCCTCATCATGCTCCACCACCAGCACCGTATTCCCCATATCACGCAATCGATGCAGCGCTCGGATCAAACATTCCGTATCCACCGCATGCAGCCCGATGCTCGGTTCATCTAACACATACAACACCCCCGACAAGCCACAGCCCAGCTGCGATGCGAGCCGAATCCTCTGTGCCTCCCCGCCAGAAAGCGTACCGCTCGCCCGATCCAACGCCAAATACCCCAAACCCACATCGCACAAAAACTCCAGCCTCTTGCACAAATCATCCACCACTCCACGCAACACCTCACCCTTCTCCAGCGAAACATTCACCGCCCTCATCCACACCAACGCCTGTTCCACTGGCAATGCACTAAATTCCTGAATCCCCAACCATCCCTCTTCCGCCTCCACCTTCACCGCTCGGATCGATGCCTTCAATCTCGCACCTCCGCACACCCGACACGGACGATGTGCCATCACCCGCATCAGTCGCCGCCGCGCTGCCTCACTCTTTACTTCGCGCACCTTGCGTTCCGCCTCACCACACAAACCCTCAATCTTTTTCCCCTCCACCACTCCCCCATGCAAGATCACGCTCCGCGCCTCCTCACTCCATTCATCCCAAGAAACATCCCACTCCACCCCCATTTTAGCAGCCACCCATTTTCCCTCACGCTGCAACTGCAAAAATCGCGGCCCAGCGGGTTTCCACCAGCCCGATATCCCACCCTCCGCTAGCGATTTCTTACCATCACCCACCAGCAAATTCTCATCGCAATACATCTCCGTCCCCAGACCCTCACAGGCCTCACACGCTCCCAAATGCGAATTATACGAAAAATGCTTCGGGCTCAATTCCGCCAACACATACCCCGTCGCCGCATTGCGATAACTCGTCTGAAACGAAACCTCCTCCCACACCTCACCACCCGGCTCCATGACCAACACCCGCGACTCACTCCCACACAGACGTAAGCAACCATCCATACTATCCGCCAAACGCGATGCCACGCCCTCACGCACCACCAACCGATCCACCACAATCTCCACGCTGCGCGGTATTTCTACCCCCATAGCTTCTTCCAGATCAACGATTTCCCCATCCACCCGTACCCGCACATACCCCTGCCTCCGCAGGTTCGTAAATAGCGCGCCGACATCCGCTAACTCCCCCTTCTCCACCGGTGCTAGTAACACCAACTTCGTTCCCTCTGGCCTCTCCAACAAACTTGCGACAATCTCCGCCGCATCCATCTTCTTAAGTCGCTCCCCCGTCACCGGATCATGTGGTATTCCCAGCGCCGCCCACAACACCCGCAACAACTCAGAAATCTCCGTCACCGTCGCCACCGTCGAGCGCGGATGCAATACCCCACCTCGTTGCTCAATCGCAATCGCCGGACATAGCCCCTCGATCCCATCCACATCCGGCTTCTCCAGTTGATCCAAAAACTGCCGCGCATACATCGACAGCGATTCCACATACCTCCGCTGCCCCTCCGCAAACAACGTATGAAACGCCAACGACGACTTCCCGCAACCGCTCGGCCCCGTAATCACCACCAATTGCCCCTTCGGAATGTCCACCGAAACATTCCGCAAATTATGCTGCCGAGCACCTTTAATCCGAATCATCTCCACACCCCCAATCAAATCCCACCCTTCCACCAAAAACAACTGATTACGCCACCCCTCAAAAAAAATCCGTCAAATCCGTCGTTAAAAACCTCCCCCACTCCCCGCTCCCATACTAAATACCAGGCGAAAAATTGCCCTCACCCCCACGTTCACCCTTACTGATTGACCCTTCACCCGTACCGATTGACTCTCCACCCGTACCGATTGACCCTTCACCCGTACCGATTGACCCTCCACCCGTACCGATTGACCCTTCACCCGTACCGATGAACCCTTCACCCGTACCGATGAACACTCCACCCGTACCGATGAACACTCCACACGTACCGATGAACGCTCCACCCGTACCGATGAACGCTCCACCCGTACCGATGGACGCTCCACCCGTACCTATGATCTCATCACCCGTACCGATGAACCACCAAAAAACTCCCATAAATTTCCCACTGAAGACGTTGATTCATTTCTCCATCAATTGAGAAATCAATAAAATCTGCTATTCTTCGAGAACATTTATATTTCCATTTATGGATGCCCGCAGAGAACTCCTTCTGTGTCCTCCGTGCCCTCCAGGGTAAAATTCCTCAAACCTTCGCGCCCTTTGCGTCTTTGCGGTTCAAATCTCCCCCTCCCTCACTCCCCCTCGCCCCCTCCTCTTCAAATCCCCCACTTAAAACTTGATTCCCCACCACAAAAAACCAAAACTCCTCACCCGCATGTCTCAACCCACCCCAGACCATTCTCACCACATCGACGTCATCGCTAAGGAAACCAGCATTTCCTCCCGCAGCGTCGCCGCAACCGCGAAACTCATCGCCGAAGGTGCTACCGTTCCTTTCATCGCCCGATACCGCAAAGAAGCCACGGGCGAACTCGATGAAGTTCAAATCACCGCCATCCGCGACGGCATGATCCGTCTCGTCGAACTCGATGCCCGCCGCGCCGCCATCCTCAAATCCCTGGAAGAACGCAACCTCCTTACCCCCGAACTCCAAAAGAAAATCCTCGCTTGCCTGACCATGAGCACCCTTGAGGATACCTTCGCTCCCTTCCGCCCCAAACGCCAAACTCGCGCAACCAAGGCCAAAGACCGCGGACTCGAGCCTCTCTCGACCTTCCTCCTGGAAAACCAAAACGTCACCGAGGCTGAAATGGATGCCGAGGCGACAAAATACCTCAACGAAGCACTCGAAGTTAAAACCATCGCCGATGCCCTCGCTGGCGCCCGCGATATCATTGCGGAGATCGTCGCCGACCACCCTGCCCTCCGTGGCGAAACCCGAAAACTCTACGAAGCCGAAGCTACCATCTCTTCAAAAGTCATGTATGGCAAGGAGACCGAGCCTGATGCCGCGAAGTTCCGCGACTACTTCGAATGGTCAGAACCCCTCCGCTCGATCCCTTCCCACCGACTCCTCGCCATTCGCCGTGGCGAAAAAGACGGTTTTCTGCTGATGCGCATCGATATCCCCCTCGAACGAGTCACCTCTCACGCCCTACCCCATTTCGTCACAGGACGCGGAGCAGCAGCACAACATGTGTCCACGGCCACCGAAGATGCCTGCAAGCGACTGCTTATGCCATCGATGGAAACAGAAATGCGTCTCGCCTCGAAGAAACTCGCCGATGCTACCGCCATCCAAGTCTTCGCCGATAATCTGCGCGAGCTCCTCCTCGCCTCCCCTCTGGGTCAAAAACGCCTCCTCGCTATCGACCCCGGCTTCCGCACCGGTTGCAAAACCGTCGTCCTCGATGCCACCGGCACCCACCTTCATCACACTGTCCTTCACATCACAGCTGGCTCCAACGCCCAACAATACGAAGCCGCCAAAGAACTGCTCGCCCTCATCGCCAAGTACAAAATCGAAGCCATCGCCATCGGCAACGGCACCGCCTCACGCGAGACCGAAACCTTTTGCCGCAAACTAAATCTCCCTTCCTCCATCCAAATCATCGTCGTCAACGAATCCGGCGCCTCGATTTACTCCGCCTCGGAAGTCGCCCGCGAGGAATTCCCTGACCTCGACCTCACCGTCCGCGGTGCCATCAGCATCGGTCGCCGCCTCATGGATCCCCTCGCCGAACTGGTGAAAATCGACCCTAAAGCCATCGGAGTCGGCCAGTACCAGCACGATGTCGATCAACGCGCCCTCAAGGATTCGCTCGATGACACCGTCATCAGCGCCGTAAACGCCGTCGGCGTCGAGGTCAACACAGCCTCGAAAGAACTCCTGCAATACGTTTCCGGTCTCAACCGCTCTCTCGCCGAAAATATCGTCGCCCACCGCAACGCCAACGGTCCCTTCCCCTCGCGCGATGCCCTAAAAAGCGTTCCTCGCCTCGGCGAAAAAGCCTTCGAGCAAGCCGCTGGATTCCTCCGCATCAATGGTGCCGCGCATCCGCTCGATTCCTCCGCCGTTCATCCCGAGCGCTACCCCCTCGTCGAAAAAATGGCCGCCGACCTCGATTGCACCGTCCACCAACTGCTCGAAAATCCTGAGCTTCGCGCCAAGATCAAACCTAGCAACTACGTCACCGCCGATGTCGGTCTCCCGACGCTGCGCGACATCGTCGAAGAACTCGCCAAACCCGGACGCGACCCCCGCAAACAATTCGAAATCTTCCATTTCCAAGAAGGCGTCGAAAAACCCGAAGACCTCAAGGTTGGCATGAAACTCCCCGGCATTGTCACCAACGTCACCGCCTTCGGTGCCTTTGTCGATATAGGCGTCCACCAAGATGGTCTCGTCCACATCAGCCAACTCAGCGATACCTTCGTCAAAGATCCCGCCGAAGTCGTCAAAGTCGGCCAAAAAGTCCAAGCCACCGTCATCGAAGTCGATCTGGTCCGCAAACGCATCGCCCTCAGCCTCAAATCCAAGCCCGACATGGAGCGCCGCAGCGCCCCCGGCAATAGTCCACAAGGCGACCGCAACAATGCCCCCCGCCGCGACAACCGCCCTAGCTCCCCCGCCCCCACCAACGACTGGTTCTCCCAAGCCCTCCAACAAGGAAAGAAGAAATAAGCCCCTTGGTCCACGCCCCCCTTCACCCTTACCGATCACCCCCCAGCATTTCCCTTGAGGCTCTTTATCCCGGGATCCGAACTAGAGCTCCAGAAAGTCGCTGCTAGGCTTTGATGTGCAAGGAGTTTCATGGACGCAGTGGGCTTCATCCAAAGATGCTACCCCAAGGTCTGAAATGCCTTGCGCAGCAAATGATGGCGGGCAGTGACCGCAGTCAACTTAGGATATCGGGTTGAATCCTGGGTATCCGCCCCCACGTACTTTTGCGTCCTGTAGGAACGCCTCAACCCCTGATGGGCAAAAACCAGCAAACATCTTCGCTTTACCCAATACGATCAAAAATGCCTCAGAAATCCGGCAGAAATGATACAAGCTCGCTTCAAGCCGCAGATCAGCAGATTGGCATCAAATACAACCATGGCTTGCCCTTGAGGCCGTGATGTCCTCCTCCATTCGTCTTCAAAGTCAGTATCGCAGCGCAAAGGAAAAAAATCCATGACCGATGGGATAAAATCATAAAATAGTGTTTACACATCCATTTCAGATGCTTAAACCATCCTTTAGATGAATGAATCATCCCTCGTCTCCGCCTTTGCACTCCTCGACGATTTCCTCACTGTAGGCAAATCAGCACCCATTTGGCTGGTCGTCGGAGGCGGCAGCGCTTTGCTCATCCACCGTCTCAGCACCCGCCAGACGAAGGATGTGGACGTGATGGCGCTACGGGAATGGGAGGGAAATGTCGTCAGCGCCTACCCATTGCCAGACGCGATTAAAAACGCCGCTAGCAAGGTGGCCGTGGAACTGCGTCTCGATCCGAATTGGCTCAACGGTGCCGCCTCTTTCCATGGTCTCAATCTTTCCGCCCTTCCCGCGTGGTTTTGGACGGAACTCGACACCCGCACATACGGCAACAACTTGAAAATCAGCTTCATCGGTCGCAAGGGGCTGATCTTGCTGAAACTGAGTGCCTCCCTAGAACGTGACCAAAGGCGCGATCTCGAAGACCTCGCTTGCCTAAAACCCGCCAGCGACGAAGTCGAAGAACTCCTCCGCTGGATACTCCTCCACATCCACGAAACCAGCACCCATCCCAAGCTTGCCACACTGCTCCACGAACTCGGACATGCCAACCTCATTCCACGATTCACTTAACCGCCTCCACACCAGGATGGTCGATCTGCTCTGGCACCAATGGTCCTCCCTTGGTGTTGCAGGGTACCCGCGCCCCAGTGACGACCGCATCATCGATCCCGAGGCACTACTGCTCGCCACCACTCGCTTCGGTCGCTACGATTCCCGCTTGATGGACGAATCCATCGATTGGCTGGCAAAATTCGGACGTCGCATCAGCCTGCAACGCCTCCAAGGCCTGCATCGCAGTTGGCCCGATGTCGCGGATCCACGCGTCCTCTCCGCCATCGCCGAGTTGCTAGGCCAGCAAGTCGCCCACCGCAAATGGCGAGTGCTCGCCGATCAAGCACCGCAATCATCCTCACAGGAATCGCTCTTTCTCCGCAGCGACGGCACCCCCGCCCTCCCTGCCGGCGATGCCGCCCCCATCTTCGCCAAACACGGGCTGTTACGAGGAAAACTCGAACTCCGAGCCATGAGCCAGCCGCCTGATCCCCGCACGCGAACGACGCTGATCTTCACCCTGCGCGCCCTGCTCGGCGTCAATGCCCGTGCGGAAATCCTCGCATGGCTACTCACCCACGATTCCGGCCACCCCGCCGCCATCGCCCGCGCTACTGGCTACTTCTCCAAATCTATCCAGCAAATCCTCAACGAAATGGAAGAATCCGCCCAGGTTTTCTCCGTCCGCCATGGCCGTGAGAAACACTTCCGTGTCCGCTCCAAAGACTGGCAATTCCTGCTTCCGTCGCCTGCGCAGGATCAGCTCCCCTTTCCGCGCTGGGTCGATTGGATGCCCCTCTTCGCCGCCATCACCCGCTTCGCGCAAACGCTTTCCGAGCCGGGCATCGACAGCCAATCCGAGCCCTTCCAAGCCAGCCAACTCCGCGAAGCCCTCGATGCCGCCATGCCCGCCCTCCTTCAATCCGGCATCGCCCCCGGACTCCACAGCACCCGCACGCAACGCGGCACAGAGCTCATCCAGTCGATACTCGAAGACATCGACATGCTCCTTGTTTAGCGGCATCGTAATTGATGGCAGCGAGTGTCTGGTGCTCTACTTCGGATCTCGGGGTAAAAATCAAAAAATCTCCACCACATAACCGCAACGCAAACCGCCGCCCGTTACGCGGACCCAGTAAACGCCTTTGCGATTCGGTTCCTCTGGCTCAAAATTGATGCCATTTAACAATGATTTCGATTTGTGCAGAATCGGAACGACGCGCCCATCGATGTCGCCATGCAACGGCAAGGCTTTTTCTGGACGTTTGCTAAGCCGAAAGACTTCGACTTCCACTTTGCTCACATCAGAGATGCTTTGTGCGAAATAGACCGACCATGCGTTACCGAGAACGTATTCCTGCGGGTAAAAACCCTGCCCGGGATAAGCCCAAAATTCAGGAGTTTTGCCTTTGCCACTGCGATCCATGCACCACATGGCCGAGTAACTTGCACCGGCGGAACCAAAACCGACTTTGCCCATAGGAGGATTGAGACACCAAGCACGATGCCCTCGCCTATCGCGATTGTTTTCACCGCTATCGTTGATGTAATCAGCGACAGATTGCTCCATATTACCGCCGCTAGAGAGATTGCATCGGTCCGTGGAATGACCAATATCGTGAGAAAGATCGCCAATTTTTTTGCAAGCCTCTGCGGCTTCCGTAGCATTATTGGAACATGTCGCGTCGCCTTCCACATCATAAGAGAGACCGCTGAGAAAACGAAAAACATTCAACGATTTGACTGCATCGTGAGTTTTTGTGGAGATTCCATCAGCCGCAGCAACACTCTTGATTTCGCGAATCCCCGCCCGAATCTCTTCTTTGGTGCGCGGATACAACCTCTTACTCACTTCACCTTCAACCTGCTCTTCTGCCGCTTTTTCTGGTTCATCAGCGGGCTCTGAATCGAATTTTTTCACAAACGCCACATCATCCTCACTCAGTGAATCAAAAGGAATGACATGCTCACTTCCATTGGACTTGAGTTTCACAAGGACATGATCAGCCCCGACGCTGACGATTTTTCCAATCATCTTACGACCACGCACGTCCGTAAACGTCCTCCAAGTTTCGGCACCGTGAAGACATGGAATGCAGGCGAGTGAAAACGCTGCGATTAGCATCCAGGTGAATCGACGCACCACCGAGCCAGCCCCATTTCGATTCACAAATCGGCAGGAAACAGCTCTAAGATCTTGAGGAATATGTAACATGGTAAGTGAAATATTGCATGATAACCTAATACGAAGCCTTAGCAAACAAGAGCCAAAAAAAGATACGGTTTCGAGGATGCTAGCCTCGTAGAAAACCTACAAAAGTTCAAAAAACTACTTCCCCAACTGCGAATTCAGTTCTTTCATTCCTTGAAGACCTTCGAGGAAGCCACGTGCTCCTTTGGTTAGCTTTTGCGCCGATAGCATGGTTTGCTCTAGTTTTTCAATTTCCATCGCTGGCAAGTTGCCGTTTTGGAAAGGCATTTGCTGTTGCCCATTTTGCGCACGTGTAGCGGCTTTTTCTATGATTCCTGAAAGCTGCGTCTGTTGCTCTGGTGTCAAAACCCCATTGAGCTGCTCAGCCAGCAAGGGATCATTCAAATTTCCGCCGCCACCCATACCTCCAAAGGCAAAACCGCTGACATTTCTCATCACCGCTAGTGTGTCAGCAGATGCCGCATCGTATTCTTCTTGTGTGATTTCCCCACGCGTAAAGGCATCTCCCGCAAGAATGGTTTCCATCATGCTCGTTGGCTCCGACTCGATGGCTGTGGCCAATTCATTCATCGCGTCCATGCGCTCGGAAACTCGGCTTGTCACCAAGGCCGCAACTTTTTCTTTTTGCTCATCGCTCAGTCCAAGTTGCCGGGCCAGAGCATCGGTGACTCCCCGCGCCGCAACTTCCTTGGCAGAACCTTGTCCTGCGAGTTTTGCGCCCATATCACCGATCTCTACGGCATCTTTGATCAACGCAGCCATGTCTTCGGAAACTTTTTTCGATAACTTCGTGCGACCGTCGCCATATTTTTCTTTCAATGCAGCCCATGCATTATCGCGATCTCTAGGTGTCGAAGACGTTGTAGCGCCAGACTTCGTGCTCGATGATGCCCCAGAAGACAAGGCCGTCGGAGTTCTGGTGCCACTCGCAGATTCCTCGGTTACTTGGATTTCTTGTGACTGACTTCCCAATGTTTTGCCAAAATACACGGCCCCACCAAGCAAAGCTACCCCAAGGACTCCAAATAACAGATGTTGTGTTTTCATAAAAAAATGGATTTTGCAAAAGACTCAACGTTCAAGAGAATGGGAAATGTCTAAAAAAACTTACGGAAAATCGATTCCAATCGAATGGATCCCAAAGTGCCCGTGGCATGATCCAAGCCGAGTCTTTATCAACGATTCGCGTCTTGTTCTGGCGAGGGTTTTGACCAGACCCCGTCTCGGATCAGTTTTTCGAATTGCTCTTGCCCTCTTTTGCCATCGGCAATTCTTTCATCTTTCGCTCTTCCGTCAATGCATACATAAACCACACGCCCTTTATGAACAAAGGGGGGGGCTAGGAGCACTCGCTCACCATGATCAGAGGTGCTTAGCCCTTTGCCAAAATACAAGAACGGCTCGACCATTTTATCTTTGCGGGCAAAAAATATCTCTCCCGACATCGAAGGATTCTCTCTCCTGAGATCCTCAAGCGAGTCTGGGAATTTCCCATGCTCGTCCTCGTAATTCATGATCAGCATGTAAACCTGCTTCATATTATTGATATCACGGATTTTATCGATACTTCGATAGAGGCTATTCACCACCACCGGATTACTGAGCAGCCAAAGGGATTGATGCACGAATCCTACAAGGGCGCAAGAAGCTGCGAAAAACAACATCACCAGTAAATTCAAACGTAGGGTCTGAACAAATCGCCAAGGAGCGGCATTTTTTTCCCTCGCCACCCACCGGCAAAAGG
Source organism: Verrucomicrobiaceae bacterium (assembly GCA_027487435.1). Lineage (GTDB taxonomy): Bacteria > Verrucomicrobiota > Verrucomicrobiia > Verrucomicrobiales > Akkermansiaceae > UBA956. Next base: position 12,700 of record JAIYDP010000497.1, on the reverse strand, counting down.
AGTGAGTAAGCCATAGGCAAAAGGTCCAACCGATGACGGCACTTGCGATCATTTCCCAGCCGAATTCGATTCTCGTTAGATTTTCTTTGAGAAAGAAAAACCAGCCAAATGCCAAATAGAGAGGGATTTCTAGCAAAAATTGGAACGTAATGCTGAAGAAAAGAAAAACGACAAATAGCGCCAACCACTTGTAAACGATGCTACTCCGCTTCCTCCCTCCTTTTTTCTCTATCACCTCTTCCATACTTAGTTCTCCAAGGCTTGATTGATTTTCGATTCACTCCATTCCTCGATGCTACCATCGCGCAACAACACGAAACGCTTTGTGCCTGCTTCTGCTGGCTCATATAGCAAGATCTCTCTGCCTCCACCGATGCTTTTCGTTGCCAGGAAACAATAAAATCCGCCGCTTAGAGCTTGCCATTCTTGCCACGGAATCTCGCCACCAAAAGGCCCATCGGGCACGTCACCTTGGTGCTCTAAAGTGTATTTCCAAATCCGATCCTTGATCTCTTCCAAACGTGCGAGCCTCTGACTCCGAGAGACATCGTCATGACCAGGAATCGCCCGCAAGCGATAGCGTGAACCGTCCTTTTGCCACGCGCCGGGGGTCATGAGTTCGCGCGCTCCAGCGATCATCGTCAAGACCACGTGAATCAGTAGTCCAAACAACAACAACAAACTAAAGGCCCAGCGAAACGTCAATATCGGCCACGACGGAAATGCCCCACGCAGACCATTCCAAAGTCGTTTCAAGCCCCAACTCAGGAACAACAGCAACATCAGAAAAAACGACAATGCTTGCAGGCGAAACCCCGCGATCGAATCAATGCCATACGACGTCATCCCCGCCTGCAAGGGTTGGATGCCAAAGAGCCATATTCCTAGTATGGCGTTCAGTCCATGCTTAGCAGATTTGTATTTTATACGCTCCTTCATTTCATTGTTTCGTGGTCGGCTTTACTGATTCGGTTTTCATGAAACTAGCGAGTTCCTTGGCTATTGGCAATCATCCTTTCTGATGATTGTTAAACCCGAGATCTGAAGCATAACACCGCCATTCGCCGTTATCATACTTCGGATCTCGGTTTAAATAAAGCCATCATCTAGAACACCACTGCGGTACGACTATTTTGCTTGTTGAATCTCATCCCATGGCAATCATCTGCGAACACCTCATAAAACCCATCTTTATGCACTCGCGGATCTATTTTACCATCTTTGGCTCACTGCTCCTACTTTCCCTTAGTCATTGCACGAAAAAACAAAGCTCTGCTGCGACTTCCTCTTCGAGCACCGAACCCAGTCATGCAACGATTTCTGCCAACACTCTCCCAACCCGACCCAGCACTGCAGTGCCAGTCAAGATTGCCTCGCGTGGCTTCACTCGCGGGGGGAAGCCCTACCTCGTCAACGGTGTAGGCGGAGACAAGAACCTTGAAACACTCGCCGCTCGTGGGGGAAATTCCATCCGCACTTGGTCCACCAATGGGCTGAATGCCATCATGGATGAAGCACAAAAACTCAACATCACCGTCAGCGCGGGAATCTGGCTGGAAAACGAGTGCAGTTGGTTTTCTTACAAAAATCCGCAACAGTGCGCCAAACAACTGGAACGTGTCGAAAAGGAAGTGGAACTATACCGCGACCATCCCGCTTTGCTTGCTTGGGGCATCGGCAATGAATCCGAAGGCAAAGGCGAGGACGCCGCGTATTGGCAGCAATTGGATCGACTGGCCAAACGCGTGCGCGAACTCGATCCTCATCACCCGACATTTACCGCTGTCGCCGGACTCAGCCAAGCCAAAGTGAATGGGCTCAATCAGCATACGCCACATCTGGATTTTGTCGGGGTCAACACCTACGGCGGAGCCTTTCGTTTGCGAGAACATTTGCAAAATGTCGGCTGGAAACGACCATGGCTCCTTACCGAATGGGGGCCTCGTGGATTCTGGGAATGCAAGAAGGCTGCATCGGGAACTCCTTTGGAACAAACCAGTAGCGAGAAAGCATCTATGATGCGCGACACCTTCCAAAAAAGTCTCATGCCCAGTGAGGGCTACCTGGGAAACTACGCTTTTGTGTGGGGCTGGAAATTTGAGTCCACCGCTACGTGGTTTGGTCTCTACACCCATGAAGGCGAAACGGTCGCATCAGTCGATGTGTTAGAGGAAATGTGGACAGGCCGTAAGCCGAAAAACACCGCACCTGAGATTCGACCGATCACAGGCGTTCCTCTTGCTGCTATGCCACCGGAAACCGAGTTTCAAGCAAGCGTGGAAGCAAACGACCCCGAAAATGATCCGCTTGTCTATCACTGGGCTGTGTTGCGCGATCTGCAAGGTCATCACAACAATACCAACAAAAAAATTCCTGATGCGATTGCTGACACGATTGCCAGCCCAACAACTCCCATCGCCTCGGTGAAAGCGCCAAAAAAACCAGGGATCTATCGACTTTATGTCTGGGTCAAAGACGGCAAAGGGCACGCCGCTACTGCGAACATGCCCTTTGAAGTGAAGTAATCCCAAGCTCTCGTTTATCGTTGATATAAGAAGATGCGGTCTTCACGGTAGGTAATCACCGCATCAAGTTCCCGCATGAAATCGGCACCAAAAAGCCCGACGTAATCCAATGCGTAACCAGCGCGGCCCGTCATGTCCGTGGCGAGTGTGCGACGATTGGTCAACTCCACTTTGCCAAGAGTGATCTTCTTCATCACGGTTTCTCCTGCTGGCGCAGAACCGCCGATGCCATAGACCTTGTGATTCATCGCCCCCACTTGACATCCACTTTTGGTCGCCTCTTGTAAGTCGAGCAAAGAACTATCCGCTCCTGTATCAATCATCCAAGTCACAGCGGCATCATTGAGAGTGCCGTCCACAAAAATGTGATTGCCGCGGCGGTCATATTGGAACGAATTGTACTTCCGTAGCGTGAGAAGTTCTTCGATCGTCAACGCCCCGCAATGCCGCAAGAAAATATCACCCGCCAGCGTCCAAGTATCTGCGTACTTTTGATCTTCGTCGGAAAGAGTGGCAATCGGCACTTGTTGTGTAGCTCCACTCGCAAGCTTCACGGTCAGAACCGAGGCGGTTTTCGAGACGACATTGGCGCGAATGATCGTACCGTCGCGCATCTTGAAGATTCGGAAGTTCAAGGCCTCATCCTTCTCCTTGACCTCGCCCTCAAGCCCAGTGTCTGCGGACGTTGTGCCATCCCCTGCCACCGAACTGCGATCCGATTTATCAGGGCGGAAAAAGATACGATTTTCTTTGTAGGAAATCACGGTATCGAGCTGCTTGAGCAAGTCTGCGCCAAAAAGCCCAGCCGTCGATTGATCCTTGGAGCCTTCTGGCTTATCCTTATCCATGTCTGTAGCAAGAATTCTGCGATCTTTGAAAAGCGATTCCCCCATCGACAAAGTGCTTACGTCCACCCAGCAAGCAGGCACAGAACCAGCCACACCATGCACTTGTTCCGTCATCGGCCCTAGCGCTAAGCCACAATTTTCTACCATCTTGGTGTGAAGCAGGCTTCGTCCAGCACCGGTATCTACCACAAAACGCGCATCTTTGCCGTTAAGCTTCGCGGTAATGATGATCGAGTTACCTTCCAGTGTCATCGGAAATGATTCATAGCCGCGTAACTCCAAGAGCTGTCGCACGCTCAATCCAAGGCATTTCTGCAAAAATAGCCCCATTTCCTTATTCCAAGACTTGATGTAATCCTGATCCGCTTGCGATAAACTCGTCAAGGGGACTACAGCACGACGCTTGTTATCTAACAGCAACGTGGCGGATGTCTCATCCTTGTCGATCAAAGCCGCATTGATTTTCTTGCCGTTGCTACCAGTGAACACGCGCAATTCTTGCCCAGCCGTGGCTGTCTGCGCTTGTGCAAAAGGAGAAAAAAGAAGGGCGCATGCTGCGATAAGAGAGTATTTCATAATGTTGGAAGGATTCGATAAAATGGAGAATTTTTGTTTGTCGGTGTGAGCCATCAACGTTGCTCAAAGTCATGAAAAATCGTTACTCGTAATGTAGGCGATCCAATCCTTTTCCATCGCTTCTACGCTGGCAAAACCGTAGATTTTCGCCAACTCTTCAGGCTCGGGGATGGTGTTGTTTGATTCGATGCGACGGATCATCCGCGCGAAGGCGCTAACCCGCTTCGGATTGCTCTGGAGGTAATTGGCAAATGAATAGACCAAGACAAGTTTGGCCGGCGTCAGGGTGTCTGACTCCACGGCGAGGATCTCTAACAAATTCGGCTTGATCTTTTCACGCTTGACCTCGGTTTTAAGAATGCGAGCCCAAGCCGATCCGTCATCGAATCCAGACTTGGAGGAGATTTCATCGCCGCCCGTGCCGCCAACATCGAGGAGATGGGTTTCTGTTTCACCGGCAAGTTTGATTTCTTTGTAGTAGGCATGTCCAGTAACGATGGTGAAATATCCTTTATTGCCGATACTGCGAGTTCCCCCCATTTGCTGGTTAAGCAAGTGCCCAGCAATGACATGGGTAGGAAATGGCGTGAATACTTTTTTGAATTGCCGGTTGTTATCGAGATTCAGGAGAGTTGCCACACGATGGAGTTTCTTTTCCTCGCACATGGCATCAGGCAACTGAACGCCCATGGCTCCAGCACGATTCCACGAAGCGACTGTGCTTTGCACATTTTGTTGCGCCTCAGGAGTCTTTGCGTCTTTTCTGAGTTCATCGGCATACCATGTGCCCAGTGCCGCATGAACCTTGCGATCTTCTACGCAAAAAATCACTCGACGCTTGTCGGCCCAATCGCGGCGAAAATTCATGTGATAGAAAGCCATGCCATGCCAGAGACGTTCTGCGATTTCTGCTACAACAATCGGGCGCACATCGCCTGCATAAAGGATGAGAAAATGCTCCGTTTCCATTTGCTCAAACATCCCTTCCGAGTCTTCTGCCGATAGCTTGAATTTCTCTTTCAACTTTTTGCAGGTCTTAGAATCAAACTTCAATTCTTTCTCTGGCAGGCTCAAGGCACCAGCACTGAGAATGGTTTCTGGAGCAGAAACATTTTCCACCAAAAACTGCCGATCCGCCAACGAGAGCGACGTCACAGGCAACTTGATTTCTTTTCGATCTTTGGTGACCAAGAACACCTCTTCACCTTGCATCTTGGCCAATGTCGCATCCATCGTCGATCCTTTGATCGATGTCCAAGTGCGACTTTCCTCCGCATGAGCGATAGCAGCAAATGCCATACTCAAAATGCCAGTAACCAAATATTTCATAGTTTTCACGAAAACAACAAAAGCCCGACACCTTAGGCAAAGCAAGAAGAAAGAAATTTTTTCCTCCCTGCGGGAAATAGAAAGTGAAAAAGCCATCCCCTCAAACAAATGCCATCGATTATCCCCAGGAGCAAAAGCGAACGCAAGGAGGCATCAGATTGTAAAAATCTGAGCAAGGCTTTCACAATCCACCACGCCCATCTGGCGGGGGCGATCGCAGCAAGGGAAAGCAGATGGGGTGATACAGCGGGGAGAAGGGCCGACTCACGGTTTTTGCAAAACGCAAAAAATATCCACCTTCATACAGAACTGCAGCATCTTAGAACATTAAGCCTGCGCTATACGACCTTCTTATTTCACCGTCACTCGGTAAAATGCCTTACCCGCCGGGGACGCTTGGCTATCGATTACCGTGTTTAGTGGAGGCGTTGCGGCCACATTCGATTCCATGACAATCCAATTGGCCAAATCATAGCTTCGCTCAACCTGATACTGCTTACCTTCCACCGATGTCCAAGAAACCATGGTATTCAAGCCATTGGGTGATACTTGGCGAGCCACTTCACCAATCTTAAACACGGATAAACGGTCACGCGGATTCGTGCCAGCGAGGTATTCTTGACTGTTGGTAAATCCATCGCCGTCGGTATCAATGAGAGCGTCGGCAGCATTGGCATCACTCATGCCGTTAGCGACTTCCCAAGCATTTGGTATTCCATCTTCATCGCCGTCGATCCACAGATTCAGGCGGAAGAGGACTTCGTTATTTGTAGCGTCCACATCGCCAGTGATAGCTTCTTCATCCAGCGTCACTCGGTAAGCCCGCTCACCTTCGGGATGACTACCAGCCGGGAGTTCCAATGGTATTTCCACAGAGTCGCCGGGCGAGAGCTGGCTGACATTCACCAGAACGAGTGCCGTAGTTCCGGTTTCCGTTTTCAGTTGTAACGTGGTCACCGGGGATTCCGGAGCGGAAAGACTTGTCACTCGCACGACCACACGCGCCGAGCCATCGCGCAACACGGAGCCGGAAATGTATTGCGCCTGCAAGTCCACGCCATTGAGCGGCAGGGAAACCGTGTTGTTCGTTTCATTGGATTCCGTGACGATTCCTGCCGGATCGACTCTCACATACACTGTTCGGGCAATCGCTGGCTGGGGGATCGTCCAGTTCACCGTGGCCTCCGCCTCATCAGAGGCTTGCAACCAGCCTGGCAGCGTGACGCTTTGGATCAAAGTGCCGCCAGCAGCAGGATCGCCATCGTAGAAGGAAACCGGCACGTCCAGCACCGCGACGTTGCCACTGTTTTTGATCTTGGCCTTTAGTGTGATCGGATCGCCGGGAAGGTAGGTGGTTCCCTCGGCAGTCAGTCCGTTGGCGGAAATGGAAAGATCCTTCACCAATGCCCGTTTCGCAAGCAGCAGGTCCACGCGGCCCGGCTGGGGCACGCCAGTGACTTCCACCGAGCCCCCCCCCTCCAGCGTCACCGTCTTAATCTGCTTGGTCACGGTCACGTTGTTGTAGGCGAGGACCAGATTCCCCATAGCGTCCCATGCCGGGGAGAACGAGCGCTCAAGGTCGGAATCTTCCGAAAGCAAGGTATCCAGTCCCCATGTGCCCGATGCCGGATCAAACACTCGGTAATGCGCGTCCGAGCCGAAATCCGTCATCTCCTGCCACAGGACTACGACATTTCCTCCTGGCGAGAGTGTCAGGAGGAAATCCGAGAAACCCGCCGTCGCCGCATCCGTGCGCACAGCCGAAGGTGTTCCGGTGAGATTCCTATCCATGACCAACTCAGTGCCGCGCTGCCAGAGCGCATAGACTTGGCCAGTCGCATCCACGGCTACCTTGGCACTCCGATCCGCCAGAGCGTCATTCGTATAGCGGGTGAGCGCACTCCAGGTGGCGTTCGTTTCATTCCAGACGCGATGGAAAAGCTCAGTATCGCCCTCCGTGGCGCGATCATTTTCCAGATCCCGGCTCAAGAGAAACACTGCTTTGCCTCCTGCTGCGGAGAACGAGGTGGAAGTTTCTCCGCTCAGCCCATCCACTAGGACTTGCACCTCGCCCCACGTAGAGGTCGCCGAATCCCAGCGGCGGGTCAGCACACGGCTCGGATTGGCCGCAGTTCCTGATAGCAGATTGGCAGTATTCTCACGCCACGTCAGAAGCAAATCGCCATCCGTGAGCGGTCCCGCGAGTTCAGTGGAGTGATCCAGATGACCATTGTCCGTCAGGGCAGTGACAGCGCTCCATGTCCCGGCGAACGCATTCCACCTGGCAGTCACGATCTCCATCTTCGCGGTGACCGTGTCGATATCTGCCGCCGTGAGCGCGGGGTCCTTGATTCGCTGCCACACGGCTACGGCATTCCCTGCTCCATCATAGGCCACCTTCGGCGAAAACTGCCCTTGTGAATCGACAGCCAGCGCGGCAGGCGTAGTCCACGAAGTTCCATCGAAGCGCGTCCAGGCGATCTCCGTGAAATGCACGGGATTCGCCGCTCCTGTATCTCGGACGTAGAGAAGGATTTGATCGCTGCCGCGCGCTGCCAATGCAGGATTTGAGTTGGGAAAGACATTCTGGAGCAGCGGTAGCTCCGCCTGCGCCGGCAATGCCGGATTGCTGATGATGCGCCTGACCGTCCGGGAAACAGGACGATAGACCGCTCCGGGCGATGAGCTTTTCTCCATCCCTGCATAGACTTCCAGTTCAGGAGTTGCTTGATCAAGCACGATCATCGGTGGCTCGGCAGCGAGAAAAACTTCCTCACCTTGCTCACGCCATGGGCGTTTCATCGGCTTCCAGTCTGCCTGCTTGTTTGCTGCCGCCTCCACCACGTAGCCCGCGCCTGTATCTCGGAGTGCTCTCACAGACCGAGCAGCCGGAGCCGTGTAGCCATACTCAAGTAACACCCATTCACGCCCATAGTCGAACACCCAGACATTCGCCTCGATCCCGGTGTAAATCTTGAATCCCGCCTCGCGGAAATAAGGCGCAGGCAAGCCAAAACCCAGCTTGCCTTCTCCACCGCCGTAGAGCCGAACATGGATATCCGTTCCGGGGATATCCGTTTCGTATTCCGCTTTCACTCCCGCCGTGGTGGTAAGAGTCGCCTCGCGGAAGTCCGGTGGCCACACCGGCTCGAAGTTCACCGAACCATCACCATTCACCTCCAGCCAGAGAATGATGCTGATGTTCTTCAGAAATGCCTGCGTCTCGGGAAATTTACCCAGAACCAAGGATGACCCCGGCAGCAGGATGTCATTCAGACCATATCTCGTGAGTTCGCCTTTGAACCCCATCTTCACCCCGGTGCTCACACTCTTGATCTCAAATGGATCACTTTTCGCACTGCCCTTCGCCATACCATAGAAGCTCGCCTCGATCTCGCGGTTCCCGATGTAGAGCTTAGAGCCAGAGTAGGAAAACCCCGGATACTTCGGACGGCGGCCACGCTTGCCCTGTTTCGCTTCCGTTCCTAAGCCCAGCCCGAGTTCCCATGAACCATCCTCGAAGGTATAGTCGAAGCTCGCACCCGCCTCCATCTTTGCCCCGTAGGCACCGAGGACGGGCAGGGTAACTTTCTCCTCACTGGATTTCAGCTTGATGTCCACCGCCAGAGTCCCCGGCCCGGCCGCTGCATAGCTCAGCGAATTCTGCACCAAATAGGGAAGGCTCACCACAAACACATCATGCAGGAAAGGCTCCGATTCCTTCACCACCGTAGCCGGTGGCACAGGCGCGGCCTTCGCGATGATCTTTAGGCGCTGGATGTTTGCCGATGGCTTGAAATACGTGTCGATGGGAATCTCCAGCGTGTAGGATGGCCCGGCTCCGGCCTGTGTCCCCACCAGCTTGCCATCTGCCCAGAACTCTACAATGCCGGGGTCGTTCCCATTCCAGTTCACCTTCACCTCTGCCTCGGGGCGGGATAGCGCGGGCCGCATCGCCTCCGGCAGGTCGCGAAGATACACCCCATTCGGATTCGTGAGCGTCACGGCCTCCACGATTGGCTTATCGGTGATCGGCTTCATCGTGACCAGTCCGAGATCCACCACATCCCCCGTGGCAGGCTGGCTCACACTCGCCGTGTAGGGCATGAAGCCCGTCTTCGTGGCGTTGAATGCGGTGGGATTCGTCAAAGTGGCAACCAGTTCAAAGCTGCCATTCGCGCCCGTCACCGCATTGGTCGTGCCGATGGAGACGGTCACTCCGGCCAGCGGTAAATACGGCCCCACCGGCGGTGTGCCATCCACCATCCGCCCGCGAACTTTAGTGCCAGTGCGTGTGTCCACTGTGGTCGCGGCGGTGACGGTGGAGGCGGTTTCCGCTCTAGCCAGGACCAACAAGCTGGCCAATACGGCGAGGAGCGCGGGGAGTTTTATACAAAAATTTTTCATGTTTAGAGTGGGGAAATAAGGAGTAGCGACATTCCTGTCGCTCGGTTTAAGGAGAGCGGGCGTCCCGCCCACAGCGTTTGGAAAGAAAAGGGAAGCGCGGGCGACGCGCCGGCAGGGTTGGGAATATGGAGGTAGGCAAGATGCCTACGCTCTTTGAGTGCTGGGCATGATGGAATGCGGAACGAACTTGCCCCGTGCCTCTTTTGTTTTATGGATCGTTTCATCATCTGTGTTCCTTCTTCCGCATCACTCCCTTCACTACGCCACTCCGTTCCGTTCGTTCCGCTACTGCTGTTTCTAGGGGACAGAACTGCGGGCTATCCGGAACCCGATGCGGTTGTCCGTGCCCGTAGGGGTGAGGTTGACGCGGGTCGCCGCACGGCAGTCGACCGCGTATTCGTGCCAACTGCCGCCCCGGAACACCCGGCTTGGACCCGAAGCGGGACCACGTGGATCGGTAGCACCATTCACATATCCTCCATACCAATCCCAGCACCACTCATACATATTCCCCGCCATGTCATACAGCCCATACCCATTCGCCGCAAAACTGCCCACAGGCGAACTGTAGGGAAACGAACCCGTCGCGTAGGCCGGGAGGTAGTTGTTCACCCCGCCGCTGAGGTCGTAGCTGTAACTGGACGATGCATAGTAATTCGCCTGGCTGTGGCTAATGGTATCTGATCCCGAAGGGAAACGCCTACCGCTCACCCCGCCGCGTGCCGCTTTCTCCCACTCCGCTTCCGTCGGCAAGCGGTAGCCATTCGCACTCCAGTTCGGTGTAGGAACCGAAGTCCCCCTCCTCATCACCGCGCCACTCACGGTGTAAACCGGTGTCAGCCCGTCTTTCTGGCTACGCGCATTGCACCATTTCACCATGGCATACCAACTGATCGTATGCACTGGGTGATTGCTCGCCTTGCCATCGCCTACGCGGAGATCCGTGTAGCCATTGCTGACACCCCAGACCCGCACTTCATCCCACAGGGCTTTCGTCACCTCGTATTTCGCCATGTAAAAGGCACTCACATTCACTGTAACCGGCGGGGCATCGCTGTCAAAATCGCCACTGGTTCGCCCCATAGTGAAGGCACCCGCAGGGATGAGCTCGAAGCCTTCGAGCGTGGCTGCATCCGTCACATTCACTCGGAACTTCACGTTCTTGGAAAACTGCCCCGCCCAATCCGTCCCCGCGTCCCAAGTGACGAGTCGGTTCGTCCCCGCCGTTGCGACTGCGCCCACATTCCCGCTCACCGACGTGACCGGCAGCGTCCATGTCGCCCCGCCATCCGCTGAGCCTTGGAGAGTGACGGTGTAGGGAGCCGTCCCTCCACTCACGTCATAATACACATCCACCAGCTTCGTCCCCGCCCGCTGCGCCGCCCGTGCCTGGGACACCGCCAAGGGCGTCTGCCCGCATGCGAGGCTGCCGAGCAGGCATACCGCTAGAAGAGAATGAAAAATGGGGCTAATCATCTGGGTGAAGTTCATAGAGATCTTTTTCGTCACTTGTGTTCCGTTCGTTCCGCTCCTGCTGTTTCTAGGGGACAGAACTGCGGGCCATCCGGAACCCGACGTTGCCGGACGGGGCGTCCGGAGTGTTGTAGCCGCGTTGCGCGACGCGGCAGAGTTGCGGGAAGCATTCCCAACAGCCGCCCCGGAACACCCGGAACGAGCCCGAAGAAAGTCCTCTGGGGTTGGTAGCTCCATTCACATATGTGGATGCCCCATACCAATCCCAGCACCACTCCCACATATTCCCCGCCATGTCATACAGCCCATACCCATTCGCCGCGAAACTGCCCACCGGAGAACTGTAGGGCCTTGAACCCGTGGCGTAGGTCGGGTGCATTGTCCGCGTCGGACTCACATCGTAAGTGTAGCTCGTTGAACTGTAATAATTCGCCTGGCTGTGGCTGATAGAATCCGTGCCCCAAGGGAAGCGTTTGCCACTCACACCGCCCCGCGCCGCTTTTTCCCACTCGGCTTCCGTGGGTAGTCGGTAGCCACTCGCGTTCCAGTTCGCCGTCGGTGCCGTCGTCCCGGTCTTCATGACCGCGCCTCTCACCGTGTAAACCGGCGTTAGCCCGTCCCTCTGGCTACGTGCATTGCACCATTTCACCATGTCAAACCAACTGATGCTATGCACCGGATGATTCGCCCCCTTGCCGCCGCCAAAAGGAATATCATAACCATTGGCATTGGCCCAGTTGGCCACCGTCAGCCACAGCGAGTGCGTCACTTCGTATTTCCCCATGAAAAACGCACTCACATTCACCGAAACCGGCGGGGCATTGCTATCCGTGTCGCCACTGGTGCGCCCCATGGTGAAGACTCCGGCGGGGATGAGGGAAAAGCCATCCAGCGTTGCTGCATCCGTCACATTCACTCGGAACTTCACATTTGAAGAAAACTGCCCAGCCCAGTCCGCCCCTGCATTCCAAGTGACTTTCCGATTCGTCCCCGCCGCCGTGACTGCGCCCACATTCCCGCTCACCGTCGTGACCGGCAGCGTCCAAGTGATCCCTCCATCCGCTGAGCCTTGGAGGGTGACGGTGTAAGGAGCCGTCCCGCCGCTCACATCATAATACACATCCACCAGCCTAGTCCCCGCCCGCTGCGCCGCCCGGCCTTGGGTGACAGATAAGGGAGTCTGCGCAGAAGCCGCCATGCAACCAAGCAGGCACAGCGTAAGAATGGAGCGGAATAAGAAGATCGTCATGGGAGCAGGGATAAGTGTCAGAAAGCGACGGTTGTTGGACATTGAGTGAAAGAGGTAGAGTGGCCGGCTTTTGCGACCCTTGATCCAAGACATGAATGAGCAGTGAGACGAAGGTGTAGCGTGTTTCTCATAATTTGTGGGAATCAGGCGGTGACATAGTCGAGGTCGCGGGTGATGCGGACTTTGGGCGTGGGGAGCGGCTCGCACTTGGCGGTGCGGTGGGCGACTTCGTCGCGGACGATGGCGCAAAGTTCGGCATAGCAGGTTTCTTCGCTTTCGTGGTGGCAGACTCC
>JAIYDP010000466.1 GCA_027487435.1 Verrucomicrobiaceae bacterium | reverse complement strand
CCTCTCCAGGAGGGGGGATCGGTGCCACAGGATGATAGAAGATTTTGCATCTCTTATTCTCGATCTTGGGATCTTTGCAGTGGCCCTCTCCAGGAGGGGGGATCGGTGCCACAGGACGATGTGCGCCCTCTCCAGGAGGGGGGATCGGTGCCACAGGATGATAGAAGATTTTGCATCTCTTATTCTCGATCTTGGGATCTTTGCAGTGCTTATTCCATCAACTCATCGATATCGGCGGGCTCATCCGATTCTTCCGAATTGAGGAGGTCGCAACAGCAATCTCAACTCTTGGACACTTTCCATGCTGAGCAATTATTCTTGCCGGCGAAAGAGGGGGAATGGTCTAAGATGAGCAGCTTTTGTGTAACCGGTGGAAGTTCGGCCATGAGCACTGAACAGGAGCCATCGGTATGGTCGAACATCGATTCTGATGATGGAAGCGCAATGTCGGCGGGCAACATGTCCCTGTTAGCCTCGCGAACCTCCGGCAAGTCTTTTCGTTTTCTTTCTGACGGCAGTAAGGACCCTCTACGGATTTGTGCGCAACTTACAAGGAACAAGACGGATATGACCTTGTGGACTCAAGAAACGAAGTGCCCATCGACTACCGGAATCGTTCCCGCACAGTTCGAGTGACCCTCTTTCATCTGCAAGAGCGCAGCAGAGAAAACAAAGATACTCTGCGACAGTTGTCAGCCATGGATGGTCGGACAACATTCCTCTACCCTTCCTTCCGCCAGAACCATTCCGTTTTTCTGAAGGAGAAGTTCAGAGTCGTCCATGCGGAGTGGGAGGAGGACATGCTGGCGTTTTCTGTTCCATCTGAGGAGTGTCAGGAAGTTGAAGGACTATGCAAGACTCTTTGTGAGTGCTCCTTCTCCAAAGAATACAAGGTCGAGCCCCCCGCCGGAGTAAGCGTCGTCGAGTCCGAGGAAGATGTCTACGTCTGTGGGGATGTGCAGGCTCTGAAAGAATGTGTAGTCGCAGCGGGCTTGAAGTGGCCCAAGCTTTTCGCTGAGTGAAGCAAACACCTTCACTGACTCAACCACGTCTCTGTGCAACAGAGGCGCGCATATTCTCCCAAAATACAAACACAAGAGTTGTGTGAGGGCCAAGGCGGAGGTAATGAGCGCTCCAGCCCTTCATGAAAGCGCGAAGGCCCTCCTCTCGAAGCGACTTGGCGAAGCAATCAACGACGCCCGCGTACATGTCTCCATGACCCTTGGTCACTCGCTGATTGTACAATCGAGTAGCCACGACATCAAATGGGTTCATTGCCGTTGTGACAACAATACCCGAGACGAGGCTGGACAGAAAAAATACGACCGTGCCGTTGCCGAAATGTCCCAAATTTAAAATCGATGACTTGACAGCGTCGTACGTTGCGAGTTGCATTGCGGAGCCCACGGCTACTCGAGTCATCGCTGCAGACGAACCTCGAAAGAGTCCATACACGCCCTCGGTGCGGTAGATGCTCAAGAGTGCCGGAAAAAGGTGAGGGATTCGATGCTGTGCGCCGACTGCCGTTCCATGGGCCGCATACGCTTGCTGTCGGACCTTGATGAGAAAAAACGGCGATCCAATAAATGCACCCAGCATTCCCGACAACCCTGCGGACAACGCATTGAAAAGGAATTTACTGCGAGAATCTGCTGGATCGAATTTGTTCTGAAGCGATTGATACACACCTAAGCGAACGCCATTCATGATAAACTGAAAGTAGCAGCCACTGACCAAGCCCTTCTGAATGCTCCTGATTCCTTCCTGGACTGCGATGGTCTTGAACGCGTGGACAATGCCCTTGTACGCTCGATCCGGTGACAGCTTGAGCTCACCTTGCAGCTGCAGTCTTGTCTTGACAACTTCAAGGGGGTTCGAAAAAATGCATGCAGCCACCGCAGCGAGGCCGCCAGTTGTAATGTTGAGATGCAATGGGAGAGGCTTCCTCTGCATTGTTCATTTACAAGGTGTTCACAGCCTACATGGCTGACGAAAATGTCACTCGGGCGGCTTGTGGCCAATTTGCCAGAGTTTTGAGTGACAAAACTTTGCATGGCAAAGTTGATGATACCGTGAGTCATCTCCTCTAGTGCGAATAATAGATCGTAGATCAGCTCATGCACGAGAGAGAGCGAGGTGACGATTGCGAAATTGGAGGAGTTGAAAACTATTCTTGACAACGTAAGAGCAATCATGAAGAATGCTCGATACATGTGACATCTCGTTTACTGCGGTAGAGTCAAGTAGAAACTGAGAAGATATCGTCTGCCATGTTTCCTCAAATCAAAACGCATTGCGAGCAGTTGGCGAATGTTTTTGCGCTCATTGACAAGATGGCTGTGTCACCCCTGCACTCACGTCTTACTTCTTCCAGGAACATGTGGATAAGGTTCGACAGTCGGTGCTCCTCATGGAAGACCGTGTCAAGACTGCAGAGGGTGCGCTCTTTGATGTCTCTCTCCTAACATACTCGGCAGCAAGCCAGAGCTCGGAACTTAAAAAAAAGCTGTCCTCCCTTCTCGGCTCCACTGACGTTCCGCCTCCTGTCCAGGATGAGCCGATTGATTTCATTGTTGAGTCTCAGGATTTTTTTCGAAGTCTCAGGTAGCCCATGCCTGTCTGCTTGTTTCATCTCCTGCTGGCGGAGAGCGGGTGGTTTATCCCATGTACACATTGTACTTAATGCAGCGATCAACCTGCATTTTGTGACCTCAAAATCGCACATGGTGCAAGTCGTTGGGTGTGCATTTCATGTCAGTTTCAAGCCACAGAGGGCATTTTGAAAACTAAAAAGGACAGAGGAAAATAATCGCGTCGCATTTGTTTTGATACGGCGAAATGTTTGCAGTCCTCTTCCAGCAGATCGAAGGGCTGCTGTCCAAGAGAAAGCAAGGAGGCGACAAAGTGGTTGCTTCAAAGCTGTTATAACTGTTCAGGCCTCTGACGAAATATCATCTGAGCTGCGGGCTTTGCAGAGATTGGCTGTCTCGACATCAGATTCGAATTTGGACCCGTTCCTTCAGAGTCTCTTGGATCTACTTGGTGACACTTTTCTCTGAAGATTCAATAATCGCTCAGAAAAGTTTTCAGAAAGCTTTGACACAGCAAAAGTCGCGAGGCCTTCAACGAAGGATGCGGATGTCAGTATTGAAGATGTCCGAGACAATTCAATCGAATTCTTCATCCTCGAGTGCATTCATCTTATTCTTGCACGCGCGTTTGGCTCCAAGTCAGCTAGTGGTGTCTCTGTCTGACCCGCTGTAGGGGAAATGCAGGTCTTGCAACCGTTAAGGCATCCACTCTAGAAAAGCTCGCTTCCTGTTCGTTCGATCGCCTGGATTATCGTTGTTCAACTGGCATGCATCCGTGTTTAACATCTTATGATGCAGGCGTAAGAACTGAAGCATCACAGATTCTTGGTCTCATCTCCTTTGTTAACCTGCAGTCTGTCTGCACGCTTCTGCTTTCAAAGCTCGAATCTATTCTCTCTGGAACTACTCTTTTCAAGGACAAGAAGGTGCTGGACAAAAGCCTGCGAGAGTATGTCCCGTTCCAAAGGGCAGTGGTATGTCGCACCCTAACGCAATCATGTTGTAGCGGCTTTTATCCTTTTCTCTCAATGGACAAGCGTCCGGAGCGGCAACTGTGGCGTACCTCACGAGATTGCAGTCTTTGATGAACAATGTGTCTCGAGGAGTGCTTCGAAGCGAAATATGCGCTTCATTGAAAGAAGTGTTTGTTGCCATGGTATTTGGTGCCGTTTCAGAGTTGACTCTGTAGTCCACAAATTCAGAGATCGCATCAACAAGTCCGGAACAGCTTGGGAGATTCTGGATAGCTTTTGAAGCCATTTACAAAACTGTCAACAAATGGGCGAAGTTCCTTAATCTCTGCTCACACTTACGTAGCAGAAAAGGGAAACATCGCTTGTTTTGCTACGATCTGCAAGTGACCATGATCAGAGTTGCAAAGTTCGATCTTTTTGTCCAAGTGGGTCGATTTCCTTCGGCAACTGACGGTGAAGTGGAAGGATGAAGTTCTTCGACATTTAGTCGTTGGCCTGCGTGATCGAGACGAGCGCGTGCAATGCTTGGCGTTGCTCAAAGAGTACGTCAACGACATCAAGGAAGACTTCATCGCTGCGGACAAGGAGGGTTTTCTGGAGATGCTGCAGACCATTCTTGTCAATATGTTTCCCACTTACCATGGTATTTGTTGCTGCATCAGGTTGACCCGCCAGTCCCGGTCGAAAAGGAAGGTGGGTTGCTTGAAGAGCTATTGGTTGCAATCTCCAGAAGACACTTTGAGTATGCGATAATGTCTGTGATAGAGATATTGGAGACAAAATCCTATTCCTTGGAGCAGAAATCCATTTCTCTGCGCGCCCTTTCGTGCATTGCTGCTGAGAAACAGGCACAAACTGCAGGCTTTAACGCGAAACTTGGCTCCTTGGTGCTTGAAGCATCGCTCTGCTAATATTGCAGCTTTATACAGCTCTAACTGAGATTGATTTGGAGAGCGACACTGCCCGCCTTGCTTTCTCGGACTATGTATTTGGGCCATCTATTTCTTCTGACAAGCAGGTCCAACTGGTCGGATCGGCTCTTCGTTGCTTTCCGAACGTTGCCCCCCCTGAGCAGGACAAAGTTAACAGGGTTTGGATCTTGAAATTTACGTGTTTGCTAAGTGAAGTAGCTCAGCGCAACTGTCTGTCAGTATGTGTACCGGCAGCAGAGAGAACTTGCAAGTGCGGCCTCTGATGCGGTGAGGGCATACGCTCTGAAAGATCCTCAGGTCATGCGTTGCTCGTGCTGCATTATGTTAATTTCTTCAGAAGAATCTACACCATTGCGTCGGAACCCTTGCATCGTTTCTGAACATTGATCGCAAACCAGAAGAAGCGCTTCGCATTTTTAATTGCTTGTCAACTCTTGTTGCAACTGTGAGAAGCTTCTTGGTTTTTCTCTGATATGTCAAGTACGCGAAGCAGCTCTCTGAAGGGTCAGGCATTCCTGTTTCTTTAAGCACTTGGCTGACGGTTCGAGAGGAGGTGAAAAATGATTCTCCCGTCTTATTCCTCAAGATCGAAGCCTGTGGCCTCATTTGGTTGTCACACAACGAGGATTTTATTCGGGATCAAGTTTTGCATACGCTGGAGGCTCTCGGTGCCGCGAGCCTCATTGCATTGGAAGAAGAAGGGCTTGAAGATGCTTACATCGACATTGCGCCAAGGCTGCACGCAGTTGTGCAAAAGAAGCTCTCTGGCGATCCGGACACAAGCAAATTAGTCAGCTCGATTGTCGAGACGCATAGAGATAAGCTGTCGGAGTACCGTGTTGATTCGAAGTCATTTTGACTTTCAAGCATTATTTGCAAGTCTTGGTACGCGCTCTCCCGAGAAGTCATTGCTGTGACGGAAAAGAATACTGTGCATTCAGGTTTTCATCTACGAAAGCGGCTTTCTGAAATTTTCAGCCTGGAATCAGAGCTCTGTTGACTTGTGGGGCTGCAATGTGAAGTACCTCTGTCAGGTTTTTTGCTTCCAAAAGTTGTCTGACTCCATAGGCGCTGCGCATTCCGATGCACTCTCCCGTTGGTGCATCATCGGAGTCATCTTTGACACACCTCATTTGCTGATATTCTAGCTCTGTTTACGACCCGGTTGAGGAAAGGAACTTCATCGATAAAGTCATCTCGATCGCCATGAAACATGCTGTACCCGAGGTGACGTGTCTCGCATTGATTTCCTCACCCACAAGTTGTCCGCGTTGGCTATCGAGTGTCTCCCACTCGTTGGAATTTCTTGCATGGAGTTTCTTGTGGTAAGTGGCTGCCTAGAGCTATCTTATGAGGGCAGGACAGGATCAAGAACCTGCCAAACATGTCAGAGTCTCAGATTGCATCCAATCCTCGCCTCCTTCAGCTTCTTTCAAGGATTTATGAAAGGATCGTGAAGGTTGAGGTGCTAGATGACGTCCCACCGTCTCTTGGCGACACCCTTCAAGATTTCATCATGTGCTGGATCGTGATGGGCAAAGAGGATAAGATCCCAGCCACATGTCGACTCTTTCAAGCACGCATGGTTCATTCGTTTCTTATTTGGATGGTGAAGACATTGTTGACATGGCTCACTCGGGAAGGAACGACTCGAGCTCTCTGCAGAAGGAAGTTTCGTTCAGAATCAGCGGTTTCATTCTCCCTCGATTTGAATTCATAGTGTAGGGCTGAGTTCTTCAACATGCTTGAGTCGTGGTTCAATCATGTTACAAAAGCTGGGCAGCTCTCATCTGAAGTTCGCCAAGAGGCGCAGTCAGAAGCTTTTCTATCTGTGATGGCCTTGCTGCGACAAGGTTTCTTGATTATGATTTGACTGACAAGGCAGTGCAGCTCAGAGACAGTGAGCTAGAGGCTCGAATCGAGCAATTTATCAATGATGGTGCTCGATCTGGTCCTCATCTCTATAAATATGTTTGTCTCCTTGAATTGCGATGACAAATCAGGCGGAAACTGCCTTCAGCTCCTTTCTTCGCTCGAATCGTCATCAGTTAACTGCATTTATCGACGGCTCGTTCTCTTCCGTACCCTCTGGCGATGAAGGCATTGTTGCGTCTCACCATCCCCTGCTAATCTTACAGGTCGACATTCCTCTTTTATATCTTCGCGGAATTGCGGCGAACTTCGGCGTTCCTGCAGACAAGGCATCTGATGACCCATCCAACTTAGTTTTGCTCTTCCTTTGATGACTTAAACCGCAGCCCTCCCTGATTTTGCTTGGTATTGTCCA
Source organism: Verrucomicrobiaceae bacterium (assembly GCA_027487435.1). Taxonomy (GTDB): domain Bacteria; phylum Verrucomicrobiota; class Verrucomicrobiia; order Verrucomicrobiales; family Akkermansiaceae; genus UBA956. Next base: position 11,612 of record JAIYDP010000466.1, on the reverse strand, counting down.
CATGATGTCTGAATCAAAGGAGTGTCGTTTCATCGCTGAAAATGTGCTGAAGGTATTATTTTTACACTGTAGCGTCACCTTTCAGGCATTGGCATTTAGACCGCTTGAAGGAGTTCAGCCATGTGGAGTTTTCTCCCATTTGAATGACTGATGCAGCCGTACCTATCTCCATTTACAGGGACGATCTTCCTTTTGTGCACATTTCGTTTGCCAATCGCCTCTCGGCAGCGTTGGCGTCTGCGAGGCCTGACATGTGCCTTTCTCTTCTTCGGGTACAGTGTGGTAGCCGAAGTTGACGTCGTCAGGAAGCATCGGAGCGCTGTGAGACGATGCACATTGGAGTGCGCGACTATCTCTTACGCGCAGTTTTGCCGTGGGTGCGTGTGGGTGCTACAGGATGCCTGTCGGCACAGCACATTGCAGACGAAGACGCTTTCAAACAACTACTCGGTTCTGTCCTGCGGATTACGGTCGGATCGACGGCTCAGTTACCACAGGCCTCGTCGCTGTCAACGGTCAGAGATCGATTTCAAAACATGCATGACTCTCGCAGTGGGCCCTCATTCGGCTAATCTGGTCGACTCTCTTGGAGCCATGCGGCGACTTGGCTGTTCTGCGTGCGCTGGACCTGATCGTGTCTCAATGCGCTGCTCTCACAACTGCCGCCGATGCGGACTCCGTCCACTCCCTTAGGACGGCTTTTCAGATCGTTGCATCCACCAGTACGGTTGTGATTGTGTCTTTTGCTGACCGCGAAGTTCCGCCAATGTTGTCATTTGAAACGTTGGTGAAAAAACTGAAACACGTCGAGCCCCTACCGTCCGATCCTTCAGGCCAGCCTCTGTCCCGGTTGGTTGCACATGTGCGCAGTAAAGGGTCCGATGGCAACGAGAGTGCGCCCTCAGTGCAAGCGTCATTGCTTATGATAGGTCTCATGTGTGATGTCTGTCGCTCATTCTGAAGCCGATGGGCTAATGCTTGGGGTCTACGACGCTGCTGAAGTGTCAGCGTTGCTTTTGAACGCTCTTGTTTGACATATTGTCTATGCGTTGACGACGCAGTGCTTTGATATCAATCTTGAATTTCTCAAGAAGAGATCGCTCCTCAAATTCTTGCTCTCTGCACTTGCAAATCGCAAAGTCGCTCTTTGTTTTGGCAAACTGACGATGCAGGGAGATGTGGCCCTCGCAGATTCTGTCCCAGAGCTCGTTCGTAAACTTGGATCGGCGTCTCTAACTTCCAACGTCCGCGAACTCGTCACACACGCGCATCCTCGCGACTCACACAATAGGCGTTGCTGTGGACTTTTGAGCTCTTTTCCGAAGAGCAGAGTTGCCGCACTTTCGAGTGTGTCTTATTTTTCCAAAGTCTCACTGGATAGACTCTACTTGGCGTTGCGACCAGCAGCTTATGACGAATCCATCGAGCAAATGTTCGCATTAGCTCTTGTTGCGCAGGAGAAAAAATTCAGCAAGCTTGTCGACGCAGTCTCCCGCTTGATATTTATCAACCTCAAGGTCGGTCAATGTTTCACGTGGTTTACATTAGAACAGGACATGGAAGATGCTGTGGAGTGTCGTCTTCTGTTTGCAACAGCAATGACAGCAGCTGCAACAGATTCTATTTCTTTGTTTACAGAAAGTGTTAGAATCATGCGGAGCGCGCTGGCAAGGTCGTCGCTGCTGCATTCATCACCGAAGGAAGTCATTTCTGCAGTCAGCATGATTCTTCGACATCCCGGGCCTTCACAAGCCGATAGCATCTTGTCAACGCTACTTCGCGGTGTATCCGAGCTTTCCACTTTGGATGACACTCTTGCGTTAGTCTCATGGTCTCCAAGCTGACTTGACAGACTGCTCTGTGATCTTTGCTGCTGCATTGATCAGAACAAACCCTTGCTGGTCGTTGCTTTGGCCCTGATCGGTGCTCTGGTGCATTCTGGTGAAGAGGGATCGAATCAGAAAGCGTCTGAGTTCATCAACTTGGTAGCTCCATCTGCAGTCGATCTTTTAAAGGCTTTCAAGCCAAGGCAAGCAACTACTTCAGCGGCACCAGCGCTCACATCAATAACTGTCAAAGCAGTCGGACAATCCGGAGCAGTACGACGTGCTTCAACTCTTGCCCTCGCCGGTGTCGTCTCATCTGCGAAAGAAGTCGATCCCAAGCTGAAACGGCGCCTCTCCGTGTCGCAGCTTCAGATTGTCAACGTTGCCACAGATGCAGAGAAGAATGACAGTTTCCTTCGCGAATTTGTTACTTGTGCGACAAGCTTCCTTGGAGAAGCAATTGATTTGTTGAAGTGTCTCTCCAGCCTCTTGGACATTGCGTCGTTGTCGTTGAAGAGACCCATTCTTGAGTGCATGGCCGTGCGACCTGTTCCTACTTATTCTGACGAACAAGGCTGTCATAGAGTTCTCGCTCCCAAAGCTTGACGGATCTCAGTTTCGAGAAGTCACGCTGCAATGCATCCGTTATTACAAGAGTAACAATCCCGATGTCGTTAGGGTGAAGTCTGTATTATTTATTGTTAACTTTTGCAGTGTGCTGGAAATTTGCTCGGGCTTCTTGTCCGCAACATTCCGATCGGCATTCCAGACTCTCTCTTCGACCTAAGCGTCGTTGATGGCGTTTGGTTCAAGGTGGAGGAAAAAGAGTATTTCGGAGGTCCTCCTTTGCAACGGCTGCTTGCCCAGGATTCCTCTACGTCGAAAGCAAGACTGAACGAAATTGTATCTGCTCTTGATTCCGCATGAATCCGTTATTACTTGGTGTAGAGTACAGCCCTCTTAACATAACAAACAAAGTCGTTCTGTTAAAGAGCCGTGCAATGACAACATTGTTGCAAAAGAGGCAAGGGAGTCGGCAGAGCTTAGTCCCAACTCTCGGAGATGTAACTCTGCAACATTTAGCACTTATCATCTAGTCGTCTTTTCCCGTGACAATGTCTCAACTTCTAAAGAAGAAAGAAGAGGCCGCCTTCGGACGACACCCATGGAAAGAATACTTTTTTCAACTATTCGACAATAAGCTGTTCTGGTTCAAGGCTAAGTATCTATGTCTTCAAGTTATTCTGACGGCAAAGGGATACGGCTGTGTCTGTAGAATCTGCTCTCGGATGTATCTTGTTGGCAGATGCAACCATCATGCTCTCGGACAAAAAAGATGGAACTTGCTTCGACATTTTGACATCAACAAGCTCTGACCCTGTTTGTTTGCAGGCTCCATCGAAGGAGGATTGCAATCTATGGATTGCAAAAATAACTGAGAGTCAGCAGCTTGCAAGAGGAGCCCTTTCGTCATCCCTGCAAACTCCTTCGAATGCTTTAAAGCTTCCAGCGGAGCAACCTCCACTCCCAAGTCCTCTCTCTCCAGTAGCGGCACCGGCTCCTCCACCAGAATTGACGACGCCCAATGGTGCTCAACCTCAGTCCCTGTTGTCCCCCGTGGGAGGAGTTGCTGACTTGCTGACACCCAAACGATCCGAAGGTTCAGATCACTACGTCTATGTTACTTATTGCTCAGGAATGGCGAACGGAGGTGTTGGCCTCTTTCTTAAGTCTTCCGACGGGAAGGTTGTCATTGAAAAGATTCTCGAAGGTAGCGCTAAGCGCCACGGAGGTCTTCGTGTCGGCGACGTCGTCTTGTCAATTAATGGAACCAATACGGACAATTACACAGCCACTGATTGCCGGAATCTTATCGTCGGACCTCAGGGTTCTGTTGTTGTTGTTCAAATTGATCGCCGCCCTGAAGATCCTGTTGATTCTCCTGGTCACTCATTTCGACTAGTGAGGGCTGCGTCGTCTGAATTTTTCGAATCGTCTGATTTCTGTTGTGTCTATTTATTCATCCAGTTACGATTTGCGCGTGCAAGAGGCAGATATGCGTGATTCATTAGCTCGCAAGATAGAGGATCTGTCAGAAGATCTCATGGCTAGTCAACGTCATGTATCTTCATTGGAGCATTCTCTTGAAGCCGCTAAGGAGTCCAAAAGTCTTGGGGGCTCGACAGATGTCGAGGAGTTGTCAAGGCTCAACGAAGAGCTCCGCGTTTTGCGAGAAACCGACGAGTTGCTAGCATCAACTCTGTCGCAAGCACAGCAAGAGCGAGACAGTGCTCTATCGAAGCTGGTCGAAGCGGAAGAGAGACTGCGTTTTGCGTCTGCTTTGCCCCCATCCAGTGATGCTGAAGCGTCTGAAGCAGCGCAAGCATTGACAGAAACTCTCCAGAAGGAGAATGTGGCATTGTCAACAAGGGTGGATTCTTTGGAAGCTGCAGTTCGCGACTACGAGGGAAAGCTTAGTGCGTTGGAGAGTCAAACAGCTGTCAGCGATTCACAGAGAAGAGCTGCGGCTCAATCGGCAGAGAAGCTGAAGGAGGCGACGGAGAAGCTCAGCGCTGCAGAAGCGAAGCTAGCCCAGTCTGAAAAAGAAATCCAAGGACAAAAGAAACGTGGAGATGAAATGAAGGCTGCAATGGACAAGATTTCTGCAAAAAACACCTCGCTTGCTTCGGAGCTGGCGTTGGCGTCTCAGGTTTCTGAGAAACTGAAGTCAGAAGCTGTCATTCGAATGGAAGAAATTCAGAAGATCGCCCGCAACCTGGAAGAGGAAAGAGACACTTCAGAGAAGCTACGGTCTCGCATGGGAGAGCTCATGGAAGAGTTGCAACATGATCGAGACAGGTCGTCCAGGCAAAAGTTGGCAACAGATTCTGCCAAAGAGGATGAAGCGAAAGCCATGGCCGCTAAATTGAAGAGGCTTGAAGAAGAGGTGTCTTCACTGAGGAGCAGTGTAGCGGCAGCTCAAGCGGGCGAGCAGAGAGCTCTCTCAAGTTCAGAAAGCGTTCGCAAAGCCGCTGAAGATCTCACGAACGCACTCGATGCGGAGAAGGCTGCTGGCAATTCTCTGAAGAAGCAAGTTGAGAAACTGAGTGCTGAATATGCCGCCGCTCTTTCCAAAGGCCAGTCCCTTCAGATCGAGTTAGACTCTGCTTTACAGAGGAACAGAAGCATTGATGCAGAGCGCTTGCATTATAAGTCTTTGCACGACAATTTGCAACTTGAGCGTGACACTCTCTCTTCGCAGTTGTCTTCTTCGTCTCTTAGAGAAACCTCCGTGTCCCATGCCATGGCTGCTGCTCAAAGCGAATTGCACAGTGCGCAGCAGAAGCTCGACGACCTTCGCAAAGCACGGGAGGACATTGCAGGCTTGCGAGAGGATCTTGCTCGGAGAGATGTCCGTATTGCCGACCTAAACTCCCAGCTGCAAGGGCGTGAAAAGGACCAAGCGCAAATTGTAATGCTTCGAGAAAGGGCCGATAGCGCCGAAAAGGCTGAGCGTCGATTCATGGAAGCGTTGTCCGAAACGGCGCGGAAGAATGAAATGTTGATGCGTCGAGTGTCTGAGTTGGAAGACGAAGCGAAGCATAAGTGTAAGGAATGTTTGAAGATGTCGCCACTCTTGACTCAGCTCGGGGCCATGGTGGATGATGTGGAGAAAAGGGTTTCAGAGATGAGCGACTCGACGAAAGATACTCTCCGATCAACCAAAGAAAAACTGGAGGTTGAGCGGCAGCGTCGCGAAGTCGCTGAGGAGGGTCTCAAGAGAGCCGAAGACGCGCTGCGAAGGGTCCGAGTGAACGAAACGATAGTTCAAGAGCTCGAGAAGGAGCGCTCTACTCTGATGGACCGGTACTTTTGAAAATTCCTATCTGACAATGTGCAGCATCGATGGAATGTCAAGATCCCTCATGGACGCTGAGAGCATGACGGCGGACTTGCGGGGTCAAATCGACGTGCTCGCTGCGCAACTAGGAGCGTCACAGCATCAAATCGCCGCGTTGCAGGCTTTGCAAAAGTCGCAGCACGATGATGCTCTGTTGTCACGGGAGTCCCTTCAGTCATTTCGCGCGTCAGTTGAAAAGGAGCGTGAATTGTACACGACATCTGCGGCCCGCATTGCGGAGCTTACATTACGCAACACAGAGTTGCTAGAAGACATATCCCGAATGACCGATCGTCTGAGGGCGGTTGAAACTGAGCTTAAGTTGTTCCAAGACGGCTCTGAGTCCGACCGAGAGCGCCACATCCGGGAGAAAGAAAGAGAGCGCGATAACGAGAATTTGGAAGCGGAAGTGTCTCGTCTACGGTTGGAATTGTTGGTCCGCGATGAGCAAATACTTGAACGAGAGAGAGTGCGGGACTCAGCAAAAGGCCGCGTTGCTGCTCTTGAGCAGAAAATCGAGCACCTGGAATCCGAGATGGCGAGAGTCGCAACTGCAGACAACGCCAAGGTGATCTTGATTGTTCTTGTCTGACTTCAAAGCTTGCGGTAGCCTATCAAGCGTTGCAATCGCTTCGAGCCGAAGAGAGGGCGCGTGCAAAGAGACTTTCCGATGGGGAAGAGCAGCTGAAGCTGACGAGGGCAAAGTTGTTCGAAGTCGAGTCGACGTCGAAGGCACTCGAAGATTCTCTTCGCAAAGAAGTTGAAAGATCATCTGCATACGAAATGCAAAGAGAGGGAGATATTGCAGAGCTGCGGGCTAAGGTTGCTGCGAAAGACGTGGAAAATGTTGTCCTCCGCCAGGCTGAACGTGCTCTTGCTGTGGCTTTTGAAGATTTGAAGAAGCAACACGTCGTCGCTCTTCAAGAACTGAAGAGCCATTCGATTGTTTTCTCTTCCCGTGAGTCGCTTGGGCGAGATGCATTGGACCGAGAAACGGAAGTCAAGGCGAAATTATTCGACAAAGAAAAGGCAGCCTTCACTGAGGAGATCGCTTCTCTGAAGGCTACAGTTTCGAAATTGAAAGTATTGTTTTGCAATCGCTTGCTCATCTGTTAGGAACAAAATGCTTCTCTTAGTCAAGAGGTGAAAAGCTTGCAGGCGGACTACAGCGCACTTAGCGATGACTCAACTGCTCGCCTAACCATTTTCGAGAATGAGCGACGGACGTTGTCTCAAAATCTCCTTTTGACCCAAAAGCGAGTCGCTGCTCTTGAGAATGAGCTGCGATTTGAGAGAGAACGAAAGGCTCTTGTGTCAGACTCGAGCGAGATGGAAGCTCGATGTGCGCATTTGGAGAACGAGCTTTTGGTGTACAAGAAAGTAGCAGACGAACTGCGAGCGGGCAGCAGGCGCGAACGTGAGAAAGCGCAGGCGGAAATCTCGGATCTTCAGGAGCGATGCTCCGACCTTACAGCCCAATTGGAGCGGCTTGTGTAGACGATGGATTCATTTTAGATTGATTTATTTACAAGAGGGTTTCGTGGACAAGATATTGTCATTAGGTGTCATTCAATTGAATGCGCTTCATCTGAATTCGTCAAATGAATGGGAAACGCGCACAATGGCAGAAGCGGTGGGAAAACGGAGAGTGTCGGCTGCAGCGTCGACAGCACCGTTGCGGCCTAGAGAAATAGATTGGACCCGACCAACATCTGAAGTCGGGGTCCACGACATTCCCCTCGACTCCAAGATGGATGACACATCCTATCGAGAAATGAGCGCTCGTTTCAACAAGGAATACCGTCATCGACAGAAGCGACCTTTCAATGAGAGTCGTGTCCATATTTCGAGACACGAGTCGAGGTAGATCGGTAGCATTTTGCAGAGGGCTGCATTGTCAGGTGTCATGCCATGGAGCGACAGTTTGCTGTCGAGAACTCTGAGAAGGACAATCAAGGTCGTGCAAATGATGGTGCTTCCTCCAGGACTTCCAATCGCTAGGACGGGCTTTCCGTTTTCAAGCACAACCGTCCTCACGACTCAAAAACGGTAATCAGTGCTCACGGCGACATGCTTGACATCGGTCGTTTACCACCAAGCGTGTACTTGTCGGGACCCAATGCCGTCCGTCTCAATCGTTTGCCTCCTGCAGGTGCATTTGCAAGGTGACGTCCGTCTGAGTCCCTGGCCTTTTGGATGTGAGGAAGTAGCAAACGGAAAAGCACAAGTGCAGAGAAATCAGTCAGCTCGTTGTTGAGCAAGAAGCCGCGCCGAGGAACAACTACCGCAGATCCCAAATTGCGCTCAATTGTGGTTGTCATGGAGACGACATTTCCCCAAGCGTCAACATGAAGAATAAGAGGCCAAAAAAAATACACAACAATGCAGAGGTGGGTTGTGGAAATTTTTGGCTCCTCAACCGAGTAGCCATGCATGCTCATTTCGGCACCCTTAAACAAGTCAAACGGAGAAAGTGTTGAACCTGCTTCTGGAATACCGCTATGAACAGGTGTCTGGACTGCTGCATAAGGACGAATCAGCTCTGGAACTATCAGCGTTTTTCGAACACCAACGAACGCCTGCGAAGCTTCGAGTACGTCTTCTTTAGCAATCCGACAATTGGAACCTCAACCCAATCCGCGTCACCCTACATATGCTTAGAGAAGGAAGCGCATAAACGACCATAAAGCGGTTGCGATCCGCAAACGCGATACTCTCTGCATCCGAAACCCATTGGAGAACTCCGGGTGTTAAAAACTGTCGACACGCAAACACAATCAGAGGACAACGGTCCGACGGACGGCATATCGAGGCCCTCCAAAATGTTGAGAGCTAGGCCCATTGTTGTTCCCCCACTTAGATTTAAGATGTCATGTGAAAAAAATAGAAAACCTGGAGGGCATATTGAAGCCAACAACTTCTCGACCACGATAATTGACTCGAATCGGCAGCCTCTTGACTGCCTTGTAGCCCTGGAGGTCACTCTTTTTCATAACGCCTCGTTTCTTGCTGAGAGGATTTTCCGCGTTGGTGACAGCTGCAATTATTTCATCTGCAATAGTGCCATTGTAGAAATCATCAATTCCAACTTGCGCGAGGCGATCAAGGGTGTTGGCCAGGTCGGGATTTTGAAAAATATCTCCAACACCAACCAAACAGTGTAAGAAGTGAACAAACGAGGCAAACCTTTGGCGCCGTGCCGTTCGCATTGAGGAAAAGTTCTTTGGAACTTGGAAAGCGTCGAAGGCGATCTGCGTTGTCCTGGATAAGCCCGAACAAGGCCGGATACATTGAAAACCCACGCCTCGCAATTCCGATGGCGGGATCAACCACTTCTCTCAGCGACAGAGTACCGTGCTCTCGAAGCAGACTCTCGATTGCCCTAGGCACACCAGGGACGCCCACAGGATGGCCACCTGTGGCCCGTTCTTCAAAAGGTGTAGCTTCCGTGCAGTTATCACAGAATGGATCGGCAGAACAAGTCAAATCCGACGAGAATGCACATGGAGTGAAAAGATCAGGAGCTTCCTCGCGGCCATCAATGGCACTTATCTCCCCTGAAGTGCTATTGTAAAATAGCATCACAAGGCCGCCACCTATGCCCTACGCTTGATTGAGAAATGCATCTGAATGCAGACGGTGCTCTGTGGTTGTACGACGTTCAACACAAATTGCACAACTGCTGCTGCATCGGCAGCATTTCCTCCTGATTCCAATCTAAATCATAATGAGAAAGTGAGTGCAAGATTCACACATAGAGAGAGCAGCGTTAGTTGCTTCAAAATGAGTGGTTGCCACAGCGATGGCTCGCATAGAAAAACCTGACGGAGAATAATCATGTCGTGACAAAAGTAGCAGCGTCACAGAGAACGACACGAACGAGAAGAACACTACCGATAGCTGCGCAATCGTAAGAGACAATCGTCGGAATCCGACCGTGGCCAAGAAGCACCGATCTGTTCCTCTCATCGTGCTGTGCTCAAAATTACTTGAAATTGGTGTTTAATTATGTCAATGAATTGCGTTATCTCAGCCTCCGCCGGACGATCCTTTCCCGCACTCTACTCCTCTATATTCGAATGCCTCTCATCGATGGACTTAAGTCTTAGTGACGTAGAGTCATTGTCCTTCAGTGGAAATGACGAAAAGCTTGAAACTATGCCCCCAACAGTCGCAGCACATTGTCAGTGTTTGACGTTAAAGGTGTCCAGATTCAGCTGTCTACGATGCCTTGATATGAGCGGGAATAATCTTAGCGGTATCGATGAGGGGTTGATGAGGGTTCTCAGCTTGACGAGTTTGGATTTAGGTTACAACAAGAACATCTCCTCTCTCCCTCCTTCCATTTCCAAATTGCGAAACTTAACGTGCGTACTTTTTGAGTACGCCTTATCCCTCAGGAATTTGACAGTCTGTGGCAATCAAGTGTCGTCTCTTCCTCCCGAGTTGGGCTGTGTTCCGCTTGAGTATTGCAATGTTTCGTTCAACCCTCTCTCCCGTCTTCCCGATTGTTTACTCGGCATGCATACTCGTCTCCTATGAGGTTCTCAAGCTAATTTCACAGTTTGCGTGCTGCAGGCAAGTGCATGTCAACTTTGCGAAATCCCTGACTCTATTTCGAGGTATCTTTCCCTTAGTTCTGCTAACATCAAGGCTTCGCTCTCTTATCTCTCTGAGCATCGATTGCAATTCAATCTCTTTAGTTGGGTTTCTTCAACACCTTCCTCAATTGGAAGTCCACATCTGAATGAGTTTCCCCAACATGTGCCAGGTTCTTAATGCATCCAAGAATTGTATTTCCAACATCGATGCGCTGTCTCACTGCACTTTGCTCTCAGTAACGTCCTCGAATATCCTTTCACACAATCAGAGCTGCTTTCTGTCTGAAAACAATATATCTGGCGACTGCTGTGCTTTCGAGGCGCTTTGCAGACTTCGACTTCTCTCTTTGAGCCACAACAAGTCACGAAACTTATTGTCAATAATTCCGTAGGGTTCAAGCCATTCCCAAGAGCATTTTAGGCTCTTCTGCGAATCTTGAAACGCTCTGTCTCACTGATTGTGAGATCACTCAAGTCCCTGAATGGATTGGTTGGGAGTAAGTCCGATTTTGACATGCAAGGAAAACTGAGAGCGTTGAAGTTTCTGTCCCTGGGGATGAATTTCATTGAAACGATTCCAGAACAAATCAAAGATTGCGTTTCGCTGGAGGACATTGTTCTAGACGACAACAACTTGGACAACGTTGAGCCAGTAAGGACTTGAGAATTCCCTTCATCTTGCAGTTGTCTGTTTTGCCTTCTCTGGCAGCGCTGCGGTTTTCTTTGAATCGAGTAGTTGACGTCACATCTCTGGTGATGTCTTCGATTGCCTTGAGTCTTCTAAGAGTTTAGTGCAGTTCCAAGTCTTTGAGATCGATAGACGCCTCCTTCAATCAAATCAAAACACGTCCTCAGTTCGTACGGTTTCTCTTTCATTCAGTTTTGGTGGAATTAATTTCAAAGAGACGATCTTTCTCTCGATTTGGAAGGAAATCCTCTGAAGTGAAAAACAAAATCCACATTTCACTATGCGTGGCGTTTTGCATCCACTCTAAAACACTCGCGAGACTGAATCCTGTTTGAAGCACACCTCAAAATAGAAATAGCCTAGCGGTTTTTGGGCTTAGGGTAAAGGTGAGTGGGATGTTTACTCACATGCCAATGTCTACACGGCGCTCTCGTTAAAAGTTTTTCCAAAAGTATTTCCGACTTCAAAACATTTTCTAAAAAAAATTTCACGTGTCATTTCGCTCAAGGGACTCAATGCGGGTCAGGCGGGACGGGTGGAGGCGGGACGGGGGGCGCTTCATGCGGAGTCGCGTCGTCGTCGTCGTGGGCGTTGTG
>JAIYDP010000450.1 GCA_027487435.1 Verrucomicrobiaceae bacterium | reverse complement strand
TGGGGCATTCGGAAGTTTACGAATGGCATTCCAGACGTCGGGTGGGGCATTCGGAACTTTACGAACGGCATTCCAGACGTCGGGTGAGGCATTCGGAAGTTTACGAATGGCATTCCAGACGTCGGGTGGGGCATTCGGAACTTTACGAATGGCATTCCAGACATCGGGTGGGGCATTCGGAAGTTTACGAATGGCATTTCAGACGTCGGGTGAGGCATTCGGAACTTTACGAACGGCATTCCAGACATCGGGTGGAGCATTCGGAACTTTACGAATGGCATTTCAGACATCGGGTGAGGCATTCGGCAGTTTACGAATGGCATTCCTGAATAAGGTCCTTGGATTTGTGAATTTTTGATGAATGGAGCCTTTGTCAGCTGTAAGCGACCTAAGAAGTGCTTCTAGTCATATAGGTCGTGGGTGCGTAACCTGCAACGTTGATGACTACGACGAATGAATCATCCTGCACCGAAGGTATGCCCAAAAAATGTGACCCAAAAAAGCTTCTGTCCCTTTACAATGAATCGACCACCGAAAAAATCGTGAAGAGTGGGTTGCGCGTATGGAAAATGCCAGATGGAGGGGAGTTGCAAGAAAGCATCAAAATAGGAGATTCGCGTAAAGTAGCGATAGCGATCGTGACCAAGCATCGCACGAGCGTCAGCAACATTTGGATTGCGGAGTGTCTAGGAATGGAGCACAATCAACCCGTAAAGCGTTTATGCCATCAAGGAAAAGCTGAATAACCACTCAAAAACAATGCAAAGAACTGGAGCAAATGTTACAATGCGATGACTGACTCGTGAGGTTGCGATGACTGCCCCCTGAGACTGAAACCTGAGAAGATGCCAGATCCAAAGATTAAATTTAAAAAAGCTATCCGAATGAGAAATGGTGAAAAAGGACATATTGAATTTGAACAAGAAATAGAAATACCTGATCCTTCAAAAATTCTTTATGATACTCTTCCTCTAGAACCTACTGCTTAATCAATTTTTATTAAACTTTAATATTTTAAAAAATGGACATTGAAAAACTTTCTATATATAAAAAAAATTTGATATTGCTTATGCACTATTATATTAGTAAGGATAATGTTTCGAAAGGTTATTCGTCTGACGCGCGCTTCGATCAGATCGACATGCCTCTTAACGAGGAGCTAATACGCAAATTGGAAGAGGTAACAACGGGTAAACCGCGTGGTCAAGAATTAAGTAAATTAATTCTTTATACACAACTAAATCAGCCTTTAGGTTTTTACAAAGACTTTCATAAAGGAATATTAAATCTATATCTTCCATTGTCTATATATTCTGCAGTCAAAGCAATAACAAAAATAAAAATAAATAAATTTTCTAAATATATTCTTCTTCCTTTAGCTATTGATGAATGTGGAAGTATAGTATACTTGGTATTGCCAATACGACATAACTTGCCAGTAAAGTGCTATGCATTTGACATTGGAGTTAATCCTGAAGTATACTGCGCGTTTGAAAACGATGAGTTTCTCGATCTTGTGCTATGTGAAATCAGAGACTGGCATGAAATCCCATTGCGGGTCTTAGATTTTCTTAAAGCAGGAAATGACAGTAAATTCTTTACGGAAGTATGCTTTTGGGAGGGATCGTCACATGCTACAATCATTAGTGATGATGATGAATCATGTGAGTTGTCTGATGATCTCAAGGTATTCAAAGAGCATTCCTCTTAAATGGGTTCATAAAAAGGGACTGACCTATTGTATAATAAAAAATCCCGCAGAATCTATAGAGTATGCTGTTGCCAAGATGGTTTGGCGTATAGGGTAATATATTTTACATTAGGCGCAGTGATTGGGAGCAAGATGTTTGTGAATGAGCCTTTACGGCGGCGCGTGAGATATTTTCTGCGAAGAGCAAAGAGGGAGCGGGAGCGATGAAAGGCGATGCTTAAGAGGCAAGACGGATGCTTTGGGCTATGAGGGATTGGAAGGGGTGAGAGAATTACAAAATCTAGCAGGTTACCCTCTCTCAAATGAAGAATCGGTGGGGAAATCGTCTGCTGCGCGAATTTGGCATCCCGATTGTTCCATTTCATGACTTGCCTATCGCAGATTCTTACTCTAGTCTTTGGCCATGGCAGAAAAACCAATTCCTTGTGGCACAAAATCAATCGCTTTAGAACTCGAACCAGGCACCTATTGGTGGTGTTCTTGTGGTCGATCCTCCAGCCAACCATGGTGCGATGGCTCACATAAGGGCACAGGATTGCAGCCCGTGAAGCTAGAAGTAGAAGAAAAGAAAACCTTTTACGTCTGTCAGTGCAAGCAATCCGAGCAAGGGGCTCTTTGCGATGGATCGCATAAAAAAATGATCCAGCCCAATCCTTAAAAATCCCGAAAATTTCCTCACCTGCTGGAAACGGAGTGTTCGATTCTCCGTGTTTGGGCAGAAACTCAAAAAAATCCTTGCAAGTGCGACAAGCGAAGGGGTAATCTGTCGCGCCTTCCGAGGACAGAATGGCCAATCACGGCTGCGCTGAACCGAATACTAGAATGAACACCATCAATATCAACGACTACAAGATCCACGACACCGATACAGGCAGCGCCGATTATCAAATCGCCTCCATGACCCAACGCATCAACGATCTTACCCAACATCTTCAACTCCACAAGAAAGACAATTCTTCCCGCCGTGGACTTCTGAAATTGGTAGCACAACGCCGCAAGCTTCTCACCTACGTCAAGGGAGTTTCCGAAGAGCGCTACCAGAAAATCATTTCCGGACTCGGCCTACGACGCTAATCCGCATAACTTAACTGCAACGGCCACAGGTTTTCCCTGTGGCCTTCGCGCTTAAACGGCTTGAGCTTCTACCACCCTGAATATGGGATAAGCACGGAGCCGCGAAACGATTCTCATCCTTCGTAACTGAGAATCTTTTCGGAATTCAAACAACCACGCCATGCACACAGGGTGCTTGGCCACAAGAAGAAATAAGAATACACATGAATATACACAACGTTACCATCGAGGTGGGATCCTATCCCATCACCATCGAAACCGGCAAACTTGCCAAACTCGCCGACGGTGCTGTCACCGTTCGCTGCGGTGACACCATCATCCTCGTCACTGCCGTATCCGCTACCAAAGTCAAAACCGGTCAAACCTGGTTTCCTCTCTCCGTAGAATACAAAGAAAAAGCCTCAGCCGCTGGGGTTTTCCCTGGTGGATACTTCAAACGCGAAGGCCGCCCGACAGAAAAGGAAATCCTGACCTGCCGCATGACCGACCGTCCTTTGCGTCCGCTTTTCCCGAAAGGCTATCTCTATGAGACACAAATCGTAGCTCTGCTCCTCAGTGCCGATGGCATCCATGACGCCGACATCCTGTCCATGAATGGTGCCTCTGCGGCGCTCTGCTTGTCAGACATTCCTTTTGCTTGCCCGATTGGTGCAGTCCGCGTGGGTCGCATCGATGGCCAATTCGTCATCAACCCCACTCACGATGAGCGCCTCGATAGCGATCTCGATCTCGTTTATGTGGGCTCGAAAAACGAAGTCATTATGATCGAAGGCTCCGCACTGGAAATGCCAGAAGAAGACTTCGTCAAGTCCCTTCATTTCGCCCAAGAAGCTGTGCAGATCATCATCGCGGCGCAAGAAGATCTCATCGCCCGTGCTGGCAAACCAAAGCGCGAATACACGGTGACGGTTGCCAAAGACGAATTGCTTGAGGTTGCTTACGAAATCGCTGGCGATCGCATTGAAGACGCCATTTACGCGGCCTCGAAAGTGGAGCGCGGCAAAAAAGTCGGTGCTCTGCGCAATGAAGTGGAAACCGCCATCATGGAGCGCTTCCCACAAACCACGGAATTCGAAATCGAACAAGCTTTCGAATATCTTCAGAAAAAAGCCTTCCGCATTTCCATCATGGAAAAAGGCCTGCGTGCCGATGGTCGTAAAGTTGGCGATCTTCGTCCGCTCTCGGGTGAGGCTGGATTGCTTCCACGCGTTCACGGTTCCGCACTTTTCGCCCGTGGCGAAACGCAAGCCTTGGCCATCGCCACATTGGCTCCTGCCGATGAGAAACAGGAAATGGACAACTACTCCGGTGGAGAAACGGAAAAGCGTTTTATCCTTCACTACAATTTCCCTCCATTCTCGGTTGGGGAAACCGGTCGTATGGGTGGACTCAACCGCCGCGAAATCGGTCACGGTGCTCTTGCGGAACGGTCGATCGCTCCGGTCATTCCTGACGAAGTCGTATTTCCTTATGCGATGCGCGTTTCCTCCGAGGTCACAGAATCGAATGGATCTACCTCCATGGCCACCGTTTGTGCAGGCACCATGTCACTCCTCAATGCTGGCGTTCCGCTCAAAGGTATCGTCGGAGGCATTTCCTGCGGTCTGGTGACGGACTTCGATGAAAATGGCAACATGAAGGCCTACACCACGTTGCTTGACATCATCGGTTCCGAGGACTTCTACGGCGACATGGACTTCAAACTCTGCGGCACCCGTGCCGGTGTCACTGGCTATCAGCTTGACCTTAAGCTGCCCGGCATTCCTCTCTCGATCCTCGAAGAAGGCATCCGCGTAGCACAAGCAGGACGCATGAAGGTCATCGACAAAATGGAGGAATCCATTTCTCAGCCAGCAGAACTCAGCCCCTACGCGCCGCGCATTCACTCGATGAAGATCCCAGCGGATCGCATCGGCGAACTCATTGGCCCTGGCGGCAAAAACATCAAAGGCATCCAAGCCGAGTCCGGTGCTCAAGTCTCCATCGAAGACGACGGTACCGTGCGCATCTACGCATCGAAACAAGTCGGACTCGATCGTGCCAAGGCGATGATCGAACGCATGTTCGCGGAAATTGAGATCGGCAAAACCTACACCGGTCGCGTAGTAAGCGTGACCGCCTTTGGTTGCTTCATGGAAGTTCTACCCGGTAAAGACGGACTCGTTCACGTATCTGAACTTGCCGAAGGCCGCGTGGAAAAAGTGGAAGATGTTGTCAAAAAAGGCGACTCCATCACCGCGAAATGCCTCGGTGTTGACGAAAAAGGCCGCGTGAAGATGAGTCGCAAAGCGCATTTGCGCGATCTTGCCCAACAAGAAGCCGCATCTACCGAAGGATAAACCGAAAGGATTCCTCGCATCATCAAAAAGCCGGAGTGTTTTGCATTCCGGCTTTTTTTATCATCTCCGCGCATGAATCTGAAATCCGCAGTATAACGCCGCCATCATTTGCTGCGCAAGGCATGGCCGCGACTTGCTGGCGCTCTATTTCGGATCTCGGGGTGAACCATTTCTCGAAAATACTTGAAGAAATCAACCATTGCACGCGTAGAGAGAAGAGCCATGAACGCGAGTCAAACCTCTTGCTCTATCCCAAAAGCCTTAGCTGCTGATGCGGAACATCCACGGATGAGAAGTAGGAGTCATGGAATCTGCGGCGCGTTCTTGATCATGTTTTCGGTGCTACTATGGCAAGCTCAAGCACAATCCGCTGCTGCAACAACTCCGCTGCCGCAAGTTAGCTCCGACGCCAAACCAAATACGGGATTTGTTGGAGATTGGAAAACCTCTTTTGGAAAAATGACTCTCCGTGCAGATGGGGAAAAAATTCATGGGGTTTATCATCTCGGAGGAGAAGCCACTTTGCATGGGAAGGTCGAGGGTGCGATGTTACGATTTGAATACAAAGAACCCAGCGGAAGCACTGGCTACGGTGTTTTTACTTTATCGGATGACCAAATGACGTTTTCAGGATACTGGCGAGAAGGATTACCATCCACGGTGCCACTCAACGAAAAGGATAGGGCATGGAGTGGAAAACGCTTCATTGCGACAGATTCGTCAGCCAAAGCAACGTGGCTAGTTGTGCTAGAGCCTCATTGGGAAGAATCCCTCGAGGAATCGGAGTTTTCTTACGGGCAGATGCTGCGCGAGTACTATCGTCGCGTTCCCACTCTACAATTCCGCCATCGACGGGTTCATGACAAAGAGGATTTTCTACGAGTCGGCAAAGAGATTTCTCTGATTGATGGCAACGTCATTCTCTACATCTCCTCACATGGCACAGAAAAAGGAGCGACACTTTCCGATGGAACTCTCGCGAATGAGAGTGTGATAGCTGTTTTACGGGAAAGCCCGAATGTCCGCCTCTTGCATTTTGGCTGTTGCCTCGTTGCCGGCGGAACAGTGCCTGAAGAGATCTTGAAGGCCTTGCCAAAAGAAAAGCGCATTCCTATTTCGGGGTTCACCAAGGTAGCTGATTGGGGCGGGAGTGCGATAACGGACTTTGCTTATTTGGACAATATGATCGTGCATCAACTCTCTCCGAAAGATGCTGTAGCAGCCACAAGGCGAAATCTACTTTTTGCCCGGGAGAAATCTCCTGGCCCAGTTCCACCGATGGATTTGCGGATTGTTCTTCCTGAAGCGATCAAATAGATCAAAAGGAACACAGCGAACTCTTAATCTTCCTCATCAAAGAAATCGCGTCGGTTCTTTTTGCCGGAGGTCTTGAGCAGGTCGTATTTGGTGCCGCAATACATGCAGCAAATTTTTTGTGTGAAAACAATGCTAAGAACGGCGGTGTAGCCGTGATTGAATGGCATAACCGATATGGCGTTATGATGAGGTTGCGCTCCCGTGTTAAGAAGCGGAGTTCCCTTGCAAAGAGGGCATTTCGCTGCTCTACGTTTGATGTAGGCGATGATGAAAGTCAGCAAGGAAATCGTGATGCCAGCAATGATTGTATAACGAGGCTTTGCTTCACCTTCGCCTAAGATCATAGGGTCATAGACATAGATGGCAACAAATATGAGAGTTGATAAGAAGCAGAGAAAGTTGATTGCGCACCAAAATACTGCTGAGTAGAACACACCGCTATGCGCCAACGATCGAGGTCGCTTGTTCTGGCTTTCTACTGGATCTTGTGTGCCCATCTGCGCAAAGGTTGCATCATGTTTCTCATCAATCAAGAAGTAAAAGTGACATTTCTGTAACACAACTTAATAAAAAAATCGGTTTCAAGCAACGCAAGAGGAAATCACCATAACAAACAACCCTTTGCAACGCTTTACTGATCAAAAATGAAGTGCTCTAAAGTCAATTTACGCGCTCGTTCTTCAGCTTCTTTGGCTCTGGGTCCCTCCAATGCAGCAATTTTTCTGGCGAGAGCGATGGCTGACTCCCAACGCTTATTTTTTTCTAAAAGTGCCAATGCGTTGAAAACGCATCGATCCACGTGCTCCCACGTCAAGGGTCGTTGATTGCTTGCAGCGTCGATGACTTGGTAGTAGGCATCAATCGCCTCACTCTCTTTTCCAAGTTGCTCTAAGCATAGACCTCGATAGTAAAATATTCGATATCGATCTTGCGAGGCGATCTGGGGAAGATCTAGGAGTTTCCGTTGCATCGATAGAGCTTTCGAATAATTCTGAGCATCGACTGAGCCGAGAGCAAAATAACCTTCCATTAGCATCAGCTGTGCTGGAATCAATAGTGATGATGCATCATCCACGTTTGCAATAAGTTTCTCGAGAATGGTGCATGCAGAGCTCAGATTATCCGAGGATTTGGAATCAAGATAAGCTCGCGCTTTTTCCATCAAAGCAGAGCGAGAGAGCGGGGAGTCCATGGCTGCAACTTGGTCATACAAGGCACCAGCTTCGACAATGGATTCCGGCGTCCCGCTTCGAGCCGCAGCACGAGCCGCAAACATCGTTGCTGGTTCTGCGAGAGAAGGCACGTCGGCTGCGAGTTTTTGCAAAACCATTCTCGCCTCTCCGTAATCGCCCGTTTGATAAAGCGATACTCCTAGGTTCAAGCGGATTGTCCCTGATTGGCGTGAATTCGGATAATCGGCCAAAAAACTGCGGCAGCGAACGGCCAGGGCTACATAATCCATTTCTGCATGAAAAAATTGGATCCAGGCCAAGGCGAGTAATTCGGCATCGACCACGTTCACGTCGATACTTTCTAATTGCGACTTTGCAAGAGGAAGGTTCGGAGGAGCACACTTCAGTGCGCAAGATGCGAGAGCCAGTCGCGCTTCCTGTGCGCGCTTGTGCTGTGGATGATTCGTCAAAAATGTATCCAACATCGGCAGCGCAACTTCTGCATCAGTTTTTGCCAAGGATAATGCCTTTTCTAACATCAAGCTGACTTGCAATTTAGGGTCGGCATCTTGTCGAATGCTCTCAAACAACATGCTGTTGTGATGCTTCAACGCTGCCAAAGCAGAATTGAAAAGAGCTGATCGGCGCGGTTCCGCGCGCAACTCAGTCGCCGCCTTTCCAAACCAAACGCTTGCCGATTCGAAATCTCCAGCGGCGAAGCATTCTTTGCCGAGCAAAACCGTGGCATCCAACTGCGGCACTCCAGAAGCGGTATTCACGAGAAAATCGAGCACTCTCTGCACCTCAGATCTATCACCGCGGGTGAGTGCATTTCTCGCCCACAACAACCATGCTTCGTAGGTCAATGGTAGCTCGGGATGCATCACTTGCATGGCAAATACTAACTGGCGCATCTCATCCACTGCGGCAGAATTTCCCGCTTGTTGTAAGGCGATGATGCGAGCATGTAAGGCATGTGCATGCAACAAACTTCCTTCCACAATGTCATGCTCTTTGACATTGATGCCAACGACTGATTCTTCATTGCCGGCGATGAGAGGGTAGGAATGCTCTCGTCGAAGTGGCGACCATTCCTCCAGTCGCTGCATAATCCTAGCCCTTACCGGATCTTCGGCCTCGGCACTATATCCTGGCAGCCATTCAAGCAAATACCCAAAAGCTTCTGCGAGTAGCGGTGATTGTGGATGATTTTGCACGAAAGCTAAAAGATTGTCTGTTGCTTCCGTTACTTTACCCAGTTGATGTCGTGCGCGCGCTTCCCCGATCACGCAAAGATGCAGTTCCTCAGGCAGTGTTCGCGACCGAAAGGAGGCATTCGTTTGCTCTGGCAAAAAATCTTTCCGCAAGCTGGCGAAGGCGGTTAATGCTCCTTCGGGCTTACCTTCTGCTAGCAGTAGGCGTGCATTCAGCAAGCGGACTTCGAAGTTTGTTGCTTTCGACACAGACTTTTCCGACGGCAAAATCTTTCTGGCATCAGCCACTTGATCCAAAAGGAGATAAAGATGGCATTGATCAATCCTCGCACGTAGCGCATTACGGCTTTTGGGAGCAATCCGATTAAGCGTCACAACTGCGGATCGTAGGTCACCCCGGTTGGCCTGCACGCGAGCCAAGCTCATAAGACATTCTTCAAGAAATTCGGGTGCAGCTTGGGCTGCATACGAGATAAATTCGCTTTCAGCCTCACTCAACTTTCCTTGTCCCGCGAGTGCGAGTCCTTTCCAATATTTCCATTTCTCCCATTCGGGTGCTGTGGCATGGGCAAACATCGAAAGCACTTCTTCATACTGTCCCGCCCTCACCAGCGCTTCCAAAAGATACCGAGTGATGCGTAGCCGAACCTCGGGGCGGAGATCCTGGGCCTTTAATGCATCGGCAAATCGAGCCGCAGCAACCTCGGGGATCCGATCTTTCAAAGCTTGTAGTCCTTGCTGCTCTAAAGTAATCGCCAAAGTTGGATTTGCCAAAATCAGAAACATACCCGCCACCCATGCGCGATACCCACGCTTAGCGAATTCTGTATGTTTGCCCTTCTGAATCACGCAGGCACTCTATCTGTTAATCAAACAAATGCCAGCAAAAATCCCTGACAAAACAGGCCACCTCGATCAAGCTAACGAATATCCAAGCTCGCTATTGTTGCATTAGCTAAGGAACCCGCATTCGGATCGTGAATGCTGCTATTGCTGGTAGCAATGGCTTGGCAGTTTCCCTTGAGTAAATGGAGTATGATGCGTGGGTACATACGCAAAGCGTCATGCCGATGGCGAGATCGAGGAAAAAATGTAAATCAAATGACAGAAATCATTTTTCCGCTATCATTCCTTCCGACCAGAAACGCAACATACCGATCCTTATGTTCCACTTCATTTTCCCACCTCCCTGTTCAGGTAATGTCATGCGCTCAATCGGCAAAAGCCTGCTGCGGCGGATGAACGTGGCGTTTCTTGTGCTTGCCCTAGGTAGCATGTCATCGGCTCAGATCCAGGTGCCGTCTGAGCTCTTGGGGCATGCCATTCTTCCTGCCATCACCATGCTGCAGCCGCCCGCCGATGCGCCGCGGGATGCTCTTGTCTCTGGCAAGTTCACCGCGCCAGGCAACTTGCGGGAAGATCGACTAGGCAGCATCATGGGGCGCACCGGGCCGGAGCCGCGGGGCCGCGAGACTGGTCTAGCGCTGCCCTTCAATGGCCAGGCTTTGCAGGGTTTTTCCTCGATGAAAGACGCGGGCAATGGCGACTGGTGGCTGCTCACTGACAATGGCTTTGGCAACCAGAGAAATAGTGCCGATGCCTTGTTGATGTGGCATCGTGCAAAGCCCGACTTCGCTACGGGCAAAGTGGAGATCAAAGCCACCACGTTCCTGCGCGATCCGGATGGGAAAATTCCTTTCCGCATCACCTACCAAGGCACCAATGAGCGCTACCTGACTGGAGCTGACTTGGATGTGGAAAGCCTCGTCGTGCTTGGCGATACGGTTTGGCTGGGCGATGAGTTCGGTCCGTATCTGATCCGCGCTGACTTGTCGGGTCGTGTGACGGGCTTTTTCGAAACAGATCTGGCAAACGTCCGCCTGCGTGCACCCGAGCATCACAGCCTGCAAATGCCCACCACGCCCGCGGTGGTCTCTTTTGAGGTGTCGCGCACGGGCGGATTTGAGGGCATGGCCGCTACTCCGGACGGTTCGCGCATCTGGGCGATGCTCGAAAAGCCATTGCTCGATGCGAAAGGGCAAGCGGAAGGTCGTTTCCTTCACGTGCTGGCATTCGATCCCGCCGCTGCTCGCTGGACTGGCACTAGCGTGAAATATCCCTTAGAAAAAGAGACCGCTGCGATCGGTGACCTCAATATGATTGATGCGACGCGCGCGTTGGTGATCGAGCGGGACGACGGCCAAGGCGATCCCGCCCGTTGCTGCGCCCCGGGTGTGAATCCGCCAGGCTGTTTCGAGAATCCCGCCCGCTTCAAGCGAGTGTATGTGGTAGATTTCGCACAACTGGATGCGAACGGATTTGCCAAAAAGCTTGCCTACATTGATCTCATGGATATCAAGGATCCAAAAAACCTTGCCCGCCAGACGGGGGATCGCGGCGTGGGTCAGGAAGGCCGATTGAGCGTTCCCTTTTTCACCATCGAAATGGTAGCAATGGTCGATGCCACAACCATCATGGTGGGCAACGACAACAACTTGCCCTTCAGTGCCGGACGCTTCCTTCACCGCCCTGACGATAATGAATTCATCCTTCTCCAAGTCCCTGAGCTGCTTAAAGCTCGATGATTCACTCGTAAAATAGAGAAATTTCTGAAGCCGTTGGCGCGCAAACAAGGCATTCATTTTCCTTGGCAGTTGTGGATCATCTGAAATACTCCGCTCATGCCGATATTACTTGGAGTGAATGTTGATCACGTAGCCACCTTGCGTCAGGCTCGCTATGCGCTCTTGCCAGATTCGCCGAATGCGGAGCCATCGCCTCTGGACGCTTGTTATGATGCTCTCGCTGGCGGCGCGGACTCGATCACCATTCACGTTCGCGCCGACCGCCGTCACATGCAAGATCGCGATGCCTTACACATTCGTCAACATATCTCGGCGCCACTCAATTTGGAAATGGGCGTGACCGATGAAATGATCGCGCTTGCCCTCCAAGTCCACCCTGAGTTCGTCTGCTTGGTTCCGGAGACTAGGGAGGAAGTCACCACCGAAGGTGGGCTGGATGTAGTTGCTCGACGCCGTGATGTCGGCGCTTGCATTCGCACCATGCAGCAAGAAGGCATCAAAGTCAGTCTCTTCATTGATCCCGAAATCCGCCAAGTGGAAACTGCTGCGGAGCTCGGCGCTGAAATGATCGAACTTCATACCGGTTGCTTTGCGAATGCGATAGGTGACGAAGTGCAGTCAGAAATCGAACGCCTGCAGCGCGCTGCCCATTTTGGGCATCAGAGTGGTCTTCAAATCAATGCAGGTCATGGCATCAATTACCAAAACATTCACCTCTTGGAGGCCGTGCCGCATCTTGCAGAATACAACATCGGCCACAGCATCATCGCCCGCGCCATGCGAGTGGGGATGACTCATGCGGTTCGCGAAATGAAGTTGCTTCTCAAGTGAGGGGCGGCGGCGTGATACTTTCGTTTTTTTGAACACCGCGCTTGCTTTGTTAGCGAGTTTTGACACTCTGGACAAACGAAATTGAATCCGAAATCTGAAACATCTTCCGCGACGATTCTTGGCAAGCGTCGTAAATGGTTGCGTCGTTTTGCGGCGGTATTCGTTTTTTTTGTGGTTTTGCTGGCGTGGCTGAACGGCCCCGGTCTTCGTTGGCTGTTGCCTATACTTGCGCGGCATTTTCTTGCGAAAAAATCGATGGTAGTCGAAATGCAAGTTCGTGGATCAGTCACAGGTGGACTTTCGTTGCACGATGTTCGCTTGACCGGCGGAGCGATTGTGGACCTACGCATCGGCAGTGCTGAGCCGCTGTATCGATTCCAGGAGTTGTTCGAAGGAAAAGTGCGTGGTCTGCGAATAAGTGGCATCGCGCTGGAGATGGATTTGGATCGATCTACGGGCTCGGGCGAATCGCAACCGTTTGACATTCGTAAAGTCGTTGGGATGTTGCGCGCGAATCAAGCACTCAGTTCCGGCTACGAGGTTGAGGTGCAAATCGAATCCTTATTCGTTCATCGAAGTGAAGAACTGCTTGTCCGTTCTAACAATCTTCGACTATCTCACGCGGCGGGAGCAGAAGTCTGGAAAGTCGAGACGGGGTCTTGGCAGTTGCCAGAAAAACAAACCATCCCCGCGCAAAGCATAGCTATTTCGTGGGGGCGAGATGCTATCGGGGTTGATCGATTGCGTATCGATGAGAGCTTGCGAGTGGAGGATGTTCAATTTACCACTCCTGAAGATCTGCGTCCGTTGCTGAAAGTTCGTTGCGGAGTGGGTGCATCGGTGTTCGCTTTGCAGACAACGGAAAACTTCGAACGCATCGAGCTGAAGATGTCGGGGCCGCCTGTATCGCTTGCACAGCTGCGGCCCTATTTGGCGGAGCCTCTGACGGTCGAGGGGGATATCGCGGCACTCATGTTACGCATGGAGCCAAAACATCTGCCGATCTTTGGCGATGAAACACCGCCAGCGATGATCTTCGATCTTCATTTGCTAACGAAATTTCAAAACATGCAATGGCGCAATGGCAAGCTCGATGATGTCGATCTCACTCTTTCCAAGACAGCAGAAAAGTCAAATCTCGAGGCGCGCATCGCGGGTCATGATGGAGTCGTGAATGCGAAGGCGGATGTGCTATGGAATCAAAATCCCACACAGCCTGAGGACTGGCTACGTGCGGTCGTTTCCTATGACATCGGCATCCCCGAGTTGAAAGATTTGTTAGAAAATCTATCGCCTCTGCTAGGCATAACAAGACCTAAACCTGCCGTGGCTCCTCCGGCATCGTCACTGCGGGCAAAGGGATCACTGCACATCGATGGCTCAAACATAGGGCCAATGGAGGCCCAGATTTCGTTGAACTCATCCGACGGAAAGCTGCCGGAGTTGAGCCTTACTGCTCGATCGCAGGAGGGAAACATTTTTACCGTTGATGGCGGATTCGGCGCGGTTCTTGTGAAGGCTTCGCTGGATCGCGAGGCGATGAAATACACCGCAGAAATATCGGCAAAAGATCTATCTCCAGAAAACTACCAACCGTGGTTGGCATGGATGGGGATTGCCATGCCCACGGGCATGAAGACGAGTCTGAAATGGCAGGGGAGTGGTGAGATTAAAGAGCCGCGGCACAGTGGGCAGGCTATCGTTGAAACATTTTCTTGGAAGCGCTCTGACACCGACGAATTGACGGCTAATGGCCAGGCGAAGTATGATTGGCCGCAAAAGGCGAGTGTCGAAAATCTGCAGCTCAACCTGGGCGACCAACAAGCGCACATGAATCTCACATGGGCGGAGGGAAGGCTGGAACTGCGTGAGATAGAATTGCGCATAAAGGAGAAACTGCTGCTGAGCGGAGTCGCGAGTATTCCCTTGGCGAGTTCAGTGAAATCTGTGCGTGACTTTTTGTTGCAGCCGCAAAAACTTGATTTGCGATTGACCAGTGAAGTGCTGCCCTTGTCGATCGCTGAGCAGTGGATAAAGCCAGGCGATCAGTTGCCGATGACTGGCACGGCAAAGATCGACTTACAGATCACCGGCTCGCCAGCTGATCCTGTTGTCGCAGCCAATCTTCAACTCAAGGATGGCAAGAGCCGTTTGAACTCCGAACTTCCAGCGGTGGATCTGATGGTCGATCTTCAAGGAAATCATCAGAAACTCTCTCTGAGCGGCTTGTTGCTGACGGCTCGCACCGCACCTGTTCATCTCAAGGCAGAAATGCCGTTTCGTCCCAGCGCTTGGGCGGAGGATGTGAAGTTGATCCAGGGTGAATCCATAGAGGCGAGCATCGAAATCCCGACCATTGATCTGGCTCGTTTGCAAGGTCTCGTGCCGCAAGTGAAGCAACTCGCTGGCAGCATCAACGGCAATGCAATCATCGGCGGTACAATAGGCGCTCCTCGCATCAATGGAGCCCTAGCCGTGAAAAATTTCTCCACTCGTTTGCCGAATGAAAAAATACCACCCATCACGGAGGGGAGCATGAATCTGACCTTTACGGATCAATTGGTGAAAGTCGAAAAGCTCAATCTATCACTTGCGGGTGGAAATATCGTGATCCAAGGTGTGGCCGATCTCACGCAGCCTGCGAAACCAACGATCGACTTCACCGTCCGCGGCGATGCTTTGCCACTCTGGCGAGACGATGCAGTGATTGCCCGTGCAAATGCTGATCTCCGCATCGCTGGGCCGTGGGATCTGGTGCGAACCAGCGGCGAGATTGGCATCATCGATAGTCTGCTCTACAAAGACTTTGAAATCATCCCCATTGGCAGACCCTTCACCTTGCCGCAAGCTGCATCTCTTCCGGCCCTCGATGCGAATCTATCGAAAAAAGTCGATGCCTTACCCATGCCGTTTGCGGACTGGCCTCTGGCGATCCGAATCAAAACGAATGATCCTTTTTTGGTCAGAGGAAATCTTGCGCGCGGGTCGATCACTGCCGACATCAAGCTTGGCGGGACACTAGGAAATCCAGAACCTGTGGGCGAGGCTGTCATCGCAGAGCTGACCGCTTCACTGCCATTAAGTAAACTCCATATCTCCTCTGGCAAAGTGCGACTCACCGCTGCCTCTGGCCTCGATCCCGTGCTCGATATCCGCGGAACTTCGCGCATATCAAATTTCGATGTTAGCCTCTACGCCTATGGCCCTGTATCGGCTCCTAAGATCTTACTGACCTCCGAACCGCCATTGCCGGAGAATGAAATCATGACCCTTCTTGCCACGGGCACAACGACCGCGGGGCTTGTTGATCAAGGCGCTGCTCAGAGTAAAGCGACGCAGCTCTTGATCGAAGAATTTCGTCGTGGTCGGTTGCCTCTTGGCCAAAGGCTTTTGCCGCTCCTTTCCAAGCTGGAAAACGTGGAAATCGCTGTGGGCGAACCGGATCCTTACACGGGAAGAAAATTGGCTTCTGCGAAGATCCCCTTCTTTTCCCGTTACTTCTTGTATGGGGCTGTGGACGCTCTCGGTCGTACGCGAAGCTTGCTGATGTTTGAAATGAAAATGAAATGAACCTCATCAAAGCCATCATGCACATGACCCTCGGGCCTGCGTGCTTTTTTCTGCATGCAGCAGAGGTGCGCTTCAGCGGCTTGCAGTCCATGAGTCGCAATGAAGCGCGGCAGATTTTAGGCGATAGGCTGGAGCAGATGCGTCAAAAGCCAGCAACGGCAGCACGCGCGGCTGATGTCGCTTATATGTTTGAGCGGTTGCTGCGATTGCAGGGATTTGCGAATGCCTCGGTGATAGGTAATGTGGAGTCGGGAAATGTGATCCGTCTGCTCGTGAAGGAGGGGACACGTCAATACCTTGGAACCATTTCCGTTGTGGGGATGGAGTCGAAGCAAGTGAAAGTCATGCAGCGTCTTTTCACGAGTCCTGCGGAAAAACGGACGATTGCCTTTATGAAGAAGGTGCCTTTTTTAGAAGAAGACCTCACAGAAGGCCTTTCCTACATGACGCAAGAGCTGCAATCCCGCGGCTACTGGAAAGCCAAAGTAGAACTTGCCTCACGCTCGAATCCTGACGCGCAGGGCAAGGTCGATTTTTTGATCCGCGTTGAGAAGGGAAAGTTGCACACGCTCGCAGCACCTCGTATCAACGATAAACTCCCGCACTATCGAAAGACCCTGCAGCGCAATTTACTCAAACTGCAAAATGTGCCGGCAACCACGGCAAACATCAATCAAATCCGCAGTATCACCGAGGCGCTTTATCGGAAACACGGCTATTCCAATGCGCAGATTCGCGTGAGCGGCGAGCCCGTGGATGGTGTTTTTCAGCCTGAACTTTCCGTGCAGCTCGGCGCTCGCTATCAGTTGAGCGATATCACCGTCGTAGGCCTGGAAAAAACCAACGCATCGCGTGTCTTGTTGCGATTCGATGGTATGGAAGGGAAATACTATGATGCTACGCGCATGGATCGCGAGGTGCGCAAGTTGCTGCAAACAGGAGCTTTTCGGTCGATGCGACTGGAGACGACGGTCGATGAAAGCGGGCAATCGCTCGATGTCACATTGCAAGCACTAGAAGGAAAAGCGCGCAGCTACCGTGCGTATGCTGGCTTTGAAACGTTTGAGGGCCCGATGGTGGGTTTCGGTTATTCTGATCACAATTTGTTTGGTAATCTTTGGAACTTGAATGGCGGGCTGGAATTCTCCGCCCGTGGTATTTTATTCGATGCCCGCGTGGTCGATCCATGGATATTCGATTTCGACATGCGTACGGGTGTAAGGTTCTTTGCTGTGAATCGCGATTACGATGTCTATCAGAAATTCGAATCGGGTCTGTCCCTAGATTTCACCTGGGAGATCTCGGACAAAGATTCCTTACTTTTGTTCGTAGCATCGTCTTATGTGAATATCACCGATTCGACCATCGCCAATGAAGACCTAGGAGCTACCGAATACAACCACAATCGGGCGCGGATGACATGGACTCATGATCATCGAAACAACAAAGTGACGCCAACCGATGGTTGGATCACCGATCTAGCGGGGGAAGTCGGCACAGTTCTCGGCACAGAAAATGCGAATTATCTCAAATGGGAAATGCGTGGAAGTAAATATATGCCAGTAAACGAAACCAATTATGTGGCTCTGGGCTTGCGCTCCGGCATGTTGATTGCCGCCGCTGGCGCAAACGTGCCGATTGATTTGCGCTATTTTCTCGGTGGGCCGAACTCTCTGCGAAGTTTTGCGGAGCGCGAATTTGGTGCCCGTACGAGCGACGGCGTGGCGCGAGGGGGCGAAGCGTACTGGATTGCTAATGCGGAATACCTTCATCAAATGACCGGCCCTATCAAAGCTGTGGTTTTCACCGACATCGGCACACTTAGTGACGATGCCGCATCCTTTGGTTTTTCTACCTTTGACATCGCATTGGGACTAGGGATCCGAGCGGATTTGCCGATCGGGCCTGTGAGGTTGGAATATGGCTACAACATGACGAGAGATGATGGCGAACCTCACGGAGCATTTCATTTCGCTATCGGTGTAGCATTTTGATCGGCATAATTCTTCACTCCAGGAAGAGGCTAGATCGATGAGGTGAAAAATGATACTGCGGATGTAGCAAAATATATAAAAATTATGCTTGAAATGCAGGGTGAGATATGTCTCTCTCCAATTTCGTTAATAGAAGATTCAATCTATCGAACAACGAATCTAGAACAATATCAAAAAACCATTATATGTCATTTAGCAACGTAGGAAAAGTTTGGACACCCGCATCGCTGGAAGAGTATCTCAAGACCAGAAAGAAACCGAACTGGGCGACTTCTGTGACGATTCACCATACCGCCGCACCATCCTTGGCGCAGCGGCCAAATGGTTTTACCATTCAGCACATCATCAACATGCAAAGCTTTTACCAAAAGCCTAAAGACCAAGGCGGCCAAGGTTGGACTTCGGGGCCTCATTTGTTTATTGATGATGATCAAATCTTTGGCATGTGTGATCTTTCTGCAAGGGGAATTCACGCTGCCTCTTTCAATAGCTCATCCATCGGTATCGAAGTCCTTGGCTTCTACGACAAAAACGTCGAAGACCCCAAATCGGGGCGCGGGCTGGCGTGTTGGAAAAATACCGCAGCGACGGTGAAGGTTCTTCTCGATTGGCTAGAGCTTAAACCGACAGCAGACACGGTGAAGTTTCATCGCGATGATCCAAAAACCAAGAAAACCTGCCCCGGGACGGCTGTGGAAAAGAGTTGGTTTTTGAACCTGATTCCCAAACCACTGCCAATGCCCGTGATCGAAAAACCTCTCACAACTCCACCGGATGTTGGTTTTCCCTGGACCAAATGGCATTACATCGAAGACAAATGGTGCGTCCCCATCGTCGATTTTCTTGTCGCCGCTGGGATGAACAAAAACGATGTCTTAGCCAACCTTACTTCGAAAAATGGCATGCTCTTTTTTCAAGGCGATCTCATTCACGGAGGTTTTTATGTGAAAAAAGGCGAGAAACCGCTACCGAACGAAACGAGTTGGGCTCCTGCACGGGAGTTAATGATCATGAAAGGATAAAGTCATTCGCAAGTAGATTATCACTTACCACAAAAGCCATGTCAGAAGAATCAAAGCCGCCGTTGCATGAACCCTACAAATTACCCGAAGACTTGGACTCTCGTATGCGATGGCGCATGCGCTGGGGCGTGATCGGTGTCTTTGCTTGGATGTTGCTCTTCTGTGCAGGTGTCCTGGTGCCGTCGTCGGTTTACCGCGAGAATCTCGGCTTCAAAGCTACTCCCGTCGAGACGAGCAAGACTGATGAACCAGTCAAAACAACGGATGAGGCAAACAGCAAGGATGCTGACAAGAAACCCGTATCTGGCGCAGTGAAGTGCTGGAGTTTTGTGGTAGCTTCCTTGACCTTCATCCCGCTCAATATTGCCTTTCTGTGTGTTCTTTCCGCATTCATTGGCGGATGTTCGATCAACAAAAATGCGATTTACCGCATCCAAAAGGACATCCACCACTTGCAAACGAAACCGAACGAGCCACCTGATCCTGAGATCGTGCGACTGAGCAATAAGCTCGATTATCTCACCGAGAATCCCTGCTACTCCGCCATCCGCGGGTTCGTGGTTTTTCTGGTGATCGTTTCTGGTTTATTCGTCATCGGTGCCCCACTTACGGGCGAGAAAGGCGACGATAGCCTATCCCTTGCGCAATACATCAAAATGGCGGGGCTCTTTTCCTTCTTCAGCTATCTTTCTGGTTATGACCCTACCGTTTTCACGTCCTTCATTAGCTTTGGCTCAAGCCACCTGAACAAGGGGAAAAATCCCTAAGTTTCACCGACCTACCGAGGACGTTGGATCTCAAATTGATCGAGGGTCGTGCAGTACCAATCAGGCGATGCCATGCGCCCGATGACCTGGTAATTGTGCGCAAGAATGCGTTGCTGGATCGGGTCGTAAAGCGAATCGCGCACATGCACACAGTGCACGATGCCGATCACCATGCGGTTGCCGCCGATTTCTAGGATGTCGTGCAACTTGCATTCGAGTGCTGCGGGCGCTGCGCTGATACGTGGCGTGGTGATCATCGATGATGCCGAAGTTTCGATTCCCTCGATCTCCGTTTCGCTGACCTCTGCCGCATGAGAAGCTGATGTGCGTACCATCATTTCGCACAACGGAGCATCGACCAAATTGACCACAAATTCTCCGCTGCGACGGCAATTCCGCGCGGTATCTTTCGGCGTGCCATCCTCTCGATTTCCTGGGCAAAACATCAGCATCGGCGGGTCGTCACCGATCATATTAAAAAAGGAAAACGGCGCGGCATTCACTTTGCCATTTTCATGCAAGGTAGTCACCCAGGCTATGGGACGAGGAGTGATGAGAGAAGCTAAAATCGGATAGGCGCGATCCGCATGTTCGCCGAGAAGGTCAAGTTTCATCTGCGCAAGGCTAGCATGCCACAGCACATGGCAAAAGAGATATAAGCACCCGCATGAACTTTCTGGAAAAAGCAGGCAATCACACCTCCGCGACTACGTCCGCGCAGCTCGCTTTTTGCTTTCCGCTTGGACCTCCCCCATGAGACAAAATGTTTTCCCGCAGCCTCCGTGAAATTCCCAAGAGGCGGCGGACAATTCCCAAGAGGCGGCGAACAATTCCCAAGAGGCGGCGAATAATTCCCAAGATGCGGCGAATAATTCCCAAGATGCGGCGAACAATTCCCAGAAAGCGGCGAACAATTCCCAGAAAGCGGCGGGAAATTCCCAAGAGTTGGCGGACAATTCCCAGCAGGCGGCGGACAATTCCCAAGAAGCGTCGAACAATTCCCAGAAGACGGCGAACAATTCCCAGAAGACGGCGAACAATTCCCAGAAGACGGCGAACAATTCCCAAGAGGCGGCGAACAAATCCCAAGAGGCGGCAGCCTCTCCCAAAAAGGCGGCAGAGTCTTCCCAACCGTGGCGGCACTTTCCAAGTGCCATGCCAACCGCTCACAGCGGGAGAAAAGCATGATCCACAACGGTTTCCGCAAAGAAAAAAATCTTAGTCATTGCTCCACTTTGCAAACCCTCCCCAGTGTCAAAACGTTTGAGGCAACTCCCATCCAGAAAAAAATGTTTTTTTTCTTGTCACCTCTATCGCGCTTAGGAATCTTATATAACGTCAATCGCAAAGCAATTCGCGTCATCCCCTACAATCTTGAGCTTCCACAAAAAAATCACGATTATGTCCATGAACCGCTCCTTTGACTTCCCCGTCAGCACCCTCATCCGCGACTCGAAGCGCCTCCACTCCGCTCTTGTCGATACCACCGTCGGCCCCGCCGTCGCCCGTCGCCTCTCCAAGAAAAACCCCGTCGCAGGAGAGCCAGACATCGTCTTCGCCCCCCTCTTCGATGCCCAAATCAAGCTCGTCGAAAACGGCGGCATCGCC
>JAIYDP010000418.1 GCA_027487435.1 Verrucomicrobiaceae bacterium | reverse complement strand
CGATCTTGCCGTCGTTTGCGACGCCCCCGCGGTCGCACAGAATTCAGAAATTCTAACCTCTATTTGTAGCCTAATTTATATATATCTGTTGAATACGCCGTCTTACTAAACAAGAGTTGTTCAGAAATGCTCCATTGTCCTGTCCTTGAGGGGCTGCGACTTTCCAACTCAGTCAATTCCCTCCATCAAAATGCAATACGACTAGACGATGTGGTCGCTTCTAAGGATAAGAGCTAGGGACGAACAGCTGAGAAGGGCAGAAAGTAGGAAATAATGCAGTTTCAGGCTAGAGCGTGAAGGCCCGGGAGCGAGTCGACCATGCAAGACGAGGTCAACAAATATCAGAGGCCCCAACGGCAGGATGAGAGGGAGGCTTGATTCCCCAACGTTCGGCTAGGTCATCCATAATCGCTGTCGTCGGCGATACTTTTCGCATGAAATTGAGCGCGAAAGGTAACGCCGACCACAGCAAAGGGTAGTACAATGATTGAACTTGTGGGCGATCTGGTTAAACGTTTGGAAATCGATTCGCGCAGCTCATCTTGACGACACGTTCATTTGCCAGGTGCTCACATGTCAGTTCTAATAGAGACTTCCCTCGGCGAAATAGTCGTGGACCTCTTCACGAGCAAATGCCCTACCACTTGTAAAAACTTCCTCAAGCTATGCAAAGTCAAGTACTACAACAACTGCATGTTCTTCTCTGTGCAGAAGAACCTCGTTGCGCAGGCTGGAGATCCAACCAATTCTGGCATTGGTGGGGAGTCTGTTTACGGGTTCTTTGACCGGCTGAGTCCTCTTACCTGCAACAGGATCATGTATGGAGAGCAGGCAAGGTTTTTTGAGGATGAAATACGGCCTGAGCTTCGGCACACAAAGTTTGGCACTTTGTCAATGGCGAATGGAGGGAAAGACCTCAACGGCTCGCAAGTCATCTCTACTCATCGCGTCGTCTCACATGTTTCAGTTTTTTCTCACTCTTCGCGACAATCTGGACTACCTGGACGACAAACACACGTCTCTCCCGCATTGTCGCTCTCACTGCCGTAGCGTGTTTGGCGAAGTCGCGGAAGGGCTTGACATCCTCGACAAAATCAACACTTGCTTCGTCGACGAAAAGAACAGGCCGCTGCGAAATATCCGAATCCGCCACACGGTCGTTCTGGACGACCCCTTCGACGACCCCCCCCTGCTTGCCATCCCGCCATCGAGCCCACCCCCGCCTGAAACTGTTTGGCTCATAACCCCTATCCTGATTGTGTAGACGGACCGTCCAGATGCGGACGAGATAGAGCTGGACCGGAATTTGTCGCTGGAGGAAATCCGAAGAGCCGACGCTGCGTCAGAGGCCAAGTCGCGAGCCGTTGTCTTGGAGATGATCGGAGATATTCCCGATGCTGATGTCAAGCCTCCCGAACACGTTCTATTTGTTTGCAAGCTCAACCCGCACACGGATGAGTCCGACCTGGAGATTATTTTTAGTCGGTTTGGAAAAATCAAGAGCTGCGACATCATTCGGGACTACAAGAGCGGCGACAGCTTGAACTATGGTGCCGCTGCTTGTAACTTCTTTTGATTTATTCCGTGCAGCGTTCATCGAGTTTGAGGACATTGAGAGTGCGGAGAGGGCGTACGAGAAGGTGCGACGCTGCGTTGAGTTTTCTCATTTGCGCGCAGATGAACAACGTCGTCATCGACGACCGCAGGATCAAAGTGGACTTCTCCCAGAGCGTTTCAAAGCTTTGGAAGGGGTTCCGGCGGTACGGCAAAGTTCAAAATGCATCGCAGCAGCAGGAAGGTCAAGAAGAGCGCGCAAGTGCTAATGCGGGTGGAGGAAGACGCGATCCACGCCCAGCTGACAAGTGTGTCGGTCGCTTCTAGTTCTTAGCGATGCAGATACAAGCACCTTGTGGAAGTGAACGAGAGAATTCAAAACGTCAGCGAGTGGAAGCGCAACACTCCGGAGCCCCCACGCGACAGGAAGCGCAGCCGGTCGAGAGAGCGCCACAGGAGCTCGTCGCGAGACCGGCGGCGCAGCCGGTCGCGGGACCACATGGAGCGGCGGAGTCGGAGTCGAGAGCGGCGAAAGTGAGCGGTTTCACTCGACATATGCAGTACAGATTCATTCATTTAAGGTCCCAAAAGGGATTAAAAGAAAAGAAGGTCATTGGAGGGAGGAGCTGCCGCTTGCGCAGGAGGTTGTTGAGGCTTCGGGCCACCCATTGGAGCCCCCGCGGTTTTTGGAGCAGCCGGCTTGGCGCCAGGTTTGAACGTGTTCAAGTTTCCGAAGCCAGCGAACACTTGGGGGTCAGAGAGGACGGAGGAGGAGGGCACAGTCAGGCTTGGCGGGCTCCGCAGCGGCTGCTGGAGCAGCAGGTTGAACGGGGGGGGCTTGGCCAACGTTCGGTGCTGCGGCACCCATCATGCCCGTTGGACCACCCATCATGCCCGTTGGACCGCCCATCATACCCGTGGGACCACCCATCATACCCGTGGGACCACCCATCATACCCCCTGGACCACCCATCATCCCTGTGCCACCCATCATCATCCCACCCATCATTCCTTGAGGGCCACTGGGTCCTCCTCCCATCATTCCTTGAGGGCCCGTTGGACCTCCCATCATACCACCACCCATCATACCTCCCATCATCCCTGGTGGCCCCATCATGCCTTGTCCGCCCATCATGCCTTGAGGTCCCATGTTTCCCATCATACCTGATTGGCCCATCATCCCCTGACCACCCCCCATCATACCTTGCCCGCCCATCATGTGAGGATGTCCACCCATTCCACCCATTGACATATTCCCTCCTATCATGCCTCCAGTACCTCCCATCATCCCATGACTCATGTCACCACCAAACGGATTGGGTGCGTGTCCGCCCATGCCGCCACCCATTCCCATGCCGCCCATACCCATCATTCCGGATGCATTCGCGCCGGGTAGAGTACCCATCAGGCCCAGAAGGTCGTTACCTGCTGGCGCATGTGAAGCTGCCGAGGCCCCACCAAACGGGTTTGCAGAATTAGAGCCACCGTGAGCGCCGCCACCGAATCCACCCATCAAATCATGGAGATTGTTTGCAGGCGCTTGTTGGGGAGGGGGAGCGTGGGAAGCATCTACACTATGAGCATTACCAAGAAACACAGTACCCCCTCCAAATGGATTCCATCCGCCAACAGCAGCCGCTTGAGCTTGCTGTTGCGGAGGGTGATGCGCTGCACCTCCAAAATCAAACATGTCGTTTGAATGTGCCTGATGGGCAACTGAACTGTTCAGAAATATTAAGAATGTAAGTACCAGGAGCCCCCATATCGAAAAAATTTGTCTGGGCAGCCGCAGCTGGAGCCGGAGCGTGAGCAACAGGCTCATCGAAGCTGAATAAGTCTTGCTACAAAAGTAAGAACAAGACTAACATGGGAAGTCACCGCTGGTGCTGCTGGAGCAGCTGACTTCACATCCTGAGTCTGCCGGCGAGTGGACGTTGCTGCTGCATCTCCCACAACTAATTTTGGGGCGTCCGGAAGGATGTTCTTAATGGGTTGCGTTGGAGCCTCATCATGCTGTGCCATCAAAAGGGAACACGTTCGTGCACCTTAACAGCTTCAGGGTCAACGTAAAACTTCTTCTCGACGAAAACTGCCTTCATGAAGTCTCGAAGTTTTTCCTTCACAATCAGACGCTGAAAGTCTCAAACATACGCGGTTGGAAGAGTCTGGGCGAGGAATGGCCTTGTCAAACGTACCCAGCCATATCTTCTCTGCGATCTAGGTTACTTAGATGACCCCTGATAAACGCAGACCCCGTTGCCTCCTTTTTCAAGCCCCTCGACTTCTTCCGCAGAGAAAGTAGCCATTGAGATGCCTTTCACACGGTGGCTGAACTCGCGACTGCTTGCGTTAAAAATTCGGTTGCAGCCTATACTGAGTGCCACTGCAAGAAGTACAAACGAAGGTGTGAAAGTTTAAACACACGTATTGAGGTCCCTGTGAAGGTTTAGTGGGGATAGAAACATCGGATGACCTTTTCTCTGCAATCAAAACACATCTTATTTTCAGGAATCTTCTGCAAGGCCCTGATTCTAGCTACAAGCTTGTCTTGTTGTAACTTCGCCGCTGCCATGATACCTTGGAGTTTCGCTGGAATTCCGTCGAGGTTTCCGCAATGCAAAAGCTCAAATTTTGAGGGAATTCAAGTACTGCCGAATGAGTTCTCGACCCCACTCTGTAGGCTGTTGCCCTTGATCTTGTCTACCGTCTGACTTGCCTTGTCACCCTCGTTTACTCAAGATAGCAAAAATCGGCCAGCTCAAATTGATGATGTTTGTATTGTCGTGTGCCAGCACCTTGCGGATCCTTTCGTTGTTAGATCCTACAGACTATGGTCGCACTCATTATTGACTTTCACTAGCGGGTCATCCCCTGGGTGAGACTCCATGAAAGTAACGTATGCGGACCAAGTGCTGAGGTACCCCATAAAATCCTCCACACTGGATGTCTTTCCTACCGAGAAGTCGACTCTGCATTTTTCAACGATGTCTCATTGGTGACCCGACCTTTTCACTGCTGCCCAAGGTGGCACGGTTGGATCCAGGCCTGAATATTCTGCATCAACAAGACGCCTCCGTTCGTCCCAATACTTCCCAAGAGTATCTGCGTAGAGCTCCTTGACGATGTTCGAAATGGCGCGGTTCTGAAGACGAGGCAACGTGTAACCCCAAATAGCTAGAACGCCCCCAGGTCGAAGGGCAGAATATGCACAATTGATGAATTTATCTCTGTTAAACCAGTGCAAGGCCTGTGCTGTTGTAATTAGGTCAGCAGATCCTTTTGCCAGCGGCAAGTCTTCGGCGCTTCCAAGTTTGACCTCCATGTTGTCGATCGACGATGAGGACATCAGTTGCTTCAATTGCTGAATTTGATTTTCACTCCCATCGATCGCAACAACACGTTTGAACAGACGTGTTAATGGAATGGCTGCCTGCCCCGTCCCAGTGGCAACATCGACGGCGAGAGAACGAGGTCCTCTGCCAAGGTACGACAAGATGGTTTCAAACAATGCAGGTGGGTAGTCTGGCCTGAAGAGAGCATAGTTGGCACTCTGCTTTCGAAACAAGTGGGCCATGCACGACTCTAAAAAATTATACTCATTTGTACAATATTTGTTATGGACGACAAAGTCACGATTCCGAGCTACAGCTTGACCGGATTCGAAGTCACTGTTGGCAGCCCAGAGAAAGTTAGCGAGGGTGTTGTTGGATATGTCCAATACACAGTACATACAAATGTAGCGAGGGGTGTGGGAGCGTCACTCATGCAGCAGCAAATCCAATTTGAACATGAAAAGAGAGTCGCATCAGTCATTCGTCGGTTCAGCGACTTCGTTTCGTTTCACAACGTTCTCTGTGATACTTACCCTTTCCTTTTCATTCCAATGCTTCCTGACCGGAAGGGCATCCAGCCTACCTTTTGTTCGCTGCATTGGTCCTCTTCTTATTCTCCAGCGAGATTCGAAGAGGGATTTGTCGAGTCTCGTCGTCGGAGTCTTGAACTCTTCATGAGGCGCCTATGCGCTCATCCTGTGTTGTATGTTCATCGTCATGACGTTGGTCATTCGAACAGGTCGAAGTCGATAGAACTCTCAACATTTTTGCAGAGCTCCCCTGAAGAAATTCACAACTTCTTTTTGCAGAAAGAGAAGAAAGTCAGAGATGTCAAGCAAGTTTTTCAATCTTTGTCTCTCTTCGCGTCCAGCGTCGCTTCAAAGGTGCTGACACATTTTGAGAAAATGACTTATCGTCCAGCCGCCAGCTGATCCGGAGTTTGATCATGCTCGCACGTTCTATGAGGCTTTATTCGTGACGGGCATCATGTCGCGTGCTAACGGCGACAGAGCAACGTTAGTGACCTCAAGAACTCGCTCGAAAAAATGATAAGTCGACGAAAAGGTAGTCATCCCCCCCCTCTTGATGTTGAGGCTAGCAGAACTCGGCGCAGGGCTCGCTGAGATGGGGCTGGCGTTCAAGTCTTTGGCCTCGCTTGAAAGCGTTGGAGCACTTGCATTTGTCTCATTGTCTCAGTCCCGGCCAGAGGAATCAATAAGGGGACTTGTTCCTCTGTTCAAATCGTTTGGAGCGGCCTCGGACTCACAGGGAAATACGATCAAGAGCCAGGCGCTGCATGAGGAAGAAACTATTTTTGAATTTGTCAACGACTACTTGAGAGCTGTGGATGGAATTCGGGAAGCTTTCAAGCGCAGAACGAGCTTTCTTTTTGAGATGTCAAACAAGTTTTCAGACCTTGAAAAAGCCAAGGCCAATCTTGTGAGAGTGCAGGGGACGCCCAAAGCTGCTTCAGCTGAGGCACTTGTCGGCGAGGTGAATGCTGCGTTGGTGTGTCTGAGGAATGCAGGCGGAGCGACAGTGTGACGAGCTGAAGCACAAGAACAGCGAGTCGGCTCTCACAATAAAGTCAGAGATCCGGCGTTTTGAAGAAGAGAAAGCCCGAGACTTTCGTTGGCTCGTTGGCACTTACGTGAAGCTTCAGGCTGAGGCATCACTGAAGGTTTGGAGCGTCGGAAAGGACTGACGCTTGTCAGATAGGAGGCGCTTGGTCAGGCTTTTCTGAGTGACAGCTTTGTACATTCAAGTAAAATACACGAAGACAATTCATGCGGGCATGGACGGACGAGGCTGGAGGGAGCGGTCAGCGGCTGCAGCAACAGCATTGAAGCCCTTGAGGATCAACTTGCCAGCGGTCTCCGTGATCTTGTACTGCTCATCAGCGCGCTGAACAGCGGTCACGGTTGCCTTCGCAATCGTAACAGCTTTCGATGTCAAATGATGCTCTCTTTCGAGTTCAGCGGCCTTTGCTGCAGCCCCTTTAGCCGCTCCAACTACTCCTTCGACGATTTTGTGCTCGTCGTTCAGTTCTTTGGCCTTTGCGTAAGTGGCCTTTGCTGCGACGACAGCATTCTCCTTGATCTTGCGAATCAGACAAAGAAAGAAAAAACTCACATTGTACTTCTCGTCCAGCTCTTTCGCAGTTGACACACCGGCTCGAATCAGTCGACCAGCTTTGTCTGTGACCTGGTACTCATTCTCGATCTGAATGGCTGCACCGGCAACTCCTCTTGCTGCCCGCAAGGCAACAGCAGTCAGCTGGACATCCTGCGCAGGATTTAGCGTTCTTGGTCCAAGAGCCAGCTGAGAACTTCCTCCCTGCGGCACAGCACCAAAATCCAGAGGACTTGGCGGCAGGACCCTCATCGGAGGCGGACCAGAGAAAGGTTGAACAACAGATTCCGCAGAAATCAATCGATGCAAAATCTCAGCCTGGGAAAGATTTTCTTCCAGCAGGGACTTCAAAGACGCTTGAATGGCCGGGTTCGCAGAACTATCTAAGTCGTCATCAAAGCTGTGCAAGGAGAAACACCTCGAAAAGCAACATAAAGTCCTTCGATGTTCTTCTTGTAGATTTCTAGCGCCTCTGCGTACTTCCGCTCTCTTTCAAAGTTCTTAGCAACTGCAGAAAGTGCCATTGCAGCTTGAAGTTGCATCGCCATATTTGGAAGCTTAACAAACCCATTTATTACTTTTCAGAGCACCCCTTTTGGTCACGACGACGACCGATCCGGACTACTGTCCCAAACAGGAAACGAAATGACACACATCTCATGATTCTTGAAAATCATTCGTGCCTAAGTTCTTCGCTTCGATCAACGAGCTCAAGCATAGGGCTCTCATCATCTTCGTGATCAACAGATGCAATCTTCTCTGCCTTTGTCCTCCCAGCTTCGCCATTAACAATCATCAACAGGCCGATGAGCAAAATTCCACCTGACGTGTTAAATGCTAACAGTCAACATTGCCTCCCAAGATTGTCCACAGCTGCGGTGCTGCGGACACATGCGCAATGTATCCTATCACCGTACCGACGCTGCTGAATCAAAATGACAAGTGAAACCCCGACACAGGCTCGAAATTTAAAGTAACGCAGACAGAGAGAGATGAAATGTGTTTCAGCGTGTAGTTGAAAGCAGTGTGCCCGCAGAGTCCTCAATATCTTAGAATATGCTCTAATATTCGTCCACCTGGTCCAACAGCCAAATAAATCTTAAGTCGTCAGAAGAAATATAACTGAATCTCACAACGAAGGGCAGCCATGACTTTTGAGGGTTCAAGAAAGCAATCAACCCCAATGGCGAAGCGAAATTGAAATTCGCTCCCTCGAAAATAGCAGCTGCACATGACTGCGGGATAAGAAAAGAAAGGAGCAGGAGCAGCGACAAGAGCGATTCCTGATAAAAGAGTCACGGGAAAAGCGTATATGAAGATGGGCATCCACTGGCGGAGACGCCGCCCAGCCTTCGCATACCCCTTAGAGTTCAAACTCTGTAGACTGTGTTAATACCACAAAAGCAACAGCACCCAGAAACGCCAGAGCATCTCCTGCGGCAGATACATCTCTGTCGGAACGGAGATCGATTAGAAGCAGTCCAGACCCAGCAAAAGAAACAAGAGCGCCGGCAGCTTCAAGCTTTGACAATGCGGGGACTCTGGTGTACCTTGGTGAATCAGCGGATGATTGTGTGGGCAACGCTGTCTTTGCAATCGCAATCAGCACAATGACGATGGGTGACGCTGTCACAAACAGAAGGCTGTGCGGAAGCGATGTCAAATCTAGACTGGCAATCCAAGAACCGAAGTGGACGGCCAGTGAGAATCCAGAGAGGGCGATCCACGCCCATGTGGACCTTTCTCGCAGCTTCCTCATCACTTCAGGCGACGTTTTCCACATCTGCCACAGAAGGCCAGGCAATAGAACAATGCTGAAGAATGAGAACAGACGGCACGCAGTCAAAAACCAAGTGGCGTACATTCTCCAGGAGGCACGGACAAGGGGAGGAGCTTCGATTTGCTTAAGCGCAGTTGCAGCAGAGGAGGCGAAGAACAGGGCCATCACAAGGATGCCCCACGCAAACACCCTCGTTGAGCACTTCCTGCCACATCGCTTGCAGCAACTTTCTAAACGAGTCATTTGTACAACTCAATATATTGATTTCAGTTCTGACTGCTTCGGCGAACTGACTTCGCCATTACACGAAAACTGGCATGTTTGACGAGCGCTTCATAGATTTCGAAGCTTGAGGACAAATATTTCCTTTTGGGTCGCTGGTTTTCACGTGTCTCTTCATTTTCATGTTCGGAGCTTTGAGAAGTTGCCTGTTGACGTATCTGGATAGAAGGGGATGCGAAACGAAAGTGTTCATCAGCAAATGTTTGAAAAGCCGAGAAGCGTCCAAGTCTTCCTTCGCTCCTGTGACTTTTGCCAAAAATTGTAGCTTCTGCTACGGAAGGATATTCAATTGATGACATCGTCTTTGTTACACTCATTGCATCGGAGAGAAAGAATTCATGACAGCGCTATTGACAACGGGAACATGGGAACATGGTTTTGTTGAGAATTGTGCAGAATCAGCAGCAGAGAGTTAACCTTGCAACCAAGGATGTCCGCTGGCGCAGGGCCGTGCTGGGCACTCTTTGCGACAGCTGAACCCAACAACTCTGCAGTTTTCGAACAATTTAACCCCTCCTCACCAACCCCAAAATCCCCCAGACCCTTCAGTGCTCTAAATTCTTGTCAATACTTTTTAAATGCTGGCTCGGCTTTTGAGGGTTTCTCCTTATCTGCGATTGATGAGGATTGAAAAACCGATTGGGGCCTCACTTTTGATTGCGCCATGCCTTTGGAGTGCAGCGGTCGTCCCCTCTCCAAGTTTTGGTGCGATGGCTGCATTTGTTGCAGGCGGAGTTGTTATGCGAGGGGCTGGCTGTACAATCAATGATCTTTGGGATCGAAATATAGACAAAATGGTTTCATTGAGGGATCAATAATCGTTCCTGAAGATGCGCAGGTTGAGCGGACGAAGGATCGGCCACTGGCAAATGGTGAGGTCACTGTCCCAAATGCTGTTATGTTTCTCGGCGGGCAGCTCCTTGCCGGTCTTGGGATTGCCTCTTACTTCAATCTCCCTACGTATTTCATCTGCTCTCTCATCTCACAGCTTAGAATTGCACTGGCCACCTGCTCCCTTGGATTGGTTGGGATTTACCCCCTTATGAAACGAATAACATATTGGCCACAGTTCGTGTTGGGCCTGACATTCAATTGGGGGGCTTTGCTGGGCCCCCTCTCCGCGACGACTTACAGCGGGGCCCTCTCTCTTGCTCCGATAGCGGAGCACGTCGCCAGCAACGTCAATCTCCCTGTGGTCCTTCCTCTCTACATGGGGGGCATTTTGTGGACGCTTGTTTACGACACCATCTACGCCCATCAGGTTTTTCACCCTCTCTCTGTTAAAACAACGTAGGATAAGATGGACGATGTGAAAGTTGGGGTCAAGTCAACGGCCCTTCTCTTCGCCGGTAACACGAAGAGGATTCTACTTTGCTTCGCAACGGGCTCTTTTCTCGCGATCTGTGCATCCTCTGTGGTTGCGAATCTCCACTGGTGTTCTCTTGTCGGATTGGGGGCGGCGTACGCAGTTCAGGCGGTTCAGATTTTGCGAGTGGATTTGGACGACGTTGCGAGCTGCCGCCGAGGGTTCGAGGGCAGCATTGCGTTTGGCGGCATTGTTTTTGTTTCGCTCCTCGGTGGGACGCTGCTGAAAGAGAGTCCGGATGAGAAAAACTCGGAGGAGGGTCATCAGAACTAAATGACCATCGCGATGGCTGTGTGACACGCATTGGCACGGTTTACTTAATTCATGGCAGCATTTACTCCGAGTGGCGAGAGAATGGCGGAACTCGATCGAGCGTTGGCGATGACGTGAGCTCCACGCCTGTCTGGTTTTAGAAATGAAGTTCGCTAATGAGTAAACCTCGGTCAGAGCGGTTCAACGCCTCAACGTACATCTGGCACGACGATTTACAGCCGCCTGCTTTCTCGATCAACCCTCCCAATAACTCCGGTGCCTCGATTTGCCCTAAGGAGTCAACAGAGAGACAGCCTTCGCAAATAACCTTGCGCGATGCCATTGATGTGATGGACGAGGTCGAACACGATCTTCTCGTTGACAACAGAGTCGCGTTGGTAGGCCTCGTGGGAGGTGACAAAGTCTCGGAAGTACGTCGCCGTCGTTTTCAGCTCCCCTTGAGACTTACTTCAACAGAAAAGTGCACAAACCGCTAGCACGCCGCCCAATCAATTGGAGGTACTTCCTTAACTTGCTGTAGCTCTCATCGTCACACCCGATCTCATGGAGGTATCGATCCACCAGCGG
The DNA here is from genome assembly GCA_027487435.1 of Verrucomicrobiaceae bacterium. GTDB lineage: Bacteria > Verrucomicrobiota > Verrucomicrobiia > Verrucomicrobiales > Akkermansiaceae > UBA956. The sequence goes on along the minus strand of JAIYDP010000418.1, from coordinate 14,376 downwards.
CACAAGACCCTCAAACCCATTCTACAACTTAGACAAAGTCTCATGTCCGGTACCTTGCCATTGACGATTTCATCCAACGTCATTTCTTCAACGATTGGAAGATCGTTATCCCCTCCTGCATCACCTTGGCATCAATAGATCCTTTCAAACTCCCACTGGCGAAAATATTACGACGGAAGAAGAAGCGCTCAGTCAGAACAGCTCCACGAGTGTGCGCTCGCTGCATGTTTGCGTCCACCTGCATGCTCAGGATCGAGTCCGTTGTGACGAGACCTTTGACATGGGAACGTAGAGATTCAGCCCAAAGTAGAGGATCGCACGAGAGAGGAGAACAACGAAGACAGCGTATGCAGCATTCTCAAAGTCGGTGATGGATGTCTCCATCGGCCTGAACTCAACTCGCCACCCGATGTCTAGCAGTATTAAATCAACAAAACACCTCTTGCTTACCAGACCCCAGAGGCGGAGGCTTAAACCTGACCGTGTTCCAGTTCGTGCTCTGGAGGGACTGCGGCGTCAGAGGTGGAGGGAGCACGGCAACCTCAAACATGTCCGTCGTTTCCTTGTCGTCCTTCAGCAAACTGTTGGAAAACAAGACAACGGGGTCCCGAACGAGAATATGTGCAAAATGCCGAGAGAGAATGGAGTCCATTCCTACATCGGATCAACGGCATATTGCGTGAACGACCGTTGGAGACGAAGTAATCGAATGAGGCCTGATCAATTGGCGCGCTCACGTCATTGTACTCCGGCCGGCACAGCGGGCTGTCCGAGATGAAGAGATCGATCGAAGAGTACCGCGACCTGATATTATTAACAAGCAACCCGTGAGACAAACTTAGGCCGGAAGTCAGGGTTGGCTAATCCATCGTCGAGCTGCGGTGTCAAGGAAGGAACAACTTGTTGCACCTTCTCTTTGTACTCGAGCTCCGTGCGGTCGTCGACAGAGGAAGAGATAACTGTCCACCGCACATCCGTGTCTGCAAGAAGTCCCTAGCGTGTGACAAATGAATGAGGAAGGATTCGAACTTTAAAGAACGGAGATCCAGCTGTGATTGAGAGCTGCAATATCAGACTGCGTCACTCTTGCTTGACCATGATGGGTGTCAACATCGCGAGCTGATCGTACAGGGCCCGTGCCTCCTTTACTGAGGACGCTTGGAAAGTCATCTTACGAGGTAAGGCGAACAAAAGCACAGCAAACCTGAAGACAGCAACACCCCATCCCAAATCCCATTGCATCCAAATAAATTTCACTTTCAGCGCTAAAAGTCAGATTCAAGAGCGTCCGATGATACTCAGGATCAACGTCGCTCAGGCACCCAGCACCAGTGCGCAGCGCAGCAGACGTATTGACATCACGATACAAAGGAACCTTCGCAAGCACTTTCTTACCACGCCTGAGGCGGATATTTCGTGTCAAAGACCTTGAAATCAGAATGAAACGTGAGCTGACATCATACGCAAAGCGAGGATGGGGAGAAATGCACTCGTCAGCGATGTATAACGACTGTGACACGTCACCCTTTGGGTTTGGCACAGTCTTGGGGAAAGTGAAGTCTGGAGCACTGTGGAGTCAAAATCGAACGACGTGCAGCAACCCCAGGGTTGGAAAGCTCGGAATCGAGAGTAAGATCTCGCAAGACGAGAGGAATCGTAACACGCAGCAACGACTCGTATTTCTTAGAAATATAAAGCAAATCATACCGGAGGGCCATATTTTCTTCGACCATGACGAGATCCGACGTTTTGGATTGATATGGCTGTCCGGGAGTTCCTGCAAAATCAATTTGCGGGTCTCATTCTTCTCGAAAAAAACGCAATTAAAAGTGATCTACCCTCTAGCATCCACTTGGCGTACTCAGGCTTCCAGTCGATGAATTGAGAACTAAGAGTAAGATGGATTAGAAGTCAAAGAAACCATGGCTTCTCTATCTTGTCTTTCTCAGTGCTTTCCATGGCCTCTAGGATCTCGTGCGCTCGCACTGACAGTCGAACACGCTGCTCGCGCTGCGAAGCATGACAGAGGAAGTATTCAACCTGCAAAGTCATCCGATCTGATTGCAAAAAACCTCATCGCCCCATCGGAGCTCAGGAGTCGACAAGTCTTTGTATCGATCCCATAGGTTCATCAACTGGAATGCAGCACGTATTCTGATTTGACGAGCTTGTGCGGAGAGCTCTTCCCAAGTCAATGGATAGCCGTCGACGATAAGGAATCCCATTGTCGCTTTGCTTACAAAAGAATAAATCTATTTTCTTCTCAGCAGTCTTTAGGCGTTTGGAAAGAAGAAAGATATCATGATAAGTGTGCTAGACGCAATTTAGAAGTAAATATGATGCAGGAAACGGCCTTGTTGAACTTTTATATGAAATTCGTCTGAATACTGTTTTGTTATTTAAAACAGGTCGTGACGGAAATGGCCGTCGTTGTTGGGGTTCTGGATATCAGAGGTGAGCCGCCCCAGGTGTGCTTACGGTCCAGTAATTGAGGGACGTGGTCTCAAGGACAAGGGTAGTCTACTTCCATCAACACAGTTGAGCAGACAGGGGTGATGTCTTCCATGGATCCGTACGTTGTCGTGCAGCTGGGGTTCCAATCTCTGCGAATGAAAGTTTGACAGTCATTTTCTGTAGTAATGATGCAGACTGCATCTGGGGCTGGTTGTAATCCGACGTGGGATCAGGTTGTGCGAATGTTTGAGAGGAAATAGCGTCACTCAGCGTGTAGGAATGTTCCTGCGTCAGTGGATCGACTCTCGATCGAGGTGTATTGTGAAGGGGTTCTCAGTGATAGTTTCATTGGGGCAAATCGCTCCATTATGCTGCAGCCTGTGTTTCAGACTCGGTCGATTGGGTGTGTTGTGAGATGACTAACTCGTTAGGCAAGCTGACTATTGGGTCGACGTGTTTGGTCAGAGTGGGCGCTCCCATGGCCAAGTTCACATCCTGTTGACCTTTACGGTTTGGTCAAGTTGTTTTCGTTGACATCCAAAGCCTATCCAATCTGCACCTGCAGTGGTCGCACCCCCCATGCCAATGCCTTCTCCTGTGATGGCTCAGCCTTCCATGCAAATGGCTCCTCCTCCAGCATACATGGCACCTCCCATGATGGTTCAGCAACCTGTTCACATGATGTCGCCGGCTCCTGTAATGGTGCAACCGGCTGTTGGCTACCCAGCTGTTGTCGGAGCTCCTGTTTTCCTTTTTTTTCATGTTTGACGTTACAGATGTACGGAGCTCCATACGGGGCTCCATACGGAGCTCCGAATACGGTCGTCGTCCAAAGCGGTCCCCGTGTTGTCTAGTTTCCAGTTTACCTTTCTCTTCTTACGTGGAAGTGACGACTCCGGTGATGCTGCTGCCATGGGTTTCCTTGGCGGAATGGCGATGGGAGCTATTCTGTTCGACTAGTGCTTTGAGTAAAAGACTCAAAATCTTCATGTGGAAAATCGTTGTCAGCGTTAAGATGGCGACGGCAGTGGATCCAGACGTCTTGTCGAAGTGCTTGGGCCTCGCCCGAAGTTCTTTCAATGCAACCGTTAGTGGCATGGGATCTGCGCCCAGCTATGTAGATAATGGAGGCGGTGGCTACACTGTAAGATGCTTTTGCTTGGCTCTCTCAGATCTATCAGTTATTCGCGGTGACTGTATCCGTTGCAGGGTATTCATACGTCATTTCACGTCGATACAGTGCCTTCAGAAATCTCCATGACAGAGTAAAGCGTACAAGACACATACTAATTTGCAGTTGCTCGAAGAAAAGAATTTTGAGGGGAGGCTCCCCAATCTACCGTCGAGGACTCTGATGCGACCCAGCGTGTCAATTGCTTTTGAAAGAGTTACTGCGCTAAATCAGTATATTTCGGTTTGTTCTCTGTCTCGAACCTTACTCGATTGCAGGACCTTTTGAAAGTCGGCAACATTAGAAACAGCAATGAGCTCTGTGCTTTTTTCGAAATCAACGCTGCAGGACAGCTGCTGGCAATGAATTCCTCTCTCATGGGGGACGATGCGGAGTCTCTGTGGCAACAACTGGCCCAAGCGCATGAGCACATATCGACCCTTCGTCAGCGTTTGGTCGATGTGGAAGAAGAACTCGACGTTGTGAGAGTCTACTCTCCTATGGTCGAAAATTCTCAAGATGATCGTCACCAGAGCGTTAATGAGCCTGCCTCGCCAATGCCGTGGGGCCGAGGCGTCGAAGCGTCATCGACCCCTCCAACGGACGACTCTGAGCCGAAAATTATAAGCCGAGTGTGGGTGTGGGGGAAATGCGGTCATGGTATCGTTCCGAAGAGCGCATCAGAACCTGAGTTGGTTGTATCCCCACTTGGACGGTTGTCTCGAATCTCCTGCGGAAAGGGTCAACTAGCTGTTGTGTCCGACGTAGGGGATGTTTACACATGGGGTTGGGGTTGGCATTATCAGCTTGGCCATGGCGACTTACGCGACGTCTCAACGCCACTGGCAGTGAAAAGCTTGGCGTTGCTGAGAGCGATGCACAACAAGCGAGTTGGCGACGTTGAGTTTGGTGCCAAGTTCTCCCTCGCTCTCTCTTGTCTTGTTTTCGTGCTCAATTCTAATTGAGAAGCTGATGGCGACCTGCTGGCTTGGGGAATGTCGTCCGTGGGCGAGCTTGGACTTGGAAAAGACGTTGACGAGCAGCGGCTACCTCGCGTCATTGTTTGCCAATTGCTCCGCCCTGTTGACGCCGTAGCCTGACTGCCATCGGCTCAATATTTCACATATCTCTTGTGGCGCCGCTCACACGATCGTGATAACAAGTGGTCTTCATTAGATGCACCCTCACAGCGCAGCGACTGGTGAAATGTATTCGTGGGGCTCTGGCAAGTACGGTCGCCTAGGTGCCTTGCATATCATCAAGTGATTTAATTCCCTAGGGCATGGAGACGATAAAAATCAAAACAAGCCGAAGCTTGTCTCGATGCCTCCGAAGTCGTTTGTTAGAGCCGTTGCTTGCGGTTGGGCGCATAGCGTTGCAGTCACCAGTTTGCTGAAAGGGGATTTTCTCACTCTCTCAGCTGAAGGTTTGGTTTTCTCGTTTGGAAAGAATCGAAACGGAGAGTTGGGACTCGGAGACTTGAGGTATTCTTATTGCACGTTCTTATCGCCCTTCTGAAGGTTTCTCAATGTTTTTTTCTGACGCAGAAGTGATGTGATGTCTCCACGAATCATCGACAGCGCGAGGCACTGGTTTGTAACGACGGTGTCATGTGGCTACGCTCACAGCGTTGCACTTACGAGTACTCAAATCGCTTTCCCGAGGCTCACCTTTAAGATTCGAAGCAAATCCTCTCTTGGGGTGGGTGCGAGTACGGGCAATTGGGATCTGGCCATTTTGTTTGTGTCCGCTGTTTTGTCTAACCCTAAAGACTCGCCAATCTGTCCCTCTAGTTGTGGAAGTTCTCGCAGAAAAGCCCGTCCGCCAAATAGCGTGCGGTCATTTCCACACCGTAGCCCTTACAGAATTCGCCGAAGTGTTTTGCTGGGGTCTCAACCAACATGGGCAGCTTGGCCTCGGACACAACGAGTGCCAATGTCTTAGTGTTGAGTGTAACTATTTGCAGTAATGTCAGCGTACCGACCGCCGTGACGGCGTTATCTTCTTGCGCCGTGACCTACATATGTGCTGCCGTCGACACCACCGCCGCGATGGCAAGCGAAGAAGTTGCTGGTTGTACTTCGTCACCGTCTACTTCGTCAGTAGCATCCAAAAGCGTGTCTCGCTCAGTGGCATCACTTGCCGTAGTTTCTGATGTCCCAGCTTCTGTCTCTCATTTCGCCATCGAAAGTGTTCTCCTTCCGCGAGAGCAAGGATCCGCAGTGACCTTCGTTCGATACGCTCGCTCACCACGACAGAGATGTGTCCAATTACTGGCGCGACGTGATCATTCCGCAATGGCAAGAATCGTGTGTATCAAAACGTTTCAAACTCTGATGCTGACAGGAAGAATCGAAAGAAAGTAAAGGCAATGTGGCGCCGTGGAATCCCGACTGAATTTCGTGGTCAAGTATGGGCGAAAGCTGTCCGTAACGGACTCCGCATATCGCAGAAACTTTTTGATGTTCCTCTCTGATGTGAAGGATCTGACGAAGAAGTCTCTTCGGCAACGGATTGCCAGCGTCAGTGAAGTTGTCGGGGAACTACAAGTGACGCAGATGGAGCAGGACCTCCCCCGCACCTTTCCGCAATACGCGTTCTTCTGCAGGTGCTTTGTTGTACCTGTTCAATTAATCGCGAATGAAAACACGAGCTTTCTGACGTATGTAGGGATGGCGCTTTTCACGAGGAACTGCGAAGCCTCTTGCTTGCTTGGATGGCGTACCGCCCCGACATCGGCTATGTTAGAGACTGCTGCGCTAGCTGACGAGGGGGCAGGTGCAGGGCGTGTCGTACCTCGCCGGCATGGTGCAGTTGTACGCCGTCGATGCGATGACGTCGTTTGTGACACTAGCAAATCTTCTCCATCATCCGCTTATGTATAATATATTCTCTTTTGAGGCTGCGAATGTAGATGTCATCCATCGTCCTGCTGACGCACCAGGTACGGAAGCACATGGCAGTCTACGATCAGCTCTTTGCTGAGTCCAATCCTGTCCTCCATGACCACTTCACTGCGCATGGCATTTATTCGGAGGTGTACGCGTACAATTGGTTGCATTCCTTCAGAAGTTGCAGTCTCACGTGCCAGGTTCTTGACGCTCTTCTCAAAATATTTTCCAATGGAAATCGCTAGTCCGCTTTGTATTACCTAGACCTGATGCAGCAGGTCGCGTGTGGGATAACTTTTTCCTTGACGGCGAGTCATTCCTGTTTCGCGTGGCCATTGCTGTGTTGAGGATGTGCATGGGTTATTGTCTCCCTCACACCGCAGCTTGTCTCCGCGATTGGAGTCGTTGTCGGGGCATGACTGGTACGAGGGTTGGATGGCTGTGTTGAAGACATTCCCCGACGACGTCGATGATGCAGCACTCTTTGAGGTCGTTGATGGCGTGCACATTCCCCCCTCTTTGGAGCATTGCGTTGCGATGCTGGAGGCGTCTTGAGCTGCCGTTTTGTTTTGAGGACACGAAATGACTCCTCGCGCAATGTCGCCTCCAACTGTTCGGTTTTCAGAATAAATGCAAAACAAGTTGACTCATTGGCGCTACTAGAATCTCTTGCAGACATGATGCAAAACGAGCACATCTCGTTAGACAGAGGACCAGGGGGCCCATGGTATTGATATGCCATTTAAGTACCCCATACGTTGCAAGCGTTTGAATTTCATCCTTGGCTCTTCTCCACACTCAGCTTGGTCGTGGAGCCTGATGACTACATTTTTCCAGGTTAAACGATTAAGGCCCACAGCGTGCAGCACAGAACCTGAAGGGAAGAATCCGCTAAAGAGGTTTGGGTGGGGTGGGACGTCGATGAGCCGAGCCGGCTTTGCTGAGACTCTCAACAAACGCGAACCCGTGCATTCAGCAACTTTGTGAGCAAGGCGTTATTGTAGAGCCGCACACGCAGCTCGACCAGAGCTAAGGTGCCCTCATGCCGAGCACATAATTGGAAAGGGCACGGTCACAGTGGCAGAGAGTTCGAGGCCACGTACGGGGAAAGGAGCGCTGGAGGAGCTTATCTGCCAACCGCCACAAGGCTGTATTGCGGAGACATTGGCGACTCGTTAGAGAGGGAGCGAACTGAGCACGGGATGAGATGGAAAGGAGCGTGCGGCGACGCCGTGGCTCCCATGACAGCAAGAGTCGAAAGGGCCGAGGGCAGAGACCATTACAGGAGGAGGAGGAGCTGGTTCAAGGTCAAGTTTGCTTTAGTCTCATTGAGGATGACCTTAAAGTTGCATAGGGCGCGGATGCAGTTTACTCTCACAGCGAAGGTAGGGTTCAAAAGTGTTTCAAAAGAGGGGAGGCAAGGGAGAGGAGCCCAGGCCTCACGGCGGACTCACGTCATTTTATTGGCGACACTCCATTTTGCGGTGCGAAACAAGCCATTGGGTCAGAGCAGCCCCTTGTCCAGAAAGGGTTCACGAAAATGGTCCCAAAACACGTCAAACACCACATGAGACATCAAGACTTCCTCGAGAAGAGGGCCACAGCGCTACTGAGGGCCACAGCGCTAGCCAGTGTTGGCTCCGTCGCGTCCCCTTCTAGTCCATCTCCTGCCTCGCATTCGCCCCCTGTCATCATCTCGTGCGCTGGACCCTCGAGTCTCTTCTCTCTGAGGGCCCTCTGGCATCGGTTCAAAGGATCCGTCTGATGCAACTGAGACCAGCGTTTGCGATGATGTAGGAGAAACCGGATGTTCTGACGCTGCAGCAATCGAGCGCTCATGAGCAGCAATTGCAGCCGTGCGATGGGCTTCAAAGAGTTCCTTGGCAAAAACACGCTCCAAATTCACTCTCTCGGCCACAAATTCGACCTCAACTCGGCGACGAAGAGCACTCAATTCTTCGCAAATGGACAAGACTCTACTATCAAGATCACAATCGTCCGATGCCGGAGATTGCCTGCGCTTTAAAAGAGTAAGCTCACGCTCGATCTGGGCGATCCTCTCCCACTGTTTGTTCGTTTCGATTGCGTTCGCATCGTCAACAAAGCTTCTCGTCTCACCGACAACGTCCAAAACTAACGCAGCGATCAGATCGGATCGATCAGCCTGGGCAACGCTAGTCATCGACGAGTGCACGCGCCGCTGTACGAAAAGAGGTGCAGTCAAAGAAATGGAAGGAAGGGTAGATTTCAGAAACTCGGTCACGTCTGCGTGAAGCTGTGGCGAAGTGGAAGCGACAACAGCGAGAGCTGAGAGCAAGTATGCAATGGTTGCAGGGTTAGCTGACCGAACTGCCGCCATTATAGTCGGAAGATATGGCGAGCAATCACTTGAAGCAAGAATTGCCACCTCAACAAGTCGAAACAAGAGCTCTCGCACTGAAAATGATTCTTCGCTGATGGCAACACTGATAAGAGCATCCGCATGTCGTGAGAGAGCAGGAGCGAGGGGGACACTGCAGCCAGCGCAACTACGTAGAGTCCACACGACGATCTCTTCGCGGATCTCAGGGTCACCGAGAGCCAACCCGTGCCAAACGTATCTGAGCTTGCAGTCAGCATCTGACTCCAATCTGGAAAGCGATTCCAAGGCCAGCCTCACAGAGCGAAGGCGCAGCGGCAACTTTGGGGCGGTTTTGGCAATCGAAAAAAGGACATCAACACTCTTCATAGGCTCAAGTGGTTTGGTGGCCAAAAACTCAAGCCCGGTGGAAAAGATTCGAAGCAGCGGGATTGACATAGCTGCTGAGGGTAGATCGGCTTCAAAATGTTTCCAAAATGAAGAGAATACCTGAACACGATCTGACGATTCCAACGAGAGCCGTTCAAACCGCTTAACAGCGTCCGACGCCCAGCTAAGACAGGTACCGCAATTGCTAGCAGCAGAAGCGAATGAGCATAGCGCCGAGATCTCCAACTTGTCTCCAGAGCAAATATTGATAGCACAATCTCGAGCAAAATTACAGAAAAGATTCCTCTGATCAGCCTCTGCAGATTCCAGCAACGGACAAATCAAAAGCAGATGACTGAATGACCTCACGTCACTGGTGACTCGAGAGGAGAGGACGGACACGGCGTGTACTTTGTCAGTAACGTCTAGTGCATCGCCGACAAGACGAATCAATTCAGCAGACGGGGCCATCGGTAAATAGACGAAAGCAGAATCCAAAACAGCAAGGACCAACGCAGATTCAATGAGCAATAGATCCTTGTGCGTTCGTATTGAAACAAGAAGAGCACTCAGAACCTTCCCAAACGTGCTTGAGGTAGCCACAGCGATGGGGCCACTCTTTGATAGAAAGCAAAGCGCAGCCAAGACATCGGGAACGTACGTGTCATGGAGGCTTTCAATGCTTGAAGAGATGTATGAGAGAACCAAGGTGGCATCTCTCTTAATTGTTAATTTAGCTTCAGGAAATGAACGCAAGATCGATTCATGGAGAAGTGGACACACATCATCGAGTCCATTAAAGCTGATAATGTAGCGAAGCAATCGAATCCACAGCGTTAAGGGCGGCATCAACAAAGGAAAGTTTAGACCCCTTACACAGACAGAAGAGAATCCGGAGAGCACGACATACTCGCCAAGAGGAGACAAAGGTTCAAAGCTCTCCAGCTCTGTAGACAGCATGAGGCCGCCAAAGGGTTTCAATACAATCCTCAAAACGGCTGAAACAAGTGCGGAAATCGCTTCTACATTGCCACGCAGCAACTGAATCTCAGAGACATCCAAAAGATTCAATTGTTTGACTGCAGCTTTGATTACATCGATGCAGAATTGCTCAGAAGGACCACCAGCATTACAAAACGCTGACAATGTCGAAGCAAAAAGGTTTGACATTAACGGAGGACAATTTGTAAAATGGTCAAGCACATTCTTGGCAAGCGAATTCCCGAACCTGCGAAAAATGGTTGTGACATCCATTTCCTGAATCTCCTCTTTGTCATCTTCTGACAAGCTTGCTGCGCACAATGCGACGGCAACTCGCCGCAGACATTCTTCACTTGGCAGAACGGAGCTCGAGTCCGACCAGGCGGCAAGTAGAGACGCATTTGCAGCGACTGTTGACGAGCCAGAAAGTGCTGAGCTACCAACAGAAGCAGAGACTGCGTCGTAGTCATTGCTACTGACAGCAGAATGCGGAGAAGCAATTGTCGGGCACATCGCTGAGACAACAGCTGCAGGAGACAACTCTCCCAATACAATTCGATTTGCTAAGTGATCGGATAGCTCAGGACAGGCCAATACAGCTTCGTAAAGGGCCCTGGCCTTGCGGCATATCGTGGGATAAGAGTCAGCCTCAAAGACATTCGAATTGAAGAGGAGGCGCCTCACTGTTCTACCGCAACGTTGATCGAAAGCAGATAACACATTCGCAAAATCACTAGAGAGCGCCAACAAATACAAATATATATCATCTGCATTGAAATCAAGACGAGCATTCGCTCCCAGAGAAGCTATTGATACATCTACAGCATGGGAAGGGTCAACGCGTATCATGGACAAGGCAAAGGCCGGCAAGGAGGAACGAATTTTAAAAATATTGAAAACCGGACCTTCCGAAGAGCAAAGAAGATACGGGGCGAGCGCTTTATAGGTGAGTTGGTCTTCAGCGATGCTGCCCAAAACTTGGATAATTTGAATTATCACAGATCGATCTGTTAAGCTTGATTCAAACAGAACTGCCGCTGACACCACAGCAGCAAGGATCGAGAACGGATCTTTTGCGAGTTGCTTTGAGATCGGCTCGCATAAGGATGGAGTTGACGTGAGGGTAAGGACGAACGTCTCAATTTGACGTTGACGCGAATGTTCAAGAGCCCATGGCGGACATGAGTTTGACTTCAATGCAAGTAGAAACGATGACAGGGAAAGAATCACAGAATGGTGTTCAGGTGCGCGAGCTAGCGCAAATAGCTGTTGTGGAGAAAGAATTGTCGATTCCTCAACCCGACGCCTGATGGAAAAATTCGAAGTGATTTCAAGCGAAGACGACGTCAAACCAACTTCTTCATCTTGAAATGGTCGCCCTGATGCTGCGCAGAGTAACGCATACGCAGTGTCAAAAAGGAGCGATGAAGTTTCAACGGAGAACGATGAGTCCTTCACGATGATGTGGGCGAACGGGTGGGCACGCTTAAGGACTTTTCGAGCAAATTGAGCGAAAGCCTCTGTAGCAACAGATGGCGGATTTCCTATTATCCGTGGAAGGACAGAGATCAACTCACCGTCATGGACTCCCAAACTGTAGCCGCTCGGCTGAACGAACGTGAGAGAAATGGGAGACCCTCGATGGCAAAAAATGCGAATATGTCGGCAGAAGAGAGGAGGAAACGTGTAGACGATTTCCCTCCGGGGAGCATCACATCGGCTGCGAACAATTGTCCATGAATCATTCCTGTTCTGCAGACAAGCTGCAATCTCCCAATCAGAACAAGCTTTGTTAACAATTTTGATGGAGCAGAGCAGTGAGGCTTCGTCTAGGTCAATGATCAACCACGCCTTTGCATTGACCGCTGCACTCCAGAAAGTTGATGGAGATGGATCACAAACAGCTGCAGCCTGAGAAATTAAAGATGACAGCGTAAAGAAACTTTGTTTGAAGCAATTTCTCTTGAGGCTTGCTTCACCTTGTACGAGAGGGGGAATCCAGTCACATCTCCCTCCATTTGTTGCCCAATTTTAATTTAACCAAGTTAAATGTTCCATGTATCCTCTTCAATTCGGCCTCCTCTTTGTGATTTTCGCTTTGAGTGCCTCTGAATGTCCTACCGATGTTACTCTGACGTGGCTGTTTCTCTTATGCCCCAGGAAGCCTTACACAAGTATAACCTCGTCGTAGATAAAATGACAATAAATGAGCGTGGTTTGATCGTTCGTGATGTTGCAGTGATCATTCTCAGGGACGTTCTTACCTAAGAGACTACGACAAGCTAGTAGCAACAGTAGCTGCTCCGTCTCCTTGGAAAGAGGCCCCAGAGGAGTCCCCTCTCCCAGTAGATACGGATTGCGACACGAGATATCCTTGTTTCTGTCAGACGATAAGTGGCATCGATTTGTGTTAGCTTCAGGATCTCTTGTGTCGCATAGTGTTTCCCAATCCTGGAAATATCCGTGCAAGCTGCTTCTACGAGTCGCAACGTTTAACATTTGGAATTTCAACCACTGGGATCGTAGGATAGATGCTTTAATAGAGGTGTGAGCTTTCAGATACTCTGACTAACCGGCCCAGGCTGTTGAAATTGCAGATGCAGACATAGTTCTTCTTCAAGAAATTCGATTCGACATCAATTCGGGTCGACATCAGCTCGAGGACCTGACAGCTCGATTGAGGTATCCATATTTCCACTATCGCGTATTCAGCAGCTTTGCAATTCCTCATTCCCATAGGCAGGTATGGTATATCCCGAACTTCATGAAGAGGGTGTCGCCATTCTGTCGAAATTCCCTGTATTGCGCATCATGTCCATTAATCATTTACGCGAAGGTGACCAACATCTCAACGATTGCATTGCCGTCATTCTCAGATCAGGCAGACGCCCATCAACGTGTTGTAGTAGCTGCCACAATAAGCACCTCTTGCGGACACGTGCAAGCCGTGTCAACACACCTGTCACTCTCTGATCGAGGACGCATCCGACAAACAAGAGCACTCCGCAACTTCCTGGATGGCTGCCTTCAAGCTGGGGTCCCACAGATTCTGGGTGGGGATTTCAACGCGGAACCAAAGTCATCCACTCTTTCTCCTTTCTGGGAGGACAGGCCGAGCTCCATGAGATTCATCGATTCCTGGACAAAAGCACAAGGTGAAGGGCTGACTTTTGCGTCCTTCCGCCCAACGAAGAGAATCGATTACATTCTTATGAGAAACGGTGCGTTACCTGTTCGTGCTACGACGTCGGCGGACACTTGGCTTGAAGGAGACGCGGAAATGAAAGCATCTGACCACTTAATGGTCGTTGCAGACATCGTCATCCATTCTCTCCGATAGCCAACCAATGTGATGTATAGTACAGGATATGAATTGCAACAATGTAAACTACATGGACGTTCTTGATGGTGGCAACGGACGAATAGTTGTCTTCTTTGGCACAATTTTCGTTTGCAACGACGACGCCGAGAGACAGTAAACTTGCTTATCCGTCGCAGCGATGAAAGTATTTGTTGCATCGGATCGAAATGCAGACACGATGGGGCCATCGCAGAAAAAGACATTTCCTGAGGAGCCTTGATCATACAACTTCGGAGTCAGAGCAAACGTTTCCAATTCATACAATGACAGCCCCGTCAGCACCAAACGAAATAGGGGTTTGCTCATCGAAAGCAAACATGACGGCGACTATTGGGCCATGATGCTCTCTTGCAACGGATATTTGAGGGGACAGCAGAGACACAACTTTCACATCAAGATCTTGGCCGGCAGTAACAAGCAACGACTTCGTGGGCGCCAACGCTAGCGAAGTCACTGGTCCTTGGTGAAGCCCAAGCGATGCCACTTGGAGCAAAGCAGCGGCGCTGTCCCACACTTTCACCACGCCATCAGAAAACCCAGCTGCGATCAATCCATCTGTTTTTGAAGCATAGCACGCAGTCATCGGAGTCGAAGGACCAACTGCAGTGACGACGGTGCCGATTGACGCAGAAATTACCTGGAGGGTGTTTAGTCAAATAATTGCAATAAACCTTAATGGCACCGTCAACAAAGAATGCAACCACGCTGACTTCATTTGCCACGAATGACAGGTCAAGAACTGCAGAGCCAGTAGCAGGAACACGCCACATCTCAGACTCAGATGATTCTG
>JAIYDP010000035.1 GCA_027487435.1 Verrucomicrobiaceae bacterium | reverse complement strand
GCGCAGGGTGATGGGGTTCCAGGCGAAATGTTTCCCCCAGATCCATAAGAAGACGCCTGCAATAAAAATAAAGCATAACAAAATGCTTCCGATGACGTCTTCATCAATAACCCATACTATAGGATTCTGAATTTTGGGAAAAATAAAAATTAACCAGCGCAGCACATTTAGTCGAGATAATGAAAACTCAATGGTCAAATCGGGATTAAATGAAAAAAACCAGCGCAAGGTGGGGAGTTCCCATTGCAGGTAGCGAGCGATGGCCGCCAGCGCGACGACCGAGAAGAGAAGGACAGCAACTTTGCGGGGAAGATTCATTATTCGTAAGAAATTTTTGGATCGACGAGGGCGACGGCAAAGTCAGAAATGATATTTCCCAAGAGTAGTAGCAGAGCGGAAATGGTTAGGCCGCCCATGGTGACGGTTTCATCGCGTTCGAGCAGCGCATTGTATTGCAGCAGGCCGATGCCATCGATGTCGAAAATTTTCTCAATCAGCATGGAGCCCGAAACGAAGATGCCCACAAGTCCTCCGATCGTGGTGGCGAGCGGGATCAATGAATTGCGCAGCGCATGTTTGAAAACGGCATTGCGGAAGCTCACGCCCTTGGCGACTGCGGTGCGGACATAATCGGTAGCAAGGTGATCCATGAGGTTGTTTTTCACCAGCATGGTCGTCATTGCGAAGGCCGAAACGAGGTAACACAGCAGCGGCATGGCGGCGTGATAGAATAGATCGTTGATTTTTCCGGCGAAAGAAAGCGTATCAAAATTCTCGCCCGTGAAGCCGCCCATGGGGAAATAGCCCTTGGCGCAGACATAGACCATCACCAGCGAACCGAGCGCGTAACCGGGGATGGCATATCCTGCGAAAACGATGACCGAGGATGCGTTATCGATCCATGTTTTGTGTTTGATGGCCTTGATGATTCCTAGCGGCAGACAAATGCCGTAGATGATGAGGATTTCGATGACGCCATGAAAGATCGAGATCGGCATGCGCTTGGCATACATCGTCGCAACGGGCTCTTGGTACGACATCGATTTGCCAAGTTTCCCCTGGAGGAGTCCATGAAATCCGCTTTGATAAATGACCGCCCGCGTTGGAGTAATGAGGGGCATTTCGAAGGGCCCTTTGACATATTTTTTCCAAATTTTCGCTTGGTCTTCTTTGGTTTGAATGCGCACTGACCAAAGGCCTTTTTGCGAATCGGGACAAGAAGTAATCGCGCCTTGGCGATTGACGGAAATAGTATCAACAGTTCCCGGCACGGCGATTTCCGTGGTTGGGGCATCGCCCTCAAACAACGCGGCACTGCGTTTTTCATCGCGCCTGACCACGCCAAGCCATTCCAAGTAGTGCCAGACGTGAGACTTATCGCGGTCGTAGTCCTCCGCCAGTTTGACGAGAGTATCTGGTTTCAGAGAAAAGCCCGACTCTTCGCGAGATCGATTGGATTTCCCGTCCGCAGAGCCCATGAGCTTCTTCAAATCTTCTTCCATCGGCCCGCCTGGGGCGAGGCGCATGATCATAAACACCACGAAAGTGATGCCCAACATCGTGGGAGGGATGAGGAGAAATCGACGCAGGAAATAAGTCTTCACAAGGAAATGACAGAGAGCAGTGAGCGAGAATTAGCCTGGAGGCCAAGAAAGTTTGCGACCAGCAAGGATGTGGATGTGGAGATGAGGCACGGTTTCGCCGCCGTCCGCACCATTGTTGATCACGATGCGGAAGCCGGTATCGGCAAAGCCTTGTTGGCGGGCGATTTCTCCAGCGGTAAGTAAGAGATGGCCAAGCAGTGCTTGATCTTCCGCGTTCGCTTGCTCGACTCGTGGAATCGCTTTGCGCGGAATGAGGAGAAGATGGATCGGTGCTTGAGGTGTAACATCATGAAAACACACACAAAGATCATCTTGATGAACAAACCGCGCAGGAATCTCTCCTTGGCAAATTTTTTCAAAGATCGTCGGCATGCGTCTATGTAGCAGGTCTATGCCAATTTGTCATCCCCAATTCAAGTTGCTTCAAGTTTTTCTATGCAAAAAACATATCCCAAGCGAAAGCATGGCATGCTAGCGGTGCACGAGCCTCTTTCGCAAAAGCTATAGCTATCAGCCTTCGCCAAGACTTCATCGAACAAGCTGCTTGCATGCAACCGAAGCCTTGGCGTAAGCTGGTGGAGGCGAGGGGAGTCGAACCCCTGTCCGGAACGCCATCAACACAGACTTCTACACGTTTAGCATGAGATCAGTGTTTCGGTCTCGTTCGGCTCTCATGCAGCGTCGCGATCCTAGAGACCTGTAATTTCTCAGCAATCCATCCGGTCACCCGACATCATGCCCAGCCTGTTAAGTGTCGCCTTCCCCCCCAACAGGCGTCAGGGTTCAGACGTGGCGGTCAATTAAGCAGCCATTGCGAGCTCGTTAGAGTCTGCATTTATTTGTTTTGATCGGCTATTTAGGAGGCCAACCGATCAACCTCCACGTGCAGTCAGCGCGTCAAACATCCCGTCGAAACCAGAACGCCCCCGTTAGCTTACCGACGAGTATGATATCTCAAGCATTGAACTAAATCAATGAGAAAATGGAAAAAAATTACCGTATCACTGTGACATTTTTTTTTCTTTTCGCCGCCCCAGCGAAAGTGCTATTCAATGTCTTTCCTGAACATCTCGAACTTTTTCAGCCCATGCAGTCCGGCACATCCCAGCTTCCTTTTTACGTCATTGGCCATCGGAATCCTGATACCGATGCGATCTGCTCCGCCATTGGACACGCAGCATTTTTGCGCATGATCGGTGACTCACGTGCCACAGCGGCTCGCTGTGGTGAACCGACCTTGCGGACGGCGTGGGTACTGGAACAAGCGGGCATCGATCCGCCGATTCTGGTTGATGATGTTCGTGCCACCGTGGGCATGGTTTGCCGCCGCGATGTCATTCAAGCTGCTCCCGATGAAACATTCCTCAATGCATACCAAAAAATGCTCTTTCATGGCGTGCGTGCCGTCCCCGTAGTGGATTCCTCACTCCAAGTCCACGGCATCCTGCGCTACTTGGACCTCCTCGAACTACTCCTGCCTTCGGAATCAAACGGCATCGCCGTTCGAAATGTCAGCGTTGTCATCCAAAAAATGGCGATGACCTTGGATGCCGCCAATGTGGGAGCGCCTTATCCCGATAAGCCATCAGAGGAAAACCTGATCGTTCTCGTCGGTGCTTCATCGCAATCCACCGTTGAGGCGCGACTCCGTAAGGCAAGCGAAGAAGGCACCGTTGGCAGATTCCTTGTGATTTGCGGCGATCGACCCTTCGTGCATAATCTTGCGATCCAATATGGCGTACGCGCCCTCATCGTCACCGGTGGCTACCCCATTGATCCAGCACTTGAAGCGGCGGCAAAAGAAAAGAACATTTGCATTCTCCTCGCAAAACAAGACACCGCATCCTGTGCCACGCTGATACGCTGCTCCCGCACTGTGCAACACGTGCTCGACGAGTCTTTCATCACCGTGTCTGCGGAGGAACCCGTATCTCTGCTGAGAAAACGTATCTCCTCGCTCGCTCAGGAACTCTTCCCCGTCATCGACCCTGATACCCGACAAATGATCGGCGTCATGTCCAAATCTGACATGATCGATCCTCCACGTGTGCAATTGTCTCTCGTCGATCACAATGAATTCGCCCAGGCCGTTCGTGGCGTGGAAGAAGCAGAAGTCGTCGAAGTTATCGATCACCACCGTTTGGCAGGTGACCTCGTTTCACGCGAGCCGATTCGCTACCTCAATGAACCCGTCGGCTCGACCTCCACTCTGGTCGCTCGCAAATTTTCCCACCGCAATCTCATACCCGACTCTGGTGTCGCCCTCTGCCTGCTGGCTGGCATCATATCGGACACCCTCAATCTCACATCGCCCACCACCACCTACCTTGATAAGGAAATGCTCTCATGGCTCGCCCATGTTGCGGGAGTGGATGCCGCCGATTTCACAAAACAATTCTTCCAAGTTGGCTCCCTGCTTGCCAACGCGACTCCCGATCAAATTATCAATAGCGATCGCAAAGAATTCTCCGATGAAGGAGTCAAAATCTCTATTGCCCAAGTCGAAGAACTCGGCATGAGCTGCCTTGCTAGCCGCCAAGATGAACTCATCACACACCTCCATCACGTTGCTGAAGAAGAGCAACTCGACATGATTTTGCTCTGCATCACAGACGTAACCGAGCACAACAGTATGATTCTCTGTGCGGGTAACGAGACCATTTACCGAAATCTTCCTTACGAGCAAGTCAGCCCCGGTATTTTTTACGCCGCCGGAGTGGTCAGCCGCAAAAAACAAATCTTCCCCGCCTCCTGCGAGGCCATCCATCTCGCTAAGCGTTAACCTATCTGCTCCCTCTCCCCTGCCCTTTCATTTCTTCTTGCTGCAATCCGATTTTCCTACAAACTACTTTCATCATGTCTGACACACCATTAGCCATCGGCATCGACTTTGGCGGCACCTCGATCAAAACAGGCGTTGTCTATCGCGGCAACGTCATCGATTCCGCTCCACCCATCGCTACGCAAGAATACGATGGCCCTCAACCACTTGTTGACACCATGGTTCAGGTGATCCAAAACCTGCGCGCAGCCCACGGCGACATCAAAGCCATCGGCATCGGCATGCCAGGCTTCGTGCAATTTGAGCAAGGCATCGTCCACAATCTCACCAACGTTCGGGGCTGGGTCAATATCCCCCTCAAGAAACTCATTCATTCCGCCACACACCTGCCCACTGTCGTGGAAAATGATGCCAACTGCATGGCCTACGCCGAGTGGAAACGCGGAGCTGGACGTGGAATGCAACACCTTGTCGCCCTAACCATGGGTACTGGCGTCGGCGGAGGCATCATTGCCAATGGCCAAATGATCCGCGGTGCCTGCTATGGCGCTGGAGAACTTGGGCAAACGTCTATCGATTACCAAGGCCGCGTCGGCGCTTACGGCAACAAAGGCGCGCTCGAAGACTACGTCGGCAACAACGAAATCGCCGCAGATGCTCGCAACTTTTACGAATCCAAAGGCATTCACAAAACCATCGGCGAATGTAGCCCCGCAGCTCTCGCAACAGCGGCGACCAATGGCGATGACATCGCCCTAGAAATCTGGGACAACATCGCCCAAAAGCTTGCCACCACCATCATGAATAGCTGCTGGTTGCTCAATCCAGAAGCCGTCATCATCGGCGGCGGTGTTGCCAAAGCTGGCGATCTGCTCTTTGCCCCTCTCCAAAAGCATCTCTTCTCCCAACTCTCCGGCCCCTTCAAGGATCACCTTTCGCTCTTGCCCGCACGCTTCGGTGCAGAGGCTGGCATGATCGGTGCCGCGGCCCTCGCCCTCGAAGAAGCCGGATACAGCATTTCCTGAAACATTCTTCTTATATTCCTCTTTGACAAATTTCACCACCGCACGAATTTCCCCATCATGAAACATCTCGCTCTACTCGCCTCCCTCAGCCTCACCCCTATTCTCCATGCCGATCTCGCGATCAAAAAAATCGCCGATGGCTTCAATCGCCCCGTCTGGGCAGGCGACCCCTGCACTTCGCCAAACACCCTCTGGCTTATGGAACAACACGGCGTGGTTCATCATCTCGACACCAAATCCGGCGAAAAATCCGCGCTTTTTGATATCAGCGAACGCGTTAGCCGCAAAGGTAACGAAGAAGGCTTGCTCGGACTCGCCTTTGCCCCTGACTTCGCTAAATCTGGAAGATTCTACATCAACTATACTGACCGCGAGCAATTTACCTGCATTTCACGACTCAAGTGGACGCCATCCGGCATTTCGGTGGCAAATGAAGAAATCATCCTGCGCTACAAACAAGATTTTCAAAACCATAACGGCGGCTGGATCGGCTTTGGCGCGGATCAAATGCTCTACATCGGCAACGGCGATGGCGGTGCTGGCAACGATCCCAAGGAACGCGCGCAAGACCTCGACTCCCTGCTCGGCAAAATCCTCCGCATCGATGTTTCGCCAGAAAAAGGCTACACCGTGCCGAAAGACAATCCCTTTGTTCAGAAAAAAAAGGCTCGCCCCGAAATCTGGGCCATAGGCTTACGCAACCCATGGCGATGCTCGTTTGACAAGCAAACCGACGAATTCTGGATCGCCGATGTCGGACAAAATCAAGTCGAAGAAATCAACGTCATCTCGCGGAAGGCATCCGCTGGTGCCAACTTCGGCTGGCGCCTCCGCGAAGGCGACATCGCCACACCCGCAAAAAATGTCGGCGGCGATGCCCCAGCCAAGCACGTCGAACCACTCTACTGCTACACCCACGGCCCCGGCAAAAATCAAGGCTTCAGCATCACCGGCGGCTTCGTGTATCGCGGCAAAGCCATACCCGAACTGCAAGGACGCTACCTCTTTGCCGACTTCGCCAACCCACGCATCTGGTCACTTCATCGCAAAGCAGGAAAATCTGCTGAATTCACCGACATCACCGATGATTTGCAAACGGGAAAAACAAAATTCAAACACATTTCCTCCTTTGCAGAAGACCGTGATGGAGAAATTTACATCGTCGATCACGCCGGTTCTCTTTATCAAATCATCCCCCAATCGTAACTGCTTTTTCAATAAAATCCGCCACCTAGAGGTCAGGAGTCCCGCCTGACTCGTCAAACAGGCATCCCGGCTGTCCGATCCGCAAAGCATAGATTTCCCTACTCGAATCTCTTCTTGCAACATACGCATCAGACATTCCTTCCCCAAATCTCCTTACTGCGCTCCCAAAAAGTTCTACTTCTCACCGCTGCTGTCCTCAAAAGCCTTGTAAACCGGAGAATCTCAGCAAACACCCACCCCCATTCCATCACTCGACATCACAAGGCCTGAAAGACAGCCGGATTCTGTTCATCGCTCAAACGCCCCGCTGCGATCCATCGGTCTTTCAGACCACATGATCGATTTTGCCAGTTTCCTAGCCCTACAGACTATGCTGGTATCGAAACGCTTCGTTGCTGGGATGGCGTTTTTCATTTGAGAGGGATGGAAGCTGAGGCGAACGATGTTTCTAAGTCGCTGCATGCCTCGCAACATGCGTGATGATGTCACTTCTTTTTCTTTCCCTTGCCTTTCTCCTTCTTGGTTGGAGTGGCATCCTTGTCATAGGCGGGATTCTCCTTTGTGGGGACTGGAGCATCGGTGGATTTCCACCAGGCGAGCAAGTCATCGATCAACTCGTCTCGCTTGGTGGTCTCGGTGTTCGCGAGGTTGTTCCGTTCGCCGATGTCTTGGGCGATGTTGTAGAGTTCGACGGCGTTGTTGGTGGCGAGTGCGTCGCGACCACCGTCGAGATGCCATTCTTCGTGGTAGAGATGTAGTTTCCAATCGCCCTTGCGGATGACGCTGACGGGTCGGCTACGGAATCCCGTGCGCACGTCAAGCTCTCGACCACGGGTGACCGGGACATCGAGATATCCGGGAAAGTGCCAGAAGATCGAGCTGCGCTTCAGGCTACCTTCTTGCTTGAGCAGAGGGAGCAGGCTTTCGCCATCGAGCACTTTGTCTTTTGGAATCGGAGCGGATGCGGCGGCGAGAAATGTAGGAAACAAATCGACGTTGATGACCGGAACCTCCGAAACGCTGCCCGGCTTCACAACGCTGGGCCAGCGGACGATGAAAGGTTCACGGATCCCACCGTCATAGTAACTGCCCTTATTGCCGCGCAGTGGCTCCTGCGAGGATTGCCCCGTGCCACCATTGTCGCTGGTAAAAACAACGAGCGTGTCTTTTTCCAAGCCAAGGTCGGCGAGCTTTTTTAATAAAATCCCCACACCATCATCGAGGTCGTAGGTGCAGGCGGCGTAGAGCGGGTTATCGTGCTGCTTGCCCGGAGACTTGGCGGCGAACTTGGCCAAGGTCTCGGGGCGCGACTGTAGTCCGGTATGGATGGCATGATGCGGCAGATAGACAAAGAAAGGACGCTCCCGATTCTTTTCCATAAAGTCACAGGCATCCTTGGTGAGGGAGTAGATGCCCTTCGGATTGCTCGATTCCGAGCCCTTCGCTTTGCCAGCGCCATCCGATACGACATCAAACCCTTGCTCACTGGGTTCGGCACCTTGAGGGCCGCTGAGATGCCACTTTCCAAAAATACCAGTGACGTAGCCAGCCTCCTTGAGGGCATCCGCCATGGTGATGTTTTCTTTCGCCAATCCGCTCTTGTTGGGAATCGGCACCAAGCGCGCTAACTCCTTCGGGCCGCGTGAGGTGCTGTTAACCGCATACACTCCATGGCGCGGCGTGTAGTTGCCGGAAAGCATGCAGGCACGACTTGGTGCACAATTTCCTGCGGCGGCATATCCCGAGCGAAAGACCATGCCCTCCTTGGCCAAGCGGTCGATGTTTGGCGTCTCCATAAAATCGCTGCCTTGGTAGCCGACATCCTTCCATCCGAGATCATCGGCGAAGATCAGAATGATGTTTGGTTTGCGAGTGGGTTGTTCTTCTTTCGAGAATCCTTGATGAACGCCAAGCATCCATGCAAAAAAGGCAATGCCATACATTTTGATTCCGATAGGTGTTTTCATTTGAGTGATCATGATTTGAAAATGGACGAAATCAATCTTTCTTTTTGTGCTCAACGAACCAAATGAATCGCTGCGAAGGAAACCTAGTCCTGACGAATGACCCGGCGTTTGGAACAATGAGAAGCAAGCTACTGTTGAAATGTTTCGCTTCGACGATTGTTTTCCGGCGTTATGTCTCTGTTCGAATAAGCAGAGTAAATCGCAGAGCGGACATTCACGGAGTTTCGATCTAGGCTGATTGGCACGCTGAAAGACTGTATGCTACAGGGAGCAAGAATGGCAGCATTAAAGTCCCAGTTGCGACCTAGCGCCGAGACTTTCACAAGGGTATTGGCGAGGATCTCCGTACCTCGATTTTGAATGGCCACCTGAATCGTATGCCCTGTGGCGGAATGGATGATTCGTTGATCGGTGATGGCGACATCCATGATGCCGTTTTGGTCGCGAGTCATCACCCTTCTCAGATTCACTATTCCAAAACCATACTGAGTATCTGGGCCGGGAATACCGGCTTCATCAGCATACTTGATTACCATTTCCGCTGCCTCGATGGCCGTGAGCCTTCTGCCATTTCCGTTAGACATGGTTGCGGCGATCGCAGCTGTGACGATGGGAGCACTGACCGAAGTCCCACTCATGCGGATGTATTGGTTTCCCGGCCAAGCTGCATTGACGGCACATCCTGGAGCCGTAAGCGATAGGGATTTTCCGTGATTCGCAAAATCGAGGTGCTCACCAAGGGCATCCACAGAACCCACACTGATCACACCGGGATAGGCCGCGGGATAATTCGCTTCAGCTCCGTGGGAGTTCCCGGAAGATGCAATGATGACTTTCTGTTTGCCCTGCGCATACAAAACAGCCTCCCGAATGAGAGGATTGTCTTCCTCGGTTCCCATCGAAATGTTGATCAAATCTGCACCTTCATCGACAGCCGCGAGAATGCCTTCCGCAATGGCAAAGGAATCAGCGAGTCCATTGTCATCACTCACGCGAACGGAAATCAGCTCAGCAGAAGGAGCGATACCCGGCGCCATATCTCTCATACCTACGATCAATGAGGCAACCGCCGTGCCATGGCCATTGATCTGACCGAGATCTTCAGGGAACGGATGAATTTCGACAGACCGAACATAGCTTGGCAGGTTTTCATGCGGAACGATTCCTGAATCAAGAACCGCCACTTTCACTCCCCTACCCCATGATGAATGATCCACTTGAACTCCCGACCAAGTCAAAAGGCTATCACCAAATCCGACAAGCCCCTCTTGATCCGAACTCCGTTCCCGTCCACGCTGTGGAAAACGGGAGATCGAGTCATAGATGGTGATATTCTCGCTGATCAACAATTGTTCGAGTGCCTCCCTATCCTCGTAGCCGATCCGAACTGCCCTCAAGCGCTCAAGGCTCGCGAAAAGTGTGACATTGCTATCGGACAGGCTAAGCAGAAATGACGCGAATTTCGCATCCGAGGGAAAACGCAAAATCACTTCATTGGGATTCAGACTTTCAAATGATTCCACCGTCGTGCCATCGGCGAATTGATCCATGGCTTGGCTAGTCTGATCGGGACGATTCATCGCCGATAGATTCTCCGATTTCGTTAGATCTAAGGAAGCTCGTTTGGCATCGGGAATCAGGCCAAGTTTCGTCACAAGCCACCATCCAAATAGCACGATGATCAACACGAACAACATCGTTTTGGTGGTGCTAGTGTCGGTATGCATCAGGGTGTTCGTTAGGTTTTCTAGGATGAATTTACTCGTAGCGTAGTGCATCGATCGGATCGAGTGCAGCAGCTTTTCTCGCAGGGTAGTAGCCGAAAAAAACTCCGATGGCAAAGCTGACACCGAAGGCAAGAATGATCGAGTCCGCAGTCACGATAGCTTCAAACGTGGATACCATACCGACAAACTTGGACGTTGCGACTCCTAGTACAATCCCCATGATGCCACCAAGGATGCTCAGCGTCACTGCCTCGATGAGGAATTGCAGTTGAATCGCGCCAGGCCGAGCGCCCACTGCCATGCGGATGCCGATTTCACGAGTGCGCTCCGTCACACTTACGAGCATGATGTTCATGATGCCAATGCCACCAACGATGAGCGATAGGCTAGAAATGGCTCCGAGCAGTAGCTTCACTACGCCAGTAACTGAGCTTACCGTATCCGCTACATCTTTCTGATTGAAGATATCAAAATCGTTAGATTCTTCCGTTGACAAGCCATGTCGCTGGCGAAGAAGGGCAGTGATTTCTTCCTGCGCGGAATCCATTCGCTCAGAACTGCCAACGCGGATGTTTACGGAGCGTAGGTAGCGGTCTCCGGTGATACGTTTCATGGCTGTGGTATAAGGGATGATGAGTCGGTCATCTTGATTTTGTCCGCCCATGCCTGCCCCCTTTGATTCCAATGCACCAATAATCGTAAACGGGATGTTGTTGATGCGCACACTTTTTCCTATGGGATCGATGGGGCCAAATAGCTCCAGCGCAGTCTTAGATCCGATCACCGCAACGGGCAGAGAGCCTCGGACTTCTCGATCGCTAAACATCGAACCTGAAATCAGCTTCCAATCGCGAATCATGAGGTATTCGGGGGAAGAACCGAAAATGGTTGTTGACCAGTTGCGGCCATTCGCTAGGGCTTGCGCGGAAGTTGAAACCTCGGGGCTGATCGCCATGACGTCGGGCACTTCGCGTCCGATGGCTAAGGCATCGGCGATCGTGATGGTGCTCGCACTGCCTTGACCTGCATTCACACCACCGGATTGCTTGCTCGCCGCAAAAACAGTTAGAAGATTTTCGCCAAGTGCGGAGACTTGCTTGGTGATGCTCACCTGTGCGCCGTTTCCTACAGAAACCATGGAGACAACGGCTGCCACACCGATGATGATGCCAAGGGCGGTTAGCCCAGAGCGGAGTTTGTTACGCCGTAGCGCGCGTAGGGCGATAAACAAGGTCTGCAACAAGCGTCCGAGAAAGATGGAGGGAAGGTGGATCATGAGGTGAGCATGGCTTCGCTTTCAGCGTGGTTGAGTGCGGTGAGTTCATCCACCGCTGAACGACGGTTGGTGTTTATGTTATCGCTAATGATCCGACCATCACGCATGACGATGATGCGCTTGCAATAGGAAGCGATATCAAGTTCGTGGGTGACCATCACTAGTGTAATACCGGCATCATTGAGTTCTTGAAAAAGCCCCATGATCTCGATGCTCGTTCGGGTATCGAGATTTCCTGTTGGCTCGTCGGCTAAGACAAGTTCCGGTTGATTCACCAGCGCGCGAGCGATGGCCACACGCTGCTGTTGGCCACCTGAGAGTTGGCTTGGATGATGGTCGGCACGTGCGCTGAGACCGACTTTTTTTTTTTTTTTTTTCGCACGCTTACGACGCTCACGTCTCGAATTCGTAGGCACAGCATAGAGCATGGGCAGTTCGACATTTTCCATCGCAGTGGTTCGGGCGAGTAGGTTAAAATTTTGAAACACGAAACCAATTTTCTGATTTCTGATCGTCGCAAGTTGCTTTCGGTCGAGACCAGCCACAGGTATTCCATCGAGGTAGTACGATCCGCTGGTAGGTTGATCGAGGCAACCGAGCGTGTTCATCAATGTGGATTTCCCGGATCCACTCGATCCCATCACAGCCACAAAGTCTCCACGCTGAATGCTCAAAGTAAGTCCACGAACGGCCATCACCTTCACATCGCCAGACGTATAGGTTTTGGATAGGTCGCTGAGCCGGATGATCGATGTTTCTGCTGGCGTTTTCATTGCGGCGATGCTGCTGGTGGCCTCGGCGGAAATACAGAGCCACCTGCTTGCTTTGTCTTTCGTGTGGAAATGACTACGGCATCATCTCCATCTAAACCTTCGACAATCTCTGTGACCAATCCATCCGAAATCCCTGCACGCACAAGCAGCGGACGGAGCGTGGTCGAATCTTGATCCAGCAAATAGATGAGCCGCTGGCTTCCCCCAAATTCCTTCGGTGGAGTCTCCGCGAACGTGGCACCTTCTGGCGGGGAGTAGCGTAGGGCGGCATTTGGAACTGTTAGAACTTTGTCTCTCTGAGCAACGCGGATGGATACATCTGCCGTCATTCCAGGGAAAAGCTTCTGATCTGGATTCTCTACCGCGACAATTGTCTCGTAGGTGACGACATTTTGAGTAGTGGTGGGTGATTTACGCACTTGCGCCACGGTGCCTTGAAAGGTTTCGTCAGGATATGCATCCACGGTAAAATCAACGTGCTGCGATTCTTTTACCTGGCCAATGTCCGCTTCCGAAATGGAAACATTGATATTCATCCGGGTGATATCCTGCGCGATCGTAAAAAGAACTGGCGTGCTCATGGCGGCGATGAGTGTTTGTCCCACATCGACCTTGCGGGCAATCACGATGCCATTGACAGGGGCAATGATTTTGCAAAAGCCCACATTTGCCCGAGCCCCATCAACGATCGCTTGTTTGATGCTCACGGTGGCTTCCGCTTGGGCGAGTTGAGCCGTAGCCTGATCCAGATCAAATTGGGACGCCGCGCCACTGGGAGTCAGCACCGTCTTCCGTGCAAGGTTCTGCTTTTTCAGAGCGACATCAGCCATGGCACTCGCTAGCTCACCCTCGCTCTGACGGAGATTTGCTTCATAAACTCTTGAGTCGATCTCCGCTATGACATCGCCCTCTTTTACTGGCGAATTAAAATCCACATGGAGAGCCACGATACTACCGCTCACTTGACTGCCTATGTCCACGCTCACAACGGCACCTAACGTGCCGCTGGCTGTGACATGCCGAGTGATGTTGCTCTGTTTGACATAGGCGGTCGCGTAGTTAGGCCCATCACCTGATGATTTTTTACAGGCCGATAGGAGCAGCAAAATGGGAATTGTTAGAAAAAATTTCATGATGGTAATCTATTTCCAGCCGCCTCCAAGCGACTTGTAGAGTGATATGCGAGAGTTAAGGCTTTGATACTTCAAACTAAGAAGTCTCAGTTTCGCGCTAAACAAATCTTGCTGTGCCGTGAGAACGTCAAGGTATGGAGATTCGCCTTGGAGAAAACGCTCGTCAGCCAACTTGAAGCGGGCAGACTGTGTCTCCACCAGTGATTCGCTGACAGGAATCTGGCGGTCAAAGCTAGCGGCATCCACTAGAGCATCAGACACCTCGCGGAAGCCCATTTGAATCGATTTCTCATAGTTTGCTAATTCGATCTGATTCTCCGTTTCTGCGGAATGAAGATTGGCGCGGTTCCTACCCGCATTAAAAATCGGAACATGAACTTGAGGCGTAAAACTCCATGCGTTGGTCCCCCCTCCTAACAGAGTGGAAAACTCCGCTGAGGTGACTCCCGCTGATCCTGTTAGAGAAATCGATGGGAAAAATGCTGCCCGCGCTGCGCCGATATTTGCATTAGACGCACGAAGATTGTGTTCTGCTTGAAGAATGTCTGGGCGATTACGAATCAGGTCAGAAGGCATCCCCGAAGAGATCGCGGAAACCAGCCCTGAACTAGAAAAATCTTTTGCCGGAGGTAGTGCATCGGGCAGCGAACACCCGATCAATAAAACTAGCGCATTGTTCCCTCGTGCAAGATCCCGCTCATAGGTCAACACATTGATGCGGGCGGTCTCGACCTGACTTTCTGCGGTGCGTAAATCCAACTCATTGCTCTCACCCGCATCCCTGCGAGCTTTATTGAGATCGTAGGAGCGTTGCACTGTTTGCAGTGTCTGGCGGGAAACGGCGATTTGCTCCTCTGCAAGTCGGGTCGCATAATACTTGGATGCGACTTCAGCAATCAGTGAAATTTTCGCCGCACGTTGGGCTTCTGCCGTAGCGAAGAATCGTTCCAATGCTTGACGGTTCAGACTACGGACACGACCGAAAAGATCGACTTCGTATGAAGTAGATGCAAGGCTTGCACTCCAGTTTTCCGATGCCCTACCATTGGACTGCTGTCTTGTAGCGGAGCCTTGTGCAGAGACATCAGGGTATAAGGCAGAAGAGGTAATTCCATAGTTGGCACGACTTTTTTCCACATTGAGTGTAGCCATCCGAAGGTCACGGTTGTTCTCTAACGAAAGTTCGATCAGCTTGCGGAGACGCGTTTCTATGAAAAATTTCCGCCAAGGAATGTTAGCAGCGTCAGACTCTCCAGATGGACTAGCTTCAGAAAAGTGAGACGCAACGGGCATGCTAGAGCGCCACATCTGAGGATCAAGGGAGCACCCTGATAGCAGAAACACTGTGCCTATGATTGGTAAAATCGCCTTCATGAGAATTTGAGTAATTGTTCCACCTCCTTGAGTCCGCGCGTCATGGCGAATGATCGACCGCACTCAAGAATCACGACGTATTCCCCCTTGAACATAGGTTGTAGCTCCTTGATGCAATCGAGATTCACCATGACCGAACGACTGATCCGAAGAAACTTTGTCGGGTCGAGCTGTTCCTCCAATCCTGCTAGGGACTGGCGCAGGATGTGGTTTTGTTTTCCCGCATGGATCACCACATACTTTCCTGCCGCTTCAATCACATCGATATCCGACACCTTGATGAAGACAAGTCGATCATCGATTTTGACAGAAATTCGAGTAAGATAGCTGCGCTGATCGGAACGTTGTTGGATCAATTCCATGATCGCATCCTTAGCCGCAGTGCCGGCACGGCGATTGGAAAGATACTCTCTTACCCTGACGAGGGCATCGTGAAAACGCGCCACTTTAAAGGGCTTTAAGAGGTAGTCCAATGCGTGTGCGTCAAACGCACGAATCGCGTGCTGCTCAAAGGCGGTAGTGAAAACAACAATGGGCATTCGCTCCGGTGGAACTCTCTCAATCACTCCGAAGCCATCCAATTCAGGCATTTGCACATCGAGAAACATCAAATCAGGTATGAACTGACTCACCGCCTCGACGGCACTGATTCCATTTTCGCATTCGGCGCAAATCTCCACATCAGCCTCGGCGGCCAACAACAGGCGCAGCCGCTGTCTGGCAAGTGGTTCGTCATCGACAATGATTGCTTTAATTTTCATAAGATGGCTTCAGTATGATGGGGTAAGGTGATGGAGACAATGCAGCCGCGAGTAGATGATTCCTCGGACGAGCCGCTTCGGATATCCAGAGAATATTTGTCGCCGTAGAGCTCCGCCAAACGCGCCCTCGTATTGCTGAGACCGATTCCGTGCGATGCCTCTGCGGCAAGATCTATAGAAGGCGGCAAGCCGCAGCCATCATCGCTAACGGCAAGATGAAGCATGCCGTCCTTTATCGATGTCTCAAGGTGGATCGTCACCGTTTGGCTCTGTGGTGAAAGACCATGGCGAACTGCGTTTTCCATGATGGGTTGTAAAAGAAGCGCGGGAACAAATGCCGTGAGTGTTTCAGGATCAACCTTGGCTTGAAAACGAAGACGGTCGCCGTAGCGAACTTGCTCGATGGCGAGGTAGCACTGAAGGAAGTCCAGTTCGCGACGGATGGGGATCTCCTGCTCGTCCGTTCGGTCCAAGGAAAGTCGCAGCAGCGTGCTTAGGTTCGCGATCATATCATCTGCTGCCGCAGGATCTGTATGAACCAAAGTCGAAATACCGTTGAGCGCATTGAAGAGAAAATGGGGATGGAGTTGCATACGTAGCGCAGACAGCCGTGCCTTAGCGAGATGGGTCTCCGCCATGAGTGCGCGCCTCTCTCGCTCTTTCGCTTGCATCGACCAATCCACAGCCAGACGTATGCAGATGAGTATGCCATACGTGAGGAAATCAACAACAACTCGCGCACCTAGCGGAGGCTTCACGCCGAGCGGCACACGACTGGCTAAGGGAAAATCTTTGGCAACGACCTCTGACAAGCGCCCCACGACCTGCCAATTAAAAACACAAATGGCAATGAATACCAAAAAATGAATCGCGGCGTTTCGAAACAGATGCGCGCGCG
The DNA here is from genome assembly GCA_027487435.1 of Verrucomicrobiaceae bacterium. Lineage (GTDB taxonomy): Bacteria > Verrucomicrobiota > Verrucomicrobiia > Verrucomicrobiales > Akkermansiaceae > UBA956. Next base: position 27,640 of record JAIYDP010000035.1, on the reverse strand, counting down.
CAAAAGGAAATCTGTTGGCGAGCAAAACCGCCATCGGCGCAAAAACAACCCAGGAAAGCCAGATCGGCAGAGTGAAGACAAATGCACTGCCGAACCCCAAGATATCTGCCATCACAAGCTGCGCACAAAGTATCATACCGCCCAAAAACAGTATGACAGGTGCCACAAACGAAATCCCAAGAACAACGCTCAAAGGCAGTGCATTCGCACGTGCTGGAGAAGTTTCAGTTTGCATCTTTTGGTAGGTGAATTGGTTGGAGCATCGTTGCAAAACTCTCTATGAGTGGACAAAGACGAAGCTAGGGTAACATGGTAAACACAGATAAAATATTGAAAAGTGTCCTTTCGAGGATTTTACCGTTAGTCCTTGCTATATCGAAATCGGCATTCTTTCCCTCTATATTCTTAACATCATTGCAGAGATGTATTGCAGTGAGCGCCCCGTAGAGCGACCTGATGTCTTCACCGACAATTTGCTTTTGAGCATTTTCAGGAAGTGTTGAGATCGCGATGATCGAAAGAACCAAAGAGCTAACGATTGACTTGATTTTGATTTGCATAGTGTTTCAACGGCTGGGTTGCATCATAAGGATAAAACCTTCAGCCTGCTCTATCGATGGACTCAAACAGCCGTTTATTGGTGCGAAATGGCATTTTGATGGCATGAGTTCAATACCCTGAACATCAACAAACCTGCTACGATGACAAAACGATCATGAAACACCTTGGTAATCATTTGGGCTTGGTGTATCCATGACCTCTTTCTTGAGCTCACGTAAAGTGGCACTTACCAAAGATTCCAAGCAAGTAGCCCACCTTGTTGAGGTCATCTGCCTTGGTGATCTCCGCGGTATCAGCGCAATTACTCCACAGCGACAATTCGATGGCGGATCATCCTAACATCGTGAACAAATGAGCTTGTTTCATTTTTGTCACGTCTGCCGCAAAGACGCGGCGTTCTGAGATGAGCTTTTGATGATCGTCATTCATCCGTCGGCTTCTTCTTCCGCTTCTTTTGGCCAGAAGGTTCGGGACCGTCGTTGTTGACATTGCCATCACCCCAAAGTGGCGGGACATTCGATTGGTTCCAGGCATCCCACTTTTCCTGCAACTCCTTGACCTTGTCCGGCATCGCCGCCGCAAGATCGTTTGCCTCACCGATGTCTTTGGTGAGATTGTAGAGCTTGGCTCCCTTAGGTTGCTTCTTTTGCTTTCCTGTGGCTGTCTCGACATTAGGATCATACTGAACCAATTTGTAATCGCCTGCGCGGATTGCCATTTGTTGACCGAAGCGCCAGTAGAGCGCGTCGTGCGGCGCACCGGTCTTTTCGCCGGCGAGGAATGGCAGCAGATCGACGCCCTCGACTTTGTCGGTCTTCGCGCCGCCCAGCGTCAATGCGGTGGCGGTGAGATCGAGCTGAATCGCCGGTTGGTCGTAAACGCTAGGTTTGATTTTGCCGGGCAAGGCGACGAGAAACGGAACGCGGATGCCACCTTCAAGCGTGGTGCGTTTGCTGCCTCGCAGCGGATCATTTCTCGAACCGTTCGTGGTGGTGCCTTGCATGGTCGGCCCGCCATTGTCACTGATGAAAACGACGAGGGTATTTTGTTCGAGGCCGGCCTCGGCGAGCTTCTTACGGACGAGGCCGATGTTCTCGTCCATCGCGAGCATCATGGCGGCGTAGGTGCGGCGTTTTGTGTCGGTGATGTTAGCAAACTTCCCAAAGCGCTCGTCGGTGGCATGCATCGGCGTGTGAACCGCGTTAAAGGACAGATAGAGAAACCAAGGATGGTCTTTGTGTCGATCGATGAAAGCGACTGCCTCACGGCCAAAGGCCTCGGTCGTGTAGTCCATTTCCTTGACCGGATCCGTACCGCGCAGAATGCCTCCGGCATCGAAAAAACTGTGCGCTCCGCCGAGAAAGCCGAAGAACTCGTCGAACCCACGTTTCTGCGGGTGCGGTCCAAGATGCCACTTGCCGACAAGACCAGTCGCGTAGCCAGCCTCCTTGAGTCGATTGGCGATCGTTGTCTCAGTCATTGGCAAGCCGAAATCTCCACCGCTGGGATTGAACTCGTGGCCAAAGCGGGTCTGGTATCGACCTGTCAGCAAGCCCGCCCGTGTCGGCGAGCAATACGGGCCGCTGACATAGCCATTGGTAAATCGGACACCGGCAGCAGCCAGCGAGTCAAGATTCGGTGTAGGAATATCCTTGCATTGGTGGAATCCCACATCCCCGTAGCCCAAGTCATCGCCAACGATGAACAAAATGTTCGGTTTGCTTGCGGGCTTTGGTGAATCGGCAGCCTTCAGTTTGACCATTGGTGCCAGCGCCAAGGCGCTAAGAAGCATGATTTTGTATATGTGGTTCATTTTTTCAGTGTGTTGGGTTGTAGGTTCGTTTTTGCGATTCCGTTCGTGATTTACCTTACTCTTATGGGAGACCTTGATGTGATTGTGACCAACTCTATACGTTCATACTTCTTTCCATCGTTCACTCCTTGATGTGAATCGCTTTAAGCGTCAGCTCACGGTTTGTGCCGTGCAGAAACATCGCAGCACCGACCTGCTCTTGAAACTTTTTGCGGATCTCTGCATTCTGGCTCAACCGCGAGTCGTCCCAGCCTTTCCATGTGCCGATGGCATCCCAATCCTGCTGTTTCCTCGTCCAAAAGTTGCCAAACAAAGAGGCAGGTGGTGTGAGAGATGGACTGATAGAGATCCTATTACCGTATAAAGACCGACTGCATACGATCACCAGTGACAACGGCAAAGAGTTCAGCCTACACGAGGAAGTAGCAGAGCGATTGAGCTGCAAATACTATTTTGCGCGGCCCTACCGCAGTTGTGAACGAGGATCGAATGAAAACCTCAACGGACTCATCAGGCAATATTACCCCCAAAAAAAGGAGTTTTGGGGAATCACGCAAAAGCAGGCCAAAGAGGTGGAAAAAGCCCTGAACAACCGCCCCCGCAAACGCTATAAATTTTTTAACTCCCAACGAAATATACGAACAAAAATTACAAAATAATTGACCCCGTTGCATGAGCCGTTAAAATTCACCGTTATTTTCTCAATCCATAACGTTCTTATTGAGCTCCACGGCAAGAATCGTTACAACTTTGTCATTGAGCTTAATACCGGAAAGCGTGATCTCCCTATCATTGTTCTGCGTCATCGCGACGGGCGCTTGATCTGCAACGACGTAAGCCTTGATCGCTTGCTGCCCCTCGTTCAAAGCAGGTAGGGTCAAAGTATCCCCCTTGAAACCGCCAAACAAATATACGAAAATTTTGTTATCTTTGTAGGTGAAGCCATACACGCCGTCTTTCGGATTCCAAGGGCCACCGCGCGTGGAATAGACGGCATCACCGACCTTTTCGAGCCATTGGCCGACTTCCCGAAATCGTTCGGCGACCACCGGCGTGATTTCTCCATGTCTGTCAGGACCGACGTTGAGCAAGTAAACCATGTTGCGTACAACGCAGTCTGCGAGCATTTCCTTGATCTCATCAACCGTTCTGATTTTGTCGGGATTCTCATAGTTTTTGGAATAGCCCCAACCAGGGCCGACGGAAGAGCATTTTTCGTAAATGGATTCGGATCGTATCGGACCTGTAACGCGCGCACCTCCCTCTTCCGCGCGTATATCCCCTACCCAACCGGAGCGAGGATTGACGATGATATCCGGCTGATACTTGCGGACGATGCCCATCAATCCGAGGGGCTTTCCTGAGGCTTCATCCAAATCTTGAAAATGCGGATTCACGGGCCATTCATTCTTCGGATCCATGTATTGCCCCGACTCCCAGAAAGGCGCTCCCGCAGCACTAGTACCCTGTTGTCCTAAATAGCCACCATCCCAGAAAAGAATATCGATCTTCCCGTAATTGGTCATCAACTCCTTAGTTTGACAATAGAGTTCCTCTTTCATCATGCGGGCGTTTTCCTTGTGCGCGATGTCGGTGGTGTATCCGAAGACGTTAGGTTTGCAGTCGGTTCCAGTCCAATCATAGTAGCCGGGATAGCGCCAGTTGATCAGCGTCTTGAAAAGACCAACCTTCAATCCTGCTGCGCGACAAGCATCCGCATACTCTCTAACAAAATCGCGATTATGAGTTTGCTTCGAAGTGAAAGCATTGATGGCATTGCTTTCAAACATGGCATACCCATCATGGTGCATGGCAGTCATCACCATGTATTTCATACCAGTCGATTTCGCCAACTCTGCCCACTTCATGGGATCGTAGCGATCTGCCGCAAAATACTTTTCGCCAGACTCAGGGTAAGCAAAGGCGAGATAGTTTTCTGGGCGCATTTTCAGATCGTGCATGGCCCATTCCGACCTTCCTGTTCCTGCATAGATCCCCCAGTGGATAAACATACCAAATTTCGCATCGAGCAGCCAATCCAGTTTTTGATCGGGCTGAGTTGTAACTCCTAGATGTTCGACCTTTTGGCGAGGAGTGAATGGTTTGATGCCCGAGGGCTTCTGTGGCTTGTAATCGCCGATACGTTCGATTTTTAAGGCATCAATGAATGAGCTATTATTCCCAGTATTTTCGGGATTCTTGAACTGAAGGATCGCACGGACTTGGCCATCGCCAGTGTGGAATTCTTTCTCGATCAAAGCCCATGCAGCGAGCGCGCTAGCCTCACTGGCGTTGTTTTCGCCCAACTCGGAAACGTTGAGTTGCACTTCGTCAGCGCCACTTGCAGTTTTCATCCAAACCGAAATTTTGTATGTCGAATTTGGTAGTAACTTCAGGTAGCTTTCTACCGATCCACCAGATTTGATCTCCAGAGACGACTTCCCTGACTTTGCCACCTTTTGGGTTAACCCCGCAGCCTCAGAGTTACTCCCGAGAATGACCCAATGACGCAGCGGAAAAGAAGTAGCTCCTTCATAATCGACGCTGGCAGGAATTTCAATGGGGAATTTTTGCGCCTGCGCCATTCCGCTTAATGAGCAAAAAAGCGGGAACAAGCACGGCAGCAATGATTTGGATGGGATCAATCCTTTCGTTAGATTTGTCATAATTTCTTGGTATGGGTTTTTCTTTACGATTTCGTTTTTGTAGTTTGGGAAAGTAACCTGCCATCAAGGTGACACGTTACGCTTTGGCCCGAATCATCTACGAAGAGAGTCGAAATCGATCATTAGGAAAAGGCGTATAAATCAGATGTTGACTTCGTTCATGTTTTGTAAAACTCCCTATCTTGCAATTTTTTTTGAGCGTTTCCACGGCAACTTGCAGGGGGCTACGATCATACGATTCTCTATCACTTTTTTGATCGATTCATCACAATGATCGGCGATTTCCAGCCGATGGGATTGCGATTATTGAAACCACCAGCTTCGATGAAGAGGAGGTCATCTTTCATCGTCATTTTCAAGGCCTGCAATTTTTCTAAATCGACCATCGTATCGCCGGTCCAACGCCGGAGTGTGTGATCGGTGAAACCATCTGGCTTGAAGCTGATCTGCTTGAAAGGAGCGCGATGTGCATCGGTGGGTTTGGCGGGGTCAAAGGCATCCATAGAGGGAGTGACCGCAATCGTTGTCCAATCCCCCATCAATACCGGGTTTGCACGAGATTTGCCGTCCCAATGGAATTTCCCAGCTTCGGGATTTTCGCTAGTGAGATTGGGATCTTGCAAGGCCTGCCAATCGGTCGAAAGCAATGGCTTGATGGTAACGGCTTTGCGAACCATCGCTTCATCGACCAAAGGCATTTTCATTTCCTGGAACCAGATGCCCATGAAGTTTGCCTTATTTTTACTACGCAAATGAATGTGCATGAAACCAGTAGCAGCAATGGTCACTTTGCCGGTTTGAAACTCTGGCAACCGTTCTGGATCGATGTAGTAACTGATGGCATGACCACCTTCGCGTTTCTTGAATTCGCGCTGGCGCTCCAGCACTTGCTTGCCATTGACATAGACTCGCACGCCGTCGCCGTTGTTCATGTGCGAGAGACCGCCAACCACGAACCGATAGCGATGACCTTGCTTGAGAGGTGGAATCTCGAAGGTGCCATGGATCAATAAAACCTCTTTATCCCAAAAGGTTTTCATCGGTTCACAGCAACGACAGTAGTCGAAGGGGCATGGAAATTGCTGACTGGCTGGACGATCGTGCAATTGATCAAAATATGGCTTATGTGTGGTGCGCAGCTTGCCGTTTTCTTGCCCGAATGGTTGCAGTCCGCGTTGCCAACCTGCTTTCTTTGCATCGAAGTCGGCAGCAAACCAGTTTTCCATTCCGGCGGGGTAGGTCACTTTGCGGTAACGTGTCATGCCTGGCTCCCAAGGCAAGGTTTCGGGCGGGTCAAAGCTGAAGTAGTTCCAGCTCATTTCATCCCATTTTGGTCCGAAAGCTTTCCAGTCATAATCATAGACTTCCATTTTATCATAAAGGCCTACGAGTTCTTCAACCTTGGCTTGATTCTTGGGATCGGCGACAAAAGGCTCGATCTGGGTCTCACCGAGCAGGGGCGCGCAATTGTTTGCCACAAACTCAGGAATCAACTGATTCTGGATGATCGAAAACACTTGTTTCTTCAAAGCTGGTCCAAAGTTGCTAGGGTCAGCATTCATGAACAGATCCTTATGGGGCAGCGATTGATCGGGATAGCGCTTGGCCGCAAGTTCGAGCAGTAAATCCAAGCCGCCTGGCTGACTAGCGAGCGTGGCAGCAAGGTTCTCGATAAGAAGATTTTCCGCATTGGCCATATCGACGCCGCCTTTGGCCTGAAGTTTTTTGGGAAGCGCCTCGTATCCTTGTGCAAACGATTTTGAGGCCAAGGCCTGAACGGACGGTGAAGCTTTGTGCAACTTGGTGCCGATATCCTTCAAGGTAGAGGACATGACGTTGCTACGATTTTCCGCTGCAACTTTCCCGATGAGAGGAAGTAGCTTCTGATAGAAACGCTCGTCGGCGGCAAGTCCAGCCACAGCGATCAACGCAGCCCTGCGCAACCACCAATCTTCATGCACCAACCATTGAGAGAGTCGATCCACATGAGGTGCTAATAAATCCGTCTTCGCAAGACCGAGATTTGTCAACGCGCTCTCGACGACCCACCATGATTCGTTCGGGTCGTTGACCATTTTGAGTAGCAATGAAACCATTTCATCGGTGAGAAACACAGCCTGCGGTGGTTGATCACTCGCCTTGGGCGCAGTTCGGAAGCTGATGGCCATACATCCGGCATTTCGCACGCGAGGATCACGGTCCTTCAGCAACTGAAGAATCATGGCGTCGCCGCTTTTCCCAGCGATACCGTTCGCCGCCATCTGCCGCACGCCATGATCCGGATGGCGGACATACTTGAGCAGGACATCGTCAGAGGCATCGGATAATTCCAAACGGCGATGCAAGGGCCAGGATGCATCAGTTGCCAGTTTTTCGTTATCCCAATCGGGCAATTTGCCGTCCTTGTCCGCAGTGGAAGAGAGCGACAAGAAAATTTCGTCAGCCTCAGTACCCCATGGTCTTTCTGGCAAAGAATACGGCTTAGAAAATTTCGTCGCCGGAGCACCAGCGATGCGCAATGCCTTGCGGGGCAGAGTGTAGCTCATCGCCAGACCAATGCCCCAACTACTTGGGCTATCGTATCCGTTGCCGTTTCCAAAAGTAGCACTCACAATGCCCATCGAGCCATCGAAACGGCGTGACATTTCATAAAACCATTGGCGGTTGTCCATGAACTCGCGGTATTTCAAGGGCTTCTTCTCATGCATGAGTCCCATGGCGCCGCTGCGCCAGATTTCACCAATGCCTCCACCAGTATGACCATGCAACATCCATGAAGTGGAATAAAAACTTTTGACCGCACTGATGTCGCGCGCCTTCGCATAAACGGATTTCTCCCCCTGGGGAGTCAGTGCCGCAGCAGCTGCCATCTGGAATGCCAGCTTGCCCGTCTTGCCGTTGTCCACAAAGCCATGCTCCGGTAGAGCATCGCCATACGCTACGTTGCCGTGACCCGCAAAGCGATAGAAGTGCGTCAATGCCGTTTGCAGCGTGTATTCGTCCACCTTTGCTCCGCACTCACGCGCGAGGAGCAAGAAAGAAGTTGCAGGCACGCCTGCGGCGTTCAAGTGGCCATAACCAAAATTGACACCGCCTCGTTGATTCCAACCGCCATTGTACATATTCCGCCGCAGGTAGTCAGCATTCATCTCAATCAAGGGGATGATCGAAGCATCGCCTGTGCGAAGATAATACTCGCAAAGTGCGATACCACCATAACCAGCATACCATGGATAGGTCTCGAGTGATTTGACGTTCTTATGTTTCTCCACAAGCTCATCAATCCAACGTTTGGCAACTAACAGATCTTTTTCTTCACCGGTCGATAGCATATAAAGCAGCCCGAGACCTTCGATGCCACTGGCATGATTGATCTTGCTCTTTGCGAGGAAATCCGCCTGAGCTCGGACGATTTTTTCCGACTTCGGGCAGTTCAAGGGCCAAGTCTTGCTGTAGGCACCAAGCACCGGGATTTTGACGATGACTTCCTCGGCACTAGCTTCAGGCTTCTCCTTCACCATGAATTTGACGATACCGTCGGTAGCTTCGGCATCGGTGATGATCCCTCCGAGGATGATGCGGGGATCGATCTCTTTGAGAGTTTTTCCGTTAATGGACTCGATCATCTGACCGACCTTGAGCTTACCGCAGACATCGGCGGGAGAACCTTTATCAACCCTGCTCAACTTCATCTGAAACGGCGGCAGCAACAGTTCGATACCAATGCCAACGGGCCCGAAGTGCTCAATTGGTTGCGTTCGCTCGGTCTCCCTAGCGTAGGTGCTGAAAAGCGGCCAGTCCTTGTAATAGGCGCTCTGGAACTCGGGCTCTGATGATCCGGTGGCGGTGAACAGTCCGACGAAAGAAATAACTCCGGTGATGAATTTCATGAAAATACAATGTGGGTTTGGGTAAAATAATCCGTTATGAGATAAAAATGTTTACGTGCTGACGGCTTCGATTATTACAGTGAGTTGAAGACTGGATCATTGTTAGATAGGCCACAAAGACTCCTTTGGGGCGAGGGATCGCAATAGCTCAGAAGTGCATAAATCATCATTCACAATGGTCATCTGTTAGGGGTGCGACGAAAAGCGCCTTTCATGGTAGGAAAAGGATTTTTCATTCCTACTTCTTGGCCTTGTTGCCAGGATTGGCTTGGCCGTTTTTATCAATAATCGTAAACTGCCCGCCCGTTTTATTGGCGAGGTTCGCCATGGGCTTGTTGGCCTTCGGTTCCATCATAGCGATCGTGTTGACCACGATGCTTTTTTTGACGGCTATGGCTGCGAGTTCATTGGTCAGCTTCATCATATCGCGTCCCTCCACGATGCCATCGGTCATGAAAAAAATCAGGTTAGGAGGCGGCTGCATATCAAACGCCATCAGCAATGGGTTTTCCCAATCGGTTCCACCGGAAAGCGCGGTCTCCTTGATGATCTCCCTCGCGTCTTGCACCTCACCAAAGCTCGCTTGGAGCCATTCCACCTTTTGCCGTTTGCCTTTTGGAGTCCAATCGAAGAGACCTTTGCCTGTCCAATGATAACTATGGCCTCCTTTGCCCTTCACAGTAGCAACGCCCTTGGCGTAATTGAATCCGGGCAATTCACTTCCCGCTACCCATGCAGGGCCAGAAAAAAAGATCATCTGGAACTGTACTTTGCTCGATAGACCATTCACCGACTTTGTAAGCTCCTTGCGCATCAGTTCGTCTCGATCGCCTTTCATCGACAAGGAGTAGTCGATTACATAAGCAATGCGTTCGGCATTCACCCGCTGGTTGAAGAAGGAGGCACCGCCACCACCTGTTCCGTCACCGCTGCCGTCCCCCCAACCGCTGCCAAAATCTTCGCCATTTCCGAAATCCAACGATTGCACATCCGACACTTGATAAGGGACGGGGATCGACACATCAGAAGAAGTGTGGGCAGCGATCACCCTTGCCATCGAGGAGGATGGAGAAGACGGTTTTTGTTTGACGGAGCTTTGTTTCTTCTCTTCCAGTTCTTTGGTTTCCTCGATCTCGTTGGATTGGTAAGTGACAATCACCGGTATTACCTTGGTGAGACTCGGTAAGAAGAAAAATCCGAGAATGAGGCAGATCATAACGACCACCAAGAAACCTATGATAAAAGAACTGATCGTAATGTTGCGTTGTTGGGCGGCTAGGCGGGCTTGCGCCTCGTCACTAAGTTTTACGTGGATGCTCATGGGTTTTTGGATGGTGGGTTTGGTGCATTTTTCGGACGTTGGGTTTTTGGATGATGCCCCCTAAGTCAGGGTGATTGCCATGATCGCTTTTTCTTCACTGCAAGCAGAAAAATAGAACGAGCTATGTCATTCCTTCATACAGATCAATGATACGAATTCTTTCATCGGATTGAGGAAAATGTCTTGATAGCCGTGCCTTGGCTTTTCTGTATCGATGACCATTCCTTAAAGAACAACTCATCTCGCGCAGACGATGATGATTGCATGTGCGATAGCAAGAAGCGATCCTGCCCCCCCCCTTACGTACGGCCTACTTTTCTTGTTGGATGACTTTCTCCAATAGCGCAGCTATCCTTGCACTGGAAGCGGCATTCTCCTCCTTATCGTTCGGCTTGCTGCCAGGCTTAGCGGCACACCATTGTTCGATCTCCAATGCTTTGCTTGCCCCCTTAATCGACTGCGGCTTGGAAATTTTAGGAGCTAAGGAGGAACTTGGCTGAGTGTAAAAAAATGGCACGTCGTCTCCGCCCAGCTTGGCCTTGAAGCAGTTCACCAAGGCTGACATCTCGGAACCGAAGTTCGCGCCCTCTTGATCCGTGATCATCGCGTTACCATGAAGAAATACGATACCGCTTACTTGTGCGGGTGAAAAACAATCGACATAAACGTTGTAGGTCATCGTCGCCTTGGAATCACCAATGTCGGGTGCCTGCGTGGGATAAACACCCCAGATGGCTCCATCAGGCGCGGCTTTTGTCTCGATCATCGCGGGGATGTACTCGCTCCAATATTTCTGCCACTCGCGAATGTATCGTCGCACGTTTTCTAAATAGTAGGGATTGTTCGGGTATTGACTACCCACACTCTTGTAGTCCGACATCAAACTTGGTGCCTGCTTAAGGAAGTCTTCAGAGATCCAATTCTTCAGTGCTACCTCGGTTTTGCTTTGCATGAAAATGATGCCCACAGGATATTTTTTCTTTGCAGCAATGCCGTGACCAAAAAATGCAGCAAGTCCCTCCGCGTCGCGCCAATACGAAGCAAAGCGGTTCTCGGCTCGCAGGCCGCGCGAAGTCGCGATACTGAAACGGCTCGGCACGCCATTGGCATCACGCTTCGATTCATTTTGCATCATACGCACTATCTGTCCGGATGGCTTGACGACGGGTGCGGTGAAAGTTCCTGCTGGCAAAGCAATGTACCAGACGTCGCCGAAAACAATATCTTTTGCCGTGCGCTCATGCACCGTTTCTCCGTCGATGGTGAATTTCACTTTTAAGGTGAAAGGCGTGTTACCAGCTTTCATCGCTGGAAGCGTCACTTGCCACTCTGCCATATCCGGTGTGACGGAGATGGTCTTTTTGATATCGCCGAATTCGAACTCCACCTTACAATCGCCCGCTTCTGGTTCGATTTGCCATTCTCCGAATTTCCTCGTGGAACCCCAGATCGTCACGGGTTTACCGGCTTGTAGCACCGCATTGTCATCGAACTGCTGACTCAAGAGCGGCATCTTGCGGTATTCATAGGCTTTGCCATCCTGCGAGGTATCGCTCTTTTCATTGGCTATGACGATTTTCCCACCCGGCCAGTCCTTGCTAGTGACGAGTTTGTTTTCGAAATACATAAAAGGAACCATGGGCAACAGAGCTTTGTTGTAAAGGTTGGGCAGTGAGCCAATGCCCGATGCACCATAGGAAACCCCGCGCGGTGCCTTGACAGATGGAGAACGAACAATGACTTTGTCTCCCTGAATTTTGATCGAAGCCGGATGCCATACGCGGTCTTCTCCGGCCAAATAAAATACCTTCACCTTGTCTTCGCTGTTTTCGAGAATGGCGGGAGCATCCAGCAGGTCTTTTTCGATTGCTTGCCCCACGAGCAATCCGCCTTCCGCGAAGTCGAAGGAAACGATAAGTTCATCTCCCTTGACCTCGTAAGATTTGAACATCGGGCTATCCGACACGATACTTTTTCCATACTGATTTTTCAGGGCATGAAGGGCGAGACGTTTGCCGGGCAGCGTTTTGTTGCCGTAATGAATCGCGCCTTGAATATCGATTTGGCAGGCCATGCCGACGTTTGGAATATCGCGAGCCAGCCATGTTCCGAGACGCATTTCCGCTGTGCTATCGAGGCTCGGCTTACCGAAATGCTCATTACCTGGGCAATAGAACTGGTGGAAATACACGGGGAGTTCGGGGCGATCCCAAACCATACGCCAGCCACGAATCATCGAGTGAAGGCTGTTGTAATAGAGCAGGCCGCTCTGGCGATTTGCCCAACCTTGGTTCCAGATCGCACCACGAAGGGCATAAGGAACCACGGGATTCATGCGACCGTTGAACATCCAGTTGGCATCTCGATTTCCAGCCAAATTTCCGGGCAATTCCGCACTGATCTCCGAAGCCTTCTCCCCCTTCTTGATCAATGCTTCGTTTTTGGCAATCTGATCTTCAAGAGATTGGTAAAAAGCCCCCCAAGCCTGCTTATGCTCGGGCGTGCGAGGATCTGTCATCAGACACTTTTTGTGAATGCCCTTACAATAGTCATCTTCCGCTGTGGCGTAGGCCACCCGGGGAATCCACGACTCGATGGCAGTCTCACTCCAAGAACAATTGAGGATACCGATGGGCACCTTGATTTCTCCATAAAGCTTGTGAGCGAACGCAAATGAAACGGCACTATAGTTTCCATACTCTCCATCCTTCCATGCTCCGTTCGCACGCTCTATGGGATGCAATGCCGAGCACGCACCAGTAACTTCAAACTCGCGAATCGGCGGAGACTCCCCTTTCGCCTTAAGATCCGCGACTATTTTCTGAGCATCACACTTCGCAGCTACCCACTGCATATTCGATTGCCCCGAAGCCATCCAGACCTCGCCAACCAAGATGTTTTTTAGTGTCACTTTTTTCCCAAGCAACTGACTACCGTCACCTGACTCCTGAACGACCATCTCAGCAGGTTCGGCACTGGCGACTAGCGGCTTGAGCTTGACCATCCATTTGCCATCGGCACCAGCCTTGGCGCTTTCCTTTTGTCCGGCAAATTCGACCGTAACCGTCGTACCGGACTTGCTCCAACCCCAAACGGGCAGAGGCATTTCCCGTTGCAAGATGGCATTGTCGCGAAAGGGCGCGCCGAGTTCTATGGCGGAAGCAGATGCCTCTTGCGCTGCAAGTGGAGCGATGGGCCAAAGCAGCAAGGCCGCCGTAACGGCGATCGTTCGATGGAAAAGTGTTCTCATGTTTCTGGTTCGGATGTTTCGGTTAGAATGGGTTTGCAGCGCGCACAGCTGGGTTCGTGAAAAAATACCTCATTTTTGTACCAATGACAAGTACCGTAAAGATTGCATGACGGATCGCCGCTTCGACCTTGACGAACAGATCGCCATTCACATTCTGGAAGCTATTGACGATTGCTATTGCCATTATCGTGGTGGTATCAGTTGGACTTGTAAGAATCCTAGGTTTTCGCGTGAAGCGATTTTTTTGCCGTTGGCAAGGATATGCAGCCCACGGCCTTTGTTATAGTGTTTTCCTGTCTTATCGTAAAAAATCGTTAGATCATAGCCATGATAAGGTATGCCATCGAGGCAGAAATAGTCCCATGTATTCTTGGGCACTAACGGATTGACAACCACGCCATCGATCTGTGGTCGCAAGCCTATCAAGCCCGTGATGATCAGGTCGCAATAGGTCGAATGATTGTAGTCTTTGCCGCGCTCGACGCCGCCTTTGCCAACATACCAGTTCCCCTCTTTCCAAGATTTCAGGCGGGTGCGTGCAATCCAATCGCCAGTTTCAGGATTAAGGTTTTCATCGATCCAAGGAACACTGCTGCCATCCTCGAGCTTGAGTCGATGCGATTTCGTATAGGTATTTAGCGTCTCGAAATAGTCTCGCTGTGTGATACTTTTCTGCGTCGATTCGTTGAGAACATTTGCCATCGCCGTGAGTGCGATGGATGTGGCGAAGGGCCAACTGGGGCCGTTCCACTGGCACTCGTGACCCTGGTAAGAAATCGCGAAGCCAGGATGTCTTTGCTCTGTGGTCGTTGGCCCATAGGGTGCTTGAAATCCTTTCGGATCCATCAATTGTCTCCATGCGACCTCGTAGCCCTTTCCTTGAGGAGGGATGGAGAAATACCATGGAGTAAAGCCGTGGAGTTCACGAACATCAACGACTTTGCTGCCTTCTGCGCGAGGAAGGACTTTGAAAAATTTTGCCTGATCGTCCCATAGTTTTTCGAGAATCAGTCTGCGGAGTTTTGCCGCTTTATCTTCATACACTTTTGCAAGTTCCAGATTGCCTGCTTTTGCTGCGATAACAGCAATGGCCGAGGCATCGCCAAACATGTAGGAATTGATCGTCGGGCGCTTGCCCTCTCCTCGATGACCACGCCCACCGATCGAAAGTTCCATGCCATCGCGGTCGTCAATCTGCCAGAAGAGGCCGTCTGCTTCGAGGCGTGCTTTTTCCCATTCTTGGTAATTGCTGACCAAGTCGGGCAGCAAGTCGATGGCTTGATCAAAATTGCCTAACGTGATGGCGCGTTGCAACATCGAGTCTGCGGCCCAGAAGCTATAACTTCGTGGCGAACCTCCCTTACGAAACCAGAAAGCAGCGTAATCGTTGAGATATCGAGGATCTCGGATCCAACGTCCTTCGCGGAAATGGTGACCGGCGGGACAGGAAATGGTATTGTGTTTGCCACTCCACGATACTTGGGGAAGAAACTCGGTGATCACAAAACCATCAGCGGTTTGCTTGATGTGTTTGCGAAACGACCACCAGCGGAAATGGTAGATTTCCTCGATTTCTTTGTCGGGACACTCGAAGAGCGGCACGTTTTTAGCCATCCAGTCTGCCGCAGCCTCATTGGAAATGGCCTGACCGAAATGAGTGTGGTCGTTGCGATTGAAGGTCTCGACGTAGCCTTGCAGGCGATCCGTATTCAGGATGGTGCGGGAGGCTGTTGCCGCACCCAGTGACAGCGCACACGACAACAGCGTGAAGATGCATACGAGTTGTCGATTCATGAACTCCCTTACGGCTTCTTGATGATCCTAAGATTGGCCTCAGCAAAATGCTTGCCCATTAAGGCAAAAGTCTTGGCGCAGCCGAGATAGTGATAGCCGGCATTCGATGCACCGCGCTTCCACTTGGCAAGTTCAGCGGGGCTAATGAGATCGGCTTCGTATTTTTTCAGATATTCCTTTTTTTGTTCATCGGTCATCTGACCGTCAGCATTGGCATGATCTTTGTGTTTCGAATTCAAGAAGTGGTTCATTTGACTGATTTGAGCACGTTTTGCATCGATAGCGCCAAGTTCATCCGACCAAAATGGTGCGGTGGGCACAGCGACGACAGTGCCTTTGAACTCAGGAAGCTCCGCAGGTGCTGCCATCGCTTGGCGAAATGCGACCATGCTAGACGATTGATCTTTGAGGCCACCAACGCCCATGACTCCGATGACAAACGGCATCTTCGGAGCGTTCAGATCCTTGCGAACATCGCGAATGAAATGGGCGAGCAGATCCGAATATGCAGCGAAGCGATCCTCTTTGCCGTGTTTTGGATAGACCTGTCCATCGACCATATCATTGAAGCCTTGGAGCCAGGTAAATCCAGCGATCTCGTAACCCTGCGAAGCATCATATTCTGGCATGACCTTTTTCGGATCCTCGAGAACCTTCTTCACATGCTCAATCGTCATTCGGTAATACACACCTGTCGCGGCGGTCTTATCTGCAAACCACTTGGGTCGCTCTTCCGCTTTAGGAATCCCGTGAGCTCCTTGAGGATGCTGATCCCAAAGATCCTGTGTTTCCTTCGGCATCAAAAACGGCCCAGCACTCGGCGGACGAAAATCGGTGTGCAAACTCTTGCCACCCCACGCGGCCTTAATGATCAGCACTGGTTCTGCGAAGGCCGCATCCATCACGATCCCAAAAGTAAACTCTGGACCTATTTTATCGCCAGGCTTGGTGGGATCCATCCCCCACATCGACCCGTATCCCGCAGTTAGTTTGCCATGCAGGGTGAAGTTTTTTTCACCTGCGCCAGTCAGATAGGCAATGGAAGCACCTTTGCAAGTGACGGGCTTACCATCCGCACCACGCATCCCCCGCAGCATGGAGGCTGTGGCTGGATCGTCACCCAGATAGTCAAAAGTGCTAATATTGGCTGGCCCCTCCATGTTCGACTGCCCAGCAAGGATGAATACCTTGATCGGCTTCGCTTGCACTGCTTGGACGGTCAAAAAAACCGATAGGATCGATGATGTAAGTGACTTCATAATATATGTTATGCTTCTTTCCGATTACTCAAAAATCCGCACGTATGTATCAACACTCGCAAAAAAACATTCATAACCGGCGAAAAGTAGAAAACCTTTCGTAGTCTGCCTGTAGCTCAGCCATTCAACGGATCAAAGCAAACGTAAAAACTTCACCCCATAAATTGGGAAATCGCACCCAGTTGATCGATCTTCAAGCGGGACATTTCGATATCGAGGTCGCCGTAATGCTTGATGGGGTTGCCGTGGGCGTTGAGGAGCGTGGTGTACCAGTTCCCGAGGGTCTTGTGCCCTTCGGTGGCGTGGTAGGGCAGGCGGGTGTAGCGGCCGGTCATGTCGAGGTTGCAGTTGTTGCCCGCCATGATGATGAAGGGAGCCTCCAGCCCGAGGCCGTGGTGGGATTCGCCGTTCTCGGGGAAATACATGATCATGGTGTTGTCGAACATCGTGCCTTTGCCCTCGGGCTGTGCCTTGAGACGTTCGACGATGCGCGCGATCTGCTCCATGTGGCCGATGCGGACTTTCTCGCGGATCGTGTCGGCGGAAACCCCGCTGTAGCTTCCGTTGTGGCCGATGACGTGGAGGGAGATGCGGTCGCCCTCGTTCCCGGGGAGACCGAAGATCGGGGTTCCCAGGTCGTCGATGGTGTAGGTCACCACGTTGGTCAGGCCGGTGATGAGGGCGGCGATGAGAACCTCGGTCATCGCTTCGTGCTTCTCGGGCGTGGTGGCGCTCGCCCCGCCGTTGGCGTGGATCTTGTCGAGTTGCGGGATGTGTTTCGCGATGGACCCGGCCATCTTCGACAGCTTCAGGTTGCGTGCCTGGATCTCTTCGATCGAGTGGATATGGTTGCTGAGCTTGAGCTTTTCATAGCCCTGCAGGATGCCCGCCTTGAAGGATTCCTCGCCTTCGAGGAATTTCAGCATCGAGTTGTCGGTATCGACGGCACCCGGGTTTGTCACGGAGCGGAACAATTCGTTGTGCGCCGTCTGCGGATCCGCGTAGCAGTAGTTCCGTTGGTGCGGGCCAGATGCGGAGTATCCCGCGACGATGCCCGTCCTGAATTTCGAATAGTCTCCCGTCAGCGACAATTCGATGTGGCCGAAGGGCGAGGGGAAAAGTTTCGCCAACTCGAAGTCGATGGTCGCCCGCTTGATGCCGCTGAGGGAGTTGCCGTTCGATTTGTAGGCGCCCATGACCGAGGAGAAGGAGGCATGCCCGTTCTCGCTCATTTTGGAGGAGAGCCCTTGGAGGATGCAGAGGTTCTCCTTGTGCTTCGCCAGCGAATTCATCCACGCAGGCAGCTCGTGTTTGTCGAGATCCACTTCAAGGGGCTGTTTCTTTTCATCCAGGGCTTTTTCGGCTGCCGAGAAAGTGGGCAGCGCCAGGGCTGGCGGCGGCTCGCCATTGGATTTGCGGATGAAGATGAAGCGCTTGGGAAACCCGTTGGCCGGGGCTTCCGCGCCAAATGCCTTGAGGCAAGGGCTGAGCGATAGGGCACCCACGCCAAGGGCGGTGGATCTGAGGAAGTCTCTTCTGGTTTTCATGTGCTTAGTTGGTAGCGGATTTGCGGAAAATGAACGAATCGGAGGTGAGGAGCGAGATGATGACGGCATCGAAGCTGCCGCCGCTCTGGACGTAGGCCTGATCCGCATCGATGAGCGTTTTGGAATCGGAGAGGGTTTCGTTGCGTCCCATGAAATAGCGGAACGCATGGCGGATGATCGACTGCCGCACCTTGGCGGATTTCCCGAGTCGCTCGGCGAGGTCGAGGGCGTTTTTGACGTCCCCATCGAGTTGAGGATCACCGGCTCCCTCAAGGTGGCCGCTGGCATCGACGGGCAGGGTTTTGAAAAGGTCGCGCAGGTCATCCTGTGGCGGGCCTTTGTCGGGTCGTTTTTCGAGAAGATTTTCGGGATGCTCCAGGAACTCCTCCATGCGGTAGCGCCCGAAATCGTCATACATCTCGAAAGGCAGGCCCACGGGGTTCATCCGCTCATGGCAACCCCAGCAATATTCCTCCTTGGTTTTTTTATCGAGACGGGTGCGCAGGGTGTTGTGGTGATCCTCGGGGATCACGGCATCAACGGTAATCGGCACGTCGGGAACGGTTCCGGCCAATAACTTTTCGCGCACCCATTTGCCGCGGCGGATCGGGTCGGTCTCGGTGTTCGCGGCGAAGGCGATGAGCCACGCGGGGTGCGTCAGGATGCCTTTGCGGTGCGCCATTTTCGTGGGCTGGGTGACGGGGTAGTTCCAGTTTTTCAGATCGATGTTGAAACTCTTGGCGATTTCCGGCCCGCGCATTTGTTTCCCAGTCCGCGTCATCGCCTCGGTTCTGCCGTGACCCGGTGTGGAGGAAAAGGGAACGGCATTCGCCTGCCCCTTGCCCAGGAGATCCTCGTAGCTGCTCATCGTGGAGAAAAAGCCGCCCATCGACTCTTTGCCACCCGTGCTCTTCGCAACAAGGTCGGGATTCACCCCTCTCACCTCGTTGGCTTTCAGGAATTCGAGATGCTCTTTCAGTTTCAACCCGTCGAAATTCCTCCAGTCCTTGTCCTTGAAATAATCGTAGATCTTGCGGACTTGGGCCGATGACTGCGCCATGGCCTCGTTGTTGCCGGAGTGGAAAACGTAGAAGTCTTCGGTGGTGAGCAGTGTTTCGAAAACGTTCTTGTCCTGTTCAAGGATGTGCTCGACCAGCAAGTCGGCCTCGCTCACGGCGCGACCGGAAACGGAAATGTAGTCACCGCCGAAGCGCTTGTTGTCCTTGAAGATGGGCAGCGCCCTCGGGTAGCCGAAGAACTCGCGGAAGAAGCGCAGTTTCCGGATCGGGATGTTGGTGAAGCTGTCGGCGCTGAGCAATTCCACCGACTCGTCGATGATGTAATACTGGCTGCGGATTTTCAGCATACGCTCGACTTCGCGGCGGTAGTCTTCGCGTGTGTTGAGCTTGCCGCTCGCTGCTGCTGCGGCGAGTTCCTTGTCGGGGCTGCTGTCTGTGAGCGCGTAGGCGAGTGCGTAACTGGCATCGCGGGGTGAAAGCATCCTGCGTCCATGCTCGTCCGCAACTCCCTCACCGAACTCATGGCGATAGACATAATCGGTGCGGAGAAAGAGCGTCTGGATCAGCTTTTCAATGGCAGCTCCGTTACCGCTTTTTTCAAGATACGATTTCACCAGGGCGGAGTACTCGGCGAATTCCTGCGAGTCGGGAGACCGCTCGATGATCCTGTTGAAAAGCTGATCCACCAGATTGGCGATCTGCTCATCGGTAACGCCCGTCTTCTCACGCTCGCGCCTGAATTCGTCGCTCCAGTCGCCGACGCACTTGGCGATGAGGGTGCTGTAGTTGTCACCGGCCTTGCGGTGTTTCAGGAGGGCGGCGCGCATGATGGCAAGCTCCGCTTCGGCGGGAGGCTTGGGCGCGGCGGGGACGGTCTTCGGCATGCGCTTGAAAAACTCATCCATGTAGATGCGCATGTAGTTCACCCGCACCACGATCTCCCTCTCGCTGAGGCCCTCGTTGACCCAATCCCTTTCGGATCTGACGATCATCGCCTCGTCCATTTTCCCGTCCTGCGAATACCGCCGGATGGCCGCCCAGATTTTCTCGCGATCCTCGGCCGACATCCCCGCGTAGTCGAATCCGGGAAGATTCACCGGCTTGCCATCCGGCCCGACTTTCACCGGCGGCGATGGCTTGGTGGCGATGAATTTCGGAAGCAGGGAATCGTGCTTTTCCTTGAAGACCTCGATCAGCAGAGGCTCGATGCTTGCCTTGAGATAGGTGGCGCGATCCGTGAGGATTTTTTCCTGCTCCCATTCCTTCCCCATGATCGCGTAGATCGCGGGAACGTAGGTTCTGCCTTTCGCGCGCGTCATCATGTAGGCCGAGAGCTCTTTTCCGTTCGTGAGCATGGTCAGGAGATGGCCGCCGTCGAGAGTGGTCGTGTCGTAGTAGCGGACGCCGCTGTGCGTGGGCAAAAGGAAGGGGTTGGTCAGGTTGATCTTCGCGCCGTTGCGGTTGTTCTCGCCGATCACCTGGTAACGCTTGCCGTCGATGTCGCGCTGGCCGACAAACTCAAGCAGCTTGTTGATCTTCGCATCGAAAATGAACTGGCTGACCAGCCAGCGCCGGTCGTACGTGAAGCCCGGCAGATCCTTGTGTTTTCCGGAGAACAGCTTGTCGTGATCCAGCTTGTTGCCGTAATCCGGCTTGCGGAGCTTGTCGGCAAGCTTCGACGAGTTGTTCGCTTCCAGCACCCCCGCCAGCCAATCCTCCAATTGCTTGCGCTCCTCCACGGTGGGCTGGTCTTTTTTCTTCGGCGGCATTTCCTCGAAGTGCACCTTCTCGATGATTCGGTTCATCACATCGAGCCGGGCGTCCAGAGGCAATTCCGCGAGATTATCCAAACGGAATTTCCCCTTCTCCGTGCCCTCTTCGTGGCAGTCGATGCAGTAATTTTCTAGCAGTTTGCTAACGGCAGGAGCGATACGAAACGGATCATCTGTTCCTGCAAATAGCTGGCATGGAGAAATCATGCAGCCAAAGACAAGCATGGATGTCGCAAAAGATCGTATCGAACCGCATCGGGATGAAGACTTCAGGGTGGTGATATAGGCGCGAGACATTAAAAAGAACGAATTTTTCTATCATATACAGGGTTGTTACCTACAATTTTTTCCAACCAAACCATTACCCAATGAGTATCAAATTTCGCATTGACATCATGACTACGTGAGTATGTCATCACCCTAAATGAAAGACTTCCGACCCTTGTCCGCAGTGGAGCAGCTTGCTGCTTATCTGCAAGATGAAATCCAAAATGGTGGGCTGGACGGCAACATGCCGGGAGTGGCACAATTGGTGCGAAGACTGGGCGTCGGAACCAAGACGGTGGTCGCGGCTTTGGAGAGTCTGAAGTCCATGGGGCTTATCGAAGCTCCCGGCAAAGGAATGCGAAACCGAATCGTCGCTGCTGATCAACCCAAGAAGACCGGCTTACAAATCCGAGTGTTGATGTATGAAAAAAGTGATGCCCATGATGAACACATGGTGGAACTGCGGCATAGGCTTGAAGCTCAAGGCCATCAAGTCACATTCCTTGCTACGACAATGTCAGACATGAAGTTCGATGTGAATCGCGTGATTCGCCTCGTTCAAAAGACTGGAGGAGATGCATGGGTGATACGCTCAGGTTCACGATCCATCCTTGAATGGTTTGCCGCGCAGCCCGTACCTGCCTTTGCCATGTTTGGTAGGCAGTCAAAGCTACCGATTGCGAGTTTGGCTACATTGAAATCTCCAGCTTTGGCAACAGTTTTGCAACGCTTGGTCGATCTGGGACACAGTCGCATTGTATTGATGGTGCGTGAAGAACGAATCAAACCCACGATCGGCACGCTAGAGCGACGCTACCTAGAGTCCCTCGAAAAACTAGGTCTCAAGGTAAGCTCTTACAATTTACCGCATTGGGAAAACGACCGAAAAAGCTTCCATCGATGCCTAGATTCACTGTTCCGCCACACTCCTCCCACAGCACTATTGCTAAGCGAAGCCCCGCTATTCTTTGCCACCCAGCAGCATCTCGCAAGCAAGGGCTTAGCGACTCCGCGCGATGTATCGCTGGTGGCCCTGGATGATCACCCCGCTTTTGCATGGTTCGAGCCAGAAGTTTCTCGCATCCGCAACGATACCCGGCGATGGGTGCCACGCATGGTACGATGGGCTGAAAACGTGGCAAATGGAAAAAAAGATCAACGTGAAACACTGATCCTTGGGGAATTCGTCGAAGGTGGTACAGTCGGCCCCGCGCGAGATAGCATCTAGCTTCTCAGAAAAAAATAGCCAATCCGTCCCCCTCTGCCGTCTTTGCGAAATGGATGCGATTGTGGAATGACATAGTGTGCGTGATTTTTCGATTGCGAGGTCAACAATTCTGCATGATCCACCTTCACTATAGAAAAAAAATGTTAAAAATTCTGGCGGATTTCTCTCTGCGGCGGGTGTAAGATCATAGAAACAACAAAAGATACGCATGACGGATACCGATCACCTCAGCGACAACGAGCTCCTCACTGCTTACGAGCGCGAGAGAGATGAGGCGGCGTTTGGTGCGTTTGCCGCGAGGCATGTGGACATGATTTTCGCGGTGTGCCTCCGCCGCTCGGGCAATCGACAACTTGCTGAGGAAGCCACCCAAAACGTTTTGATCGCCTTATCAAGCAAGGTGCGAAAATTCACCGCTGGAGATAGCAATCTCACCGCATGGCTCCACACCAGCACGAAGTTCGAGATCGCGAAGCTACAACGTCGTGAAGCTCGGATCAAGTTGCGAGAACAAGCCTATGCCGCAGACCAAATGAAAACATCCACTCCTGACGAAGAAGATACGTTCCAGCGTTTGCTTCCCCTACTCGATGAGACGATCGACCAACTCCGCGCCCCTGATCGCGAGGTCATCGTCCGCAGATACCTGGAAGGCCAGGATTTTCGCCACATCGGCAAGGCGCTCGGTATTAGCGAAGACGCCGCGCAGAAGCGCACCAGTCGCGCCTTCGATGTGCTGAACCAGTTTTTCAGACGCAAGGCGGGTGTGTCTGTTTCCGCCACGGCACTCGCCGCAGGCATTGGCCAACATTGCGCCGAGGCTGCCCCTGCCGCCTGCCTCCAATTCTCCGCCGCCGCTTCCACGGGCCTGGCTTCTCTTCTCACCACTACAACCATTACCACTATGAGCCTAACAAAAATCACCGCAATCACCGCAGCAGCAGTCGTCGCCATCGGCGGAGGCATCGCTCTGTTTCACTCTGGAGACCAGACATCGCAGGAAACAGTTGTCACCTCTCCTCCCATCAACTCGACTCCCGAGACTGAGCCGTCTAACAAAAACGCGACAGTGCCGGCAAACACCACGGTTGCAGATACCGCCGTCGAAAGCGAGAAGCCCGACTCCTCCAATCAGGAACTCGCCAAGCTTGAAGCCATGAGCCCGGACCCTAGCCAAGACGAAATGGCACGCCGTCTCTCCGTCAAGCACTCTGAACTCCTCAAGGATCTGACCGAAGAACTCGGCCTCAGTGACGCGCAGGTCGCCTCGATGAAGACCATTCTCGATACCCGTGTTAAGAACTTCCGCGCCTCGCTCGAGCGCAAGGCCGTGCCGGATGCCGAAAAACAGATGATCACCACTGCTGGCAGCCTCATTCGCGGAACCGGACTTCGCGAGGAATTGGTTGGCATTCTCTCTGAAAAACAAATGGCCAGCTTTGACGAGCGGGAGAAAAAAGCCCGTGACAGCCAAGTCGAATCGCATTCCTACCGCGAGCTAGCGAAACTCACTCCCGTGCTCAAACTCACGGAAGAACAAAAGGACCAAGTCTTTGAAAAGCTCCAAACGTCATCGGCGGAAAAGCTCAAAGAAGATGGCGATGTCCGCGCCTTCATGGCGTTGATGCAAAACAAAACTCCCAATCAAGTGGACATGACCGACATGGCGGAAGCGAATGCGTTTTACGAACTCATGGATGGCCCCAATGCCCTACCTCCTGACTCGCCCGAATTCAAAAAAAAGATCATCGAAGTCGTGGGCGGACAAATCAACAAACAGGTCGAACTGCTCGCACCCGTGCTCGATCAAGCGCAGAAACAGCGCTACTATGACTTCCTCGTCAGCAAGAGCCCCTTGCCCATGTTCGGAATCAAACTCCCGGCTCCTTCGGAAAAATGAACCTACAAGCGATCAT
This sequence comes from Verrucomicrobiaceae bacterium, assembly GCA_027487435.1. Taxonomy (GTDB): domain Bacteria; phylum Verrucomicrobiota; class Verrucomicrobiia; order Verrucomicrobiales; family Akkermansiaceae; genus UBA956. The sequence continues at coordinate 3,337 of JAIYDP010000035.1, read as the reverse complement.
CTTCAGCCTATTCGCTTTCCTCTCCCTCACTGCCTGCCAGAAAAAGGGGACGGCCAGCAGCACTCCGTCCCCTGCAATCTCGACCGACATCGAACTCGGCCACGGCTATGTCCGCCGCGACGGAGCCATCCATTACATCGGCGGTGGCACCACCGGCACCGGAGCCAACGCTACCCGTATCGACATGCCCTCGCCAGAGCTGCTCAAGAAGCTTGTGCAAGCCCAATACGGCCCCTTCAAAACCGCCGAAGGGCTGGACTCAGCCAGCTTCGAGGCACTGTCCGAGGTTTACTCCCGGGACAAGAACCGCGTGTACTACAAGTTCGCGTTTGATGATTCCTTCATCGTCCACCCATTGCCGAAGGCGGATTCGTCATCGTTCAATCTAACAACCGACGGTCTCGCCCGCGACAAAAACCATGTATGGTATGGCGATAGGATTCTTTCCGGACTCGATCCCGCCACCGTCGAGATGATCCATACTGATTTCACGGTCATCAAGGACAAGGATTCCGTCCACTACCGCTACGATCCAATCCCTAGTGCCGACCCCGCCACCTTCAAGCACCTCGCCTCCGGCTACTATGCAGATAGCACTCATGTTTACTGGGGTCCAAACCCGCTTGCCGGTGCCGATCCCGCCACTTTCCAGGTTCTCGGGAATTCCTTCGTCGCGAAGGACAAAAACCGCGCCTACCTCAGTGGTGGTATTCTCGACGGCCTCGATGTAGCATCGTTGGAACTGATCCTTCACAATGACGGGGGCTTCCAGATTTTTTCTGATCAAAACGGCATCCACGTGAACCGGATGACGTTCCCCCGCGCCAAGCCTGGCAAAGCCGAAATCATCGACGACCGCACCGTAAAAGTCGGCGAGATCATCTTACTCGTGGAAAACTCCCGTAATACACCCTCCACCCTTTTCAAGGAAAACGGCAAGCTCATGATAGAATCTCATGCTTACGACCCCACAAGCAGCAAAGTGAACGGAATCATCAGCGCCAAGGTGACACAGGAATGCTTGGAAAACGTACGTATCAGCCCCCTGCCCGGCAGCACGACTCCCCCGCTGGTTCCTGACTGGCAGATGGAAGTCTTCACCCACAGTCACACCGTCGAGCATTTGATCGAGCTTGGCGAAAAAATCAAATGAGCCGATCGCACACGCATGAAACAGAAACCTTCATTCATCATCGGGCTGAGCATCGTTACCATCGCAGTCGTGATGTTTCTCTTCATTCAGAAAAAAGACGATCCTTCCCCTTTAGAAACACGCGACCAGACTAGCCTCACCCGCGCGTCCCAAAGGCAGGATGAAAGCCAAACAGCTCACTCCCCACGCGAGCGCAAAGAGAGAGAGCAAACGGCACAGCAAGAGAGCAAAAAGTTGACCTCATTCTGGACGCAAAACGCCTCGGCAGGCTTCGCTTTATCAAAAAAATACCTCGTCACCGATCTCAATCTATCCGCCGAAGAGTCTTCTAAACTCGATCAAATCTTCGCCCGCCGTGAATCAGAACTCGCCGACCTCCTTAACGGCGATGCGGGAGATGACGTGGAAACCATGAGAAAAGTCTGTGCCCTGCTCCGCAACAAAGGCCTGCGCGAGGACTTGGCGGGCATCCTTTCCCCAGAGAAATTGGCCACTTTTGATGCCAACGAAGCGACACGCGAGCGTGAAACCATCGAGGCACGCGCCTACCGCGATATGGCGGAAATCAACGACGTGGTATTGCTCACCGACTCCCAGAAAAAACAAGCCCTTGCCGCCCTGATAAAAAGCGCTCCGGCAAACGTCGAACAAGAAGCGGATACCCGCGCCTTCATGACCCTCCACTACGGCCAGGTGTTGACCGATGTGGATTCCTCCGCGATCCGAGGAATGTCAAATATGCTAGACGCCGCTCTGAAATACGAAATGCCCGCTGACGGTCTTGACAATCCGTCATACCAACAATGGACAGAAGACAACAAAACCCGACGCATCACGAACGCACTCTCCGCCCTAGAATCGGTCCTTGATGAAAAACAACTCACCCGCTACCGTAAACATCTGGAAAATGAACCAGCTTGGTGATCAATTTCGCAAAACCCAACACAGCATGAAAACAACATACGCCTTTTCCCTCATCCTACTTACGATTTCTCTGTTGTTGCCCTCGTGCAATGCCAAATTCGATATCGTGACATTCTCTGCCGTAGGACTCATGCCCGCGGCCAAAACACCCATTCCTACGATCGAAATCGATACCAACGTGTCTGCTGGAATGATGGGAGGTGATGTAAAAAGCAACAAGCCTTACAACATCCGCACCGACTACATGGATGATACATTCACCTTCGCCTCCGCCGAGTACACGAAAGTGACTGTGACCTACGCCGATGGCACCACTGATCCCGGAATCGCCGAGCTCAAGCTTCCCATGCGATTTCAACACAGGATCTACGAATCCCCCAACAGCATGGCCGGTGGAGTCGTCGTCATCACCAAGTCGCGTGTCATCCAGGCAGAATTCCCCGACACCATCTCCCGTGACGAAGCATTCACCCTCCAAATCGAGGGCAGTTTCACCAAAGACGATGGCTCGATCATTCCATTCAAGATCAAGGAAAAGTACAACATTTCACGCGATAAAAAAACAGTGTCCTGGGCAGACTACGTCAGCGGTTGTTGATGCGAAGCCCACCTTAATTCTAGGCAATCGCAGTCATTCTCCAACCTGAACGAGGTTGTGTCGTAGAAGGAAAATTGACGGAGCACACAACCCCTTGAGGTTGATTCGATTTTTTTTGGCGATCATTCCCAGGGTAGTCCCACAAAAAAACCACATTTGATCAGAAAAGGAGGATGGAAGAGGATCGATTCAAGTATTGTTCTCACGCATCAAAGGTGCCATCCATTCCAATCGCGTGAGCCTAAGCCTTTTACGCGACCAGCCTGGCCAAGCGGGATAGGAATGGGCATTCAGAAAACAACGTGAGCTGAAAGCCCAACCAATAGAGAATGAGAAACGATGCACCCCACCATGGGGCGAGGCGTAAAGCATGAAATTCTGACCGAGCTGCGCGAGGATGACGACCTTTCTCGTCTCCCTGCCCGAAAAAAAGCCTCAGAGACCGCCAACTCCTTGAAAATCAATCACTTACAAAAGAATTACCGCCTCCCCCCCCCGTGCCAAAGGGGGGACTTCCGAAGTGGGAGGGGGGGCTTCCGAAGTGGGGGTGGGGGCTTCAGAACTACGTCATCGCGGTTCTGAACTCCGTCATCGCATCTCTGAACTCCGTCATCGCATCTCTGAACTCCGTCATCGCATCTCTGAACTCCGTCATCGCATCT
>JAIYDP010000293.1 GCA_027487435.1 Verrucomicrobiaceae bacterium | reverse complement strand
GGAGTTCTAACACCGCAAGCACGTCCGCCATGTGTGGGCGCAACTCAGGGTCTGCAGCCCAACACTGCTGCGCAAGAGATCGCAAATCATCAGCGACGGCAACATCGCCAAAGTGAGGTCGTCCCCCCGCCGCAACGTACTGGATCTGCGCAGAAAGTGAGAGAGGAAAATCGGCATTCATTTCGTATGGGTTTTGTCGGGTCAGAGTCTCAAACAGTACAACCCCAAACGAGTAAACGTCACATGACGTCCCGTACGTGCGTGACCCCGTTAGAACCTCAGGCGCAGCCCAAAGTTGAGTCCCCACCATCGCAGTCATCGTCCCTCGCCGCTCTCGCGCAGACCCGAGGTCGGATATTTTTGCAATCCATTTGTCCGATAAAAGAATATTCAAAGACTTGATGTCACGATGGACGACATCACTTGAGTGAAGAAACACGAGGCCGCGTGCCACGTCGAGCAAGAACGAGTTCTTGGTCTCGTCTGAGAGGGCTATCGTTTCGTCGCGAAGAGCCGCGTACAGTGTACCGCGCGCCATCCACTCCAAAACAACCGACGGCGGCTTAAGGACAATACCCAATATCTGCACAATGTTGGGATGCCGCAGCCCCTTGTGAGTCACAGCCTCGCGCAGAAACGTCTGTGCCTGACCCATCCCACTTCCAAACGGTCGCTTGATGGCCACCTGCTGTCCGCGGTACATCGCGAGCGACACAATCCCGCTTGCGCCAGCCGCAACGTCGCGAAGGACATCCAACTGAGAGCGCGCGATAACAAAGTCTTTATCTAGAAAAAGCGGGGTGTCAAGCTCCGCCTCCTCGTCACGCACGTCGACATACTGACTGAGCAACGTTGACGTCAGCGCGTCCCTACGAATCCGCCAGCGCCGGATTGTGTACTTTAGAGCAGCGGCAAAGAGGAGGAGGACCATGATCGCAGATGGAATCAAAAAAAAACCAATCCAATACACTGTCGGTGTATTTGAGGTCGGGATCTCGCCACATGGCGATATTTCTCCTACTTTGTCGCAGGGACGAAAGCTGAGGTAGAGGGAGGGGGGGGACAGGTCAGCGAAGCGGAGAGTGCAAACAAAGGCTGCCGACGTCTGATCGTCCTGGCGGTCGCAAGCGACAGCAGAGCAATTGGCGCAGCGCCGAAAGAGTTGAAAGTCTGCGCCTGCGATTGGGAGCGAACGGCCGTTGATGTCTGCGAAGTTGAGAAGTGCTGGGAGAGTGTCCGAAGCGGCAAAATAAATGGCGCTGCTGAGGAGGCGGATGACAGCACCGCTTGCGAAGGGGAAGGGAGCGACGCTCCGAACGCCCAGAGCTGCAATAGACGGAGCGGATGACGTCAGTTCGAATTCGGCGTCATTGGAGAGTGCGCGACTGTTCAAAAACCACTCGCTCGAGCCAAGGGGCTGCGACGGGAGGGCCAAGGTCGTCGACACCAACGTGGCGTCGCCGACGATGGAGCCAAAGGCCAAAACGATGCCAACGCGATGCGACCCTTCGCTCGACTGCGGCAGAGCGACGGCGAATCTGAAGGGTCCCCCAAGAGCCAAGAATAGCGTTGAGGTCCATAAATTGTCCGGAACGGCCACTTGCTGGACGCTTTGGCAATTTTGGAGGAGGGGGGCCAAGTCTTGGGCGGTGAGGGCATACGCAACGACGATGGGGCCGTCGCAGCGAAGGGGCGCGGCGAGATAAGAAGCAACGAAGCGAAGGGAGGTCAAAAACGAGAGGGTGGACGTGAGGCGCCAGCGGTGGAGGATGGCGCCTTGAAGGGCGATGGAGGCGTTGGTTGACCTGACAAAAAAGGAGTCTGTTAGCACGGAGCCGAAGACGCTGATGGCTGAGTTGACGGCGTCTACGGTTGCGCTGATGGACGACGTTGTGATCTCGACCCGACAGTCCTCCCAAAGGCTTCCACCAACCGACTTTAGAGTAAAGTTGTCAAACTGCAAAGAGCCGCCGAACGCGTTGATGGAAGTCGCATTCACGCCGTCGAAGATGGCACCGTCGGAGAAGCGAAGCGAGCCACCAGCGAGGGACGCCCAAGACAGCGCGGTTCGTGCACTTGTCAGAGAGATAACAGAATCTGTTATCTCTGTTCGTCCTGACAGAACAAGAATCCCAGCGCCCTCGAAAAGAGCGTCATTTTCGGTTAACAACGCGGAACGAAGCGAAGCGAAGCCTCCACTGATGGCGAAGCCGCCGCCGCCCAAGCTCGAAGAGGTGGCGACGTTTCGAACAAAAGAACTTGCGGTTGCGAACAGCTCGCCGTCTTTGAGCGCCACGGCGCCGCCGGATGAGGCCGATGAGTTAACGACGAGGCAGTTAAACAACTTGACGGACCCAAAGCTGAGCAGAAGCGCACCCCCCTCTATTTCAGCGCTGTTGTTAACAAATGAAGTGCGCTCAATTGTTACGGCACCAAAAGACACGGCGACAGCACCCCCCTCCCTCGCAGCGTTTAAACAGAACTCCGAATCTGTTACCAGAACGTCGGAGGTGCCCTGCACTGCAAGGGCGCCCCCCTGCGCTGATGTGGACTTTGACGTTGACACGTTAAAAAGCAATCCTTTAGAGCTATCAAATGCGCATCCGCCACCAAAGTCGGCTGAACATCCGTCGAAAAATGAGTCTTTTACCGACACTGTCGAGGCTGACGCGACGCTGAGACCTCCCCCTCGCTGCGCGGCTGTACTTCCCACAAAACCGCACTCATGGAACGTCCCAGAGGAGCCATCAGAGACAAAAATAGCACCCCCATCACCGAGGCTGCGGTCTTGGTGAAAACGAGCCCTGTCAATGATTGCCTGACTTCCAAATGACAACCAAAGGACCCCCCCAGCATTCTGCGCGGTGTTTGAAAGGAAAAACGAGTCAGTTATGTTAACATTTGCGGAGAACTGGGCAGAGATAGCTCCTCCCTTGTCATCGGCTGTGTTTGAGTCGAAATAAGAGTCAGCAATTGAAAAGGAAGTGTGCGCGATGGCAAGGCCTCCACCTCGAGCAGCTCTGTTATTTTTAAATGTTAGGGCGGCCTGCGGCAGGAAACTGACTGGATTTGTCGCAAATACACCGCCGCCTTCCAGCGCCGTATTGCCATCAAACGTCGAGTTTCCAAAAATAGAATTTGCAGTTGTCATCAAGCCTCCACCTCGGCTAAGTGCGGAATTGTTAATAAACAGCGAGTTCGTTAAGTCGCAGAAGGAAACGAAGCATGCGACGCCACCGCCATCCTGGGACGCATTGTTTTCACTAAAAGAGCTTCCATGGCTAGTTAACGTGGCCTTAACAGCGACAACCGCTCCCCCGTCGACGGCGGCGTTGTGGTTAAAGGCGCATCCGACGAGTCGAAGGCGTGCCCGTGGCTGCACGGCAATGGCACCTCCTACTGCTGCCGCAGAGTTGCGCTCAAATGTGCAATGTAAGATAGTTGCGTTGGAGTCGGGATAAAGGGTAATGGCGCCTCCCGAGGAGGCACTGTTGTTGGAGAAAACAGAGTCGCTGATGGTGACGCTGCTTGACGCCGTGATGGCGACGCCAACTTGGCCAACGTTTGCATCGAAGCGACAGAAAGAAATGGATGCGTCAGAAGTTGTCGCCGTGCTCACAGCCCCCGTCGCAGACATCAAATTGGCGACGAAGGTCGAGTCCCGCAAGGCCAAAGAGCCGAAGGCGACGAAAACGACGCCGTTGGAGGCGACGTTGGAGCGGAAGGAGCAGCCTTGGATCGCACAGCGGCCGGAGGAGAGGACGGCGCTGCCCCTCGACGCGACGCAAGAGGAGAAGTTCGAGCGAGTGACGGAAGATGTTGATGTGGCTGCCAGAGCCACTGCAGAGCCACGGCTGTTGGAGAAAGTAGAGTCTGTGATTGATGTGCTGCCTGCAGAAAGTATCGACCCTTCGCCGACATTTGATTTGAAAATTGACGACGACACGTTCGTTGTTGTGCCGCTGTTTGAAAAGATGGAGGAGCCCTCAGAGGCGACGTTCGAAACAAAGGAGCTCGATCGAACCGACACGCGCGCGGCAAAAAGAAGAGCCAAGGCCCCACCCTGCGTCGCTGAATTATACGCAAATAAAGAGTCTGTTAGCTGCGCACTAGACGCTTCAAAACATGCAGCGCCCCCAAAAGAGGCGGAGCTGCAATTCACAAACGTGGAGTTTTCGAAAAGCGCGACCCCATTCTCAACAAGGACAGGACATGACGCGGCAGAGGAGAGGGTAACCACCACCCGACGGGCCCTGAGCTGGCCGCCTGAGGAGAAGATGGCGGCACCAGTTCCCGACGACGTGGCCGAGGTGATCATGACGTCCGCTAAGTCGATGGAAGAATTCAACAGCATCAATGTTGACCCTCCTGCTTCAATCCTGCATCTAACAAACTCCGTTTGGTCGATCGAAAGCTGCGAATATGCGGCTGCGACGACGCCTTCGGCTCGAACGTTGAAAAACTGGGAATTTGAAATGGACATGCTGCTGTTGGCTGCTGCGACTGCGAAACTGGAAGAGTTCCGCACAGAGGCTATCTGCATTGAAAGGGCAGATGCCGTCATGTTGATGAGGGCGCCACGGTGGGAGAGCTCAGCGGCGGAAAATGAGAGCAAGTTGACAACGGACGAAACGGCGTGGAGAAGCCCAGAGGAGGAGTTTGCCAGAGTGACGTTAGATAAGGAGAGATTTGAGCGTCGGACTGCGAGCAAAGGAAAGGATGAGGTAGAAGACAGGACTGAGACGTTTGAAAAAAGAATTGTTGCATTGTCCATGCCAAGAATCTGGTTGTCGGTGTTTATTACTGTAATTGATGAGAGAGAAAATTTCTGCAGATTTCGACCGAAAAATGCTGGGCTCGGTGAGAAGGTGGAGTTACTGGATATTCGCACACTTGCTTGTGGAGAGCAACCTGACACCTCAACAAAGGAACATGGAGAGGAAGTGAGATTAAGTCCCGAAGGAAACGTAAAAAGATCTTCATCGCACAATCTTATCCACACATGGCGATCACACCTCAAACAAGTAGAAGCTATTAGTGTTTCCAATTCAACAAAATGTCGAGCATTTGTATCCGATGTTGGTTCCCTGGAGTTCAGACTTACTCCACAAGATTTTTCTTCTATTCCACTAATGGCGAGAATATCTGTCGCAAAAATGACACAGAAAATGAATCCAAAACCCTTTCCTCTGCGCAGCAGCGACATAACAACTCCATTCCTCTTGTTTAAGTTGACAAGTTAGTGTATTATTTTCGATGCACTTATGTTCTTTTCTTATGCATTTTTGGCTGCTTTATCAGTGTGTTCAGATCGTTTTCAGATCTAAATAAGTCTCTGCTCAAAAGAATTTTTTTTATTCTTTAATCCCTGAGAGTCATGCAATTTGCCTTCGGCCAAAGTACGAACGCTCCTGGTGGTTTTGCGCCTTTCGGTGGAACTCCAGCTTCAGCTGCAGCACCATTTGGATTCGCCTCTAGCACCGCAATAGCCCCGTTTGGTCAGCCAGCTCTGGCTTTCGGTGGTGGGGGACAAGGAGCTGCGCAGCAACCAGCGTTCGGATTCGGTAATCCTCTCGGGTTCTCTCAACCTCCACAATCTCAAATGGCGTTCGGAATGCAAAATTCAACGCCGTTTCAAATGTCAGCTGCGCCAGCCCTGCAGCAGCAGCAATATGCGAATCCCCTCGCACCAGTTTCCTTCGCAACGCCGGCGAATGCTGGATTTGCAGCATCTTCTCAAACTTTCGGGGCAGCTGTGCTTGGAGGGTCTGGGCAGGCGCCTGCATTTCTTGGTCAACCAGTTGCGAATTTCGGTGCGCCGTCCAGTTCTTCTCTTTCCTTCGGGACACCGTCTAGCTCTCCTTTTGGGTTTGGTCCTTCCGCACCATCTGCGTTTGGCCCCTCCAGTTCTCCGGCGGCTTTAGCAACTTCGTCTGTTGCTCCTGGGTTCGGAATGCAAAACAATTTCAGTGCAGGAGCATCCGTACCCAGTGGCTTCGGTGCGTTTTCGTCAGCTCCTCCAATGCCATTTGGTTCCTTTTCTACCACTCCGCTAGGTACACCTGCAGGCACTCCGTTTGCTATGGGTTCCTCAGCTCCCTCAGGATTTGGGCAACCATTTAACCCGTCTGCACCTGCACCGGCATTTGGTGCGTCAACATCTGCTCTTTCCGGATTTGGTATGCCTTCTAGTACCTCATTCGCTGCGTCGACACCAACCGCATTCGGGTTTTCTTCGAGTGCTTCATCTATGCTTGGTGCTTCCTCTGCATCCAGTGGATTTGCCCAATCATCGATTACTTCTTATGGATATGGCGCTTCTTCGCTATCTGGCTTTGGGGTGCCATCTAGTATAGGTGTTTCGGCAGGTGCAGCCTCTGTTGCCCCAGGTTTTCTCTCGGCCACTCCGTTTAGTTTTGGGCTTTCTGCTGCGTCTGGTGCTAGTGCGTCCACTGGAACAGTTGCTTCAATTCCGGCATTTGGCGCTTCTTCTTCTGCGCCGCTCGGCATGAGCTTCTCGAGCTCGACGTCATTTGGAGCCGCCGCGCAGTTGGGACCATCATCCACTTCTCAATCTGGCTTCAATCCGCCATCAAGTACTTCGTTCGGATTTGGGGGACCTTCGAGTGCTGGTGTTTCCGCCGCGACTACAGGATTCTCGTCCAAACCTCCAATGGGATTCGGCATTCCATCAAGTAGTGCGTTCGGAGTGGGTGTCCCATTGACCGTTGGGGCGGCTGGGTCACTTGGTTCTACGTCTGCTTCTCCGCTGGGATTAAATGTACCGCCCGGTTCTGTGTCTGCGATTCCTGGCGCATCCATGTTTGGCTCAAGTTCTTCTCAGCCTGCCTCAGGTTCTTTTTTTGCTTTCTTTGTAATTTTCAGGTGCTTTTTCGATGGGCATGTCAGGGAGTTCTATTGCTCAGTCCTCTGCTGCTTTAGCACCGTCGGGTAATGATAGATGTGAGTGTTGCTTATTTCTGACCGTTTAGGACAAGCCTCCACTGCAATTATGGAAAAAACTGTTGGCGACGTTTTGCATGACATGGAGCAAAGGCTGTGCACGATGGTGAAAACGTTTAAGGAATCCGCTGAGGCAGCGGCCAGAGTGGACAACTTGCTTGCCAGCCAGGGGCGGGAGGTCTGCCTTTCCTTTTTTAAGATTGAAGATCCCAAGGTTTCAAAGATTCAGCAAGTGATTCGGATTGTCGACATTGAGCAAAGACAAGCACAGCTGCTGCTACAGCGAGTCCAACGAGAGCAAGCTGAAGCACTGTCAACTATCAGCTACATGGAGCAAGCCATGTGAACCTCGCCAAGCCCCTTGTAGTTGACTTCGCAGAGCACCAGATGCAGCTGCCGTTCATGAATCCACGTCCGTCTTTTTCCTCCAAGTAACTCATGCTTTAGGGCTAACTTAGTTCGTCTTGTTGCTGACATATCCAATTCCGCCGATGATTGCATGCGAAAGCTGGAGCCGTCGATTGATCATTCTTCAGACTCAGCTGAAAGGGCTGAGGTTACGAAAATTCAATAACCTGTCTCTGACTTGGCAGATGCAGCTTGTCGAGCTGTTGATGTCGCAACATTTCGGCACGTTGAGTTCGTTGGACGCAAAATGTGATGAGCTCGAGAAGATGATCGATCGGGCAGAGCGAGCTGCCTCAATGCGATTTTAGTACTCAAGTGTACTGGTGTCAATTAAAATATTGTACTCGGCATCTTTCAAAGCTTGCCCTTGATGAACCAACCCCATGGATCGGAGCTCCTATATGTCGTCACTTGTTTGACCTCGAGGAAGCTCGAAAGGCCGAATTCGCCCAAGTCGCGCCCAATGCCGCTTTTCTTGACACCCCCCCAGGGAGCGTTGCAGAAGCAAGGCTGTATTTTCAGAGGAGAGACGGTGAAGAGAACCTGGCTACAGTTGACCCAAACAATACCAGATTTGAATGCTCTTACAAAGCGATCGCAGCGTTCTTGGTTGCCAGACAAGATGGCCGCGCCAAGCCCAAACGAGGAATCATTGGCGAGGCGCAGAGCTTCGGCTTCGTCCTCGAAAGTCATCACGCTCAGCACCGGACCAAAAATTTCTTCTTTCCAAATGCGCATGTGCGGCTTCACGTCGACGAATACAGTGGGTTCAAGGAAGAAACCCTTGGACTTCCCGTCTGGTTTCTTTCCGCCGACAAGGAGGCGCGCACCCTCTGCAATGCCGCTTTTGACAAAATCCATGACGCGCGAGTATTGTCCAGCGGAGACAAGAGGACCCATGGAGGGGTTGGCATCAGAGAATGGATCTCCGACGTGGATGGTCTTCACGACTTCTACGAGACGCGTGAGCACTCGTTCTGCGACGTCTTTATGCACGAGGAGCCGGGAGGTTGATGAGCAGATTTGCCCATTCGTCCAAAACACGCCGAACATGGTCCATTCCACAGCAGCGTCGATGTCGACATCCTGCTCCATTAATAGCTAAAAACAAGTCGTTAACATCAAATACAACAATAGGAGATTTCCCTCCCAACTCAAGAGTGACGTTGCGAATGTCTCGCGCGCAGTTCGCCATGATTCTAGACCCTGTTGGGACGCTTCCAGTGAATGACACTTTGTCGACGGACGGGTGCGATGACAGCGGCTCCCCAACGTCAGGCCCGAAGCCTGTGACCTTATGCGTGAATGACGCGACACGAGGGAGCAACGCAATTGAAAACACCAGGAGGGACGCCAGCGTCGTGAATGATGGCTGCCAATTCCAGTGCAGTGAAAGGAGTAAGTTCGGATGGCTGAGGGCGTCATCGTGGCAATGGCGGGTGTCACCTTGAGGACGACAGTGCATCCCGCTGCAAGGGCTGGTGCAACTTTCCAAGCTGCCATGAGGAGAGGGTAGCTGAGCGATCAGTTTCACACATCGGCTGAGTACTTCCATGGGATGATGGCAGCAGCAACACCTGCAGGCTCATAGCGTAACGCTGCTCATTTAACAAAAGCAAAGGCAGAGAGACTTGTTGTAAAGCGATCATCTGGAAGCTCGATGATAGTACCCTGCTTCTTGTCCAACTTTTCCGCTAAATCGGCATCTAAGAAAGTAAGAGAGATGGAGCCGAACAAACAGTATGTGAAAGTGCCGGCTACGTCGTCCATGTCCCATTGAGCTTCACGGAAGGGTTTCCCACAGTTAGTAGTCTCCATAGCTGCAAGCTCATCCTTCTTTTTGGCGACTCCTTCGGCAATGCGGCGCAAGAATACGGCTCTCTCGGACCCACTCGTGTGACCCCATGACCCGCGGTCGAACGCAGCACGCGCTGCTGCAACCGCTGCATCAACATCTTCCTTCGTGCCGAACGGAGCCTCCCCGATCACCTTACTTGTCAGTGATTTTCTCCGCACGGACGCACTTCCTCATTGGCTGGGTTCACAACTGGAAACAATTTGCCGAGAATCGTCGGAACGAATGCTCCGTTTATGTAGACCTTTTCAAATTGGAAGACGAGCAAACAACTAGAAGCGAAAAAAGACACGTTTTATCATATCTCACTTTAGTGGAGGAATGACGCAGCGCCATAACTTTGACAAGCTCTAACAAAGTGTAAAAATTTGTTAAGTCTGGATGCAAACTGTCGGGGTTGATCTCGCGGCAAAAGTCTCGAATACCGCTGCTGAAGACGTTGTTCGACCATGGCGGGAGCAGGCTATTGTATGAAGCAAGCCAGTCCATATTGATGCGTTCAGGCAATTATTGAGGGAACGTTCATGACTGGAGTCATTGTCGTTTCCACCGTTTTTGCCCTGTATGCGTCAGACATCTATGAAGCAACTGGCCCCCCTCCAATTGAAAGTGACCGCACTTTGTATGCGTTCTCTTTTGCAGTATTCTTGATCTTCGCTCTCGAGTTCATCGTGCTCTGTGTTTGCAAAGACGGATTTCTCCTCTCCTTTTTCTTTTTCCTGGACTTCCTCGCCCTCATATCGCTGATTCCAGATGCTCTGCTGCTGTTTGACATAGTCGTGATTTCGAGCTCCAGCCTCTCTCTCGCTCGAGCGGGCCGAGCGGCAAGAGCGGGAACAAGGTACTCACCAATCGCCACCCGCATGCTCAGCAAGCAGAGCTGTTCGAATTGTCCGAGTGGTCAAGCTGATCGCCATTGTGAAGAAATCGATCGGAGGGAAGAAGGACGGTGATCACGAAGAAGAGCAGCAGAGCAAAATCGGGGCAAAACTCGCCGAACTCATCACTCAGAAGGTTTTGCTCCATTCCCTCCCCATCTCCCCCCTATTCGAACCTCCTTTTGTATTTGAGCCTCTAGGTGATCATCATTGTCGGCCTCATGCTCATTGCGTCATCCCTCCTCGACTTGATTGGCAACGACCAAGACTTGAGCTTCGACGTCGCTCTCCGAAACGTCGCCGCAGTTCAATCGTGCGGTCATGCTGGAACCCCCTCTAACGCGCAGGATGTTTGGTGCCGATAAGACCATTTATCTCCGAAATGCGACGGGGGTCTACTCGCTTGGCAACGTCAACCCCTCAACGCTTGCGCGCTCAACGCGCGTGAATGCGTCGACCATATTCGAGGAGTATCTCCTCAAATACGTTGTCGACCACAGTTTCTTCGATGACACCCTCCATTTTGAAGATCAGCGACGGTCTGTCCTCGACGTCATTGGCGGCACTTTCCCAAACGTATTACCCCTCCCCCCTCCCTCCCTTATTTTCTTCAAGGCCACGAATTGGCTCACAAACTTCGCGTCTTGTCGCAAGCAAGTCCTTCGATACCTCCGTATCAACGGCCAAGACGTTTGGTGCAACTTTGGATGGTCGGTAGACCTCCGTCGGAGCCCGAGTGAGGTCATCATCACGTCCCTTGACGACGGTGCCAACATGATGGTGTTGGAGAATATTGCGTTTGCACAGGGTCAAGCGCTTGTCAACATCACGCAAGTCTCTTTTATCATCGTTCTCCTTGGCGGTGCATCCCTTTTGTTCGTTCGCGACGCGCGCCATCTCGTCATTGAGCCGCTGGAAAAGATGGCGTCCCTCGTGCGGCGCCTCAGTGCCAACCCTCTGGCGCGCATTGAGGAGGCACAAGAGGGGGAGTACGAGACGGACTTTGTGGAGTCGGCGTTGAAGAAGTTTGGTAAGCTCCTTCAGATCGCGTTTGGAGAGGCAGGCTCCGAAATCATCGCCAAGAACCTCTCGGCTGATGGCGAGCTTGACCCGATGGTGGCGGGGAAGTATTTCCTCGTGTTGTGTTGCTCACGCCCGAAGGAAAATGCGGGCCATCTTCGGGTTCTGCGACATTCGAAACTTCACGGACTGCACGGAGTGTCTGCAGGAGGACGTGATGGTGTTTGTCAATCGCATCGCTGACTACGTCCACCGCGCTGTGAAAGACAACTTCGGGGCCCCTAACAAAAACATTGGCGACGCATTTCTGCTCGTCTGGAGGTTCGCCGATGAGGATGACGCCAACTCATTCAAACTTGCGGAGGGTGCCCTCAGGTCCTTTATCCGGATCATCCTCGAGACGTCTGCTTGCTCTGCCTTGCAAGCCCTTACGGAGAACCCAAAGATCCAGGAACGCATTCCTGGCTACCGCGTCAAGATGGGGTTTGGACTTCACGTCGGGTGGGCAATCGAAGGCGCCATCGGGTCTGCGATGAAGATTGACGCGTCGTATCTCTCCCCCAACGTCAACTTGGCGTCTCGTCTTGAAGCCGCTACAAAGCAGTACGGTATGCAAATTCTCGTTTCGGGGCAGTTTTTCTCGTTGCTGCCTCCCCACCTTCAACCTCTGTTGCGCAAAGTTGACCGCGTCACTGTCAAAGGGAGCGTTGAGGTTTAGAAAGCCGAAGGTAGCCCTAACCTTTTAAGCCCATGGAGCTCTACACTTACGACGTCCCCGCAGAGGAGTTCGACAGCATCGACCAGCTGCGTGACGAGTACGATCATGATTTTTTCGACCGATTCGCGCCTTCGACGTCAGCGAAGTATCGAGCCGACTTTTCTCTAGGTTTTGCTTTCGGTAAGTTGAATTTCATGCGGCAGGTGTCGAGCAGTACTTGGCGGGTAGATGGGAAAGTTCAATTGAAACTCTGGAAGGGTGCGTTGCTCAATTTGATGACGTCCCTGCTTCGGTCCTCCTGAATTTTATGGTGCAGGAACTTGATTTCATGATCTGATGTGGCCAGAAAGGGAAAGGAGGGGTGGCACCGTCGGATTGGGGCGGGTACCGAGAGCTGACGGAGAAGTGACGGATGTCGCCGCCAGTTTTTGAATGTTTGTATTTTTGCTACTTTGATGGGTGGCGTCTGCCGAATGCTTGATGTTGTACAGATTCACGTACGTTACAGTTTTCAACCACACTTCAACACTGAAGGGGCGCGAAGCCCTATGAGTGCATGATCCAAGTGCTGACAGCCAACGGCGTCACTTGCGCGTGCTTTAAAATAAAAGGATGGAGGAGCAACTTGAACGAGGACGCCCTCAGCGCAGGGTTCTTGTGGAGGCATCGCTTTAAGAAGTCCCGCAGCTCTGGCAAGGTCAATTTTTCGAAACTGAGGATGGACCTTTCGACAAGAACGCACGCTCCAGTTCTCGGAGAGGCTCTTCAACAACGCGGACTTTAAAATCCTGCAAATTGAACAAGTCGTTCATCTCAAAAAGAGTGCGGCTGCAGAAAGTTAAAACGAGATCCAATTGCAGACACGCACCCTGTGGCCATTTCAAACGCCGCAACCCCAACGCTCCAAATGTCCGACGGAAACGAGCAGTCGAGGCCAATGAGCCGCTCAGGGGCCATGTACCTGTACGACCCGCTGAAATGATGCGGACGCTGGGCGTTGACTGCCGTTGAGAAACCAAAATTTGCTAATTTGACGGAGCTGTCTCGGCCAATCCAGACTGAGTGGCTCCCAATGTCGTTGTGAAGGCGGTCGTTGTGGTGGAGGGAGCAAACGCCGCGGAGGAGCTGCGTCAGGACGACGGCGAGTGCCGGTTCTGGCAAGGGGCCGCTGCTCGGTTAGACCATGTGTGGGAAGGGGATACTGGTCGAGGACGAGCTGGGCTGCAGACCCGCCGTCAACATTGTCAAAAATAAGGTTGATGTGCATCTCATCCAAATACGCGGCTCGAATTCGGATCAAGCACGGGGTGGCGTTGTCCATCAGCGATTCCAGCTCGTTGACAAGCAGTCGCCGCATCTCATAATCGGTCAGGTCAAAACGCTTGAGGATGAGGTGAGAATTATTTTGGCGGTCGACACACGTGAACGCAGGGACAGACCCAGCTCGAGAAAACGGAGCAACAACCTCCAACTTGTGAATGGACACATCCGACAGCGGAATGGTAAACCCCTTGGGGACGGACTCAATTCCAAATTTGCTGATTTGAAAGCCGTTGAGTCGAAAGACTGGGTAGTCTCCTCGCACGGACATGAAGAAGATGTTGTTGTAGTCTGTTTTCTTTCGACGAAGCTTCGTATCCTTATCTACATCCTCGAGAAACTTCCGAATAGTGTCATCGAGACTCTTTTGAGTATTCGAATGCGATGGTGACAGGCGAGAAGGCGCTGTTGTGGGGCGCGTTGAGAAATGAGATCGCGGTGTGGAGGGAGCACTAGTTCGAGAAGCTTTCACATAGACCAGTTGACGAAATAATCTTGACGCAGCGGGCGACTCAGCAGTCCTAGGAGAGAATCCAGCCAACCTGTTCCAGCCCTTGTCGAAAGAGGAACGCAAATCCTGATCCACTGAAGATTTCGGCGTCCTCGGAGTCATCAAGGGCGTGAGTTCTGATGAGAGAGCAGATATCCTGAGCTGGTTGGGGGTCTTCCTCTCAGGTGGCGGCCCAGGTGGAGGATGAGGCATCACGGACATCTCTCTCTCAACGGAAATGAAAACGAGCAAATTTGTCAGAAAATAGAGCAACCGAATGACATCAATGAAGGTTTTTGGTGTGAACTCAGTACGCTGCTCTTACCGCTGTAGTGGACATATTGCACAATGTTCGGACGTGTAGAATCACCCTCTTTGACTGCGAAGAATACAAAGTCGAAGGACGAACGAATGACAAGACGATTGAAATGAAACTCGACAACGTAAGCAGCGATATGCTGATCTAATGCTAGAGCGAGAAAGACTTCAATGTATCTTTACGCACCGATTGCTTCTTCAAGGATCATTTTTTCAGCTTCCCGGTGGACGATCTCGAAATTCCAGGGGAACCGAGCTGCAAATGTGCATTTGAACGTCATGTTGCACCTCGGACGACATGGACTTTCGGTATTGTTTCGTTTTCTGTATTCACTCGTGAGGCAACGTCAGTCTCTATTGTGGAACTTGTCTTGCCCCTCTTACGACAGGTGACGTGGAGGAGAGGCCACTTCCTTCCTCCCACTTTTTCCACAGCGCGGAACTGTACATGTGCGATCATGCTGATACGCATTCTTTGCATTCGCTGCGACAGACAACAGCGGGAGCGCCCATTGGAAATCCTCACCATCTTTTGCTCAGCAAGGGCGTCGGCGTCCTTGACGCCAGCGACGTCGCCATGGAGTCTCTTCAGACGAGCCACGTGAGTGGCGCTGAAGACTCCTGCATTGTGACGTTTACGTCTTGTACGGCTGTGACTATGCAGAATGTGCGGGCAATCAGTTGCCGATCGTGTGGTGCCCCTCTTGGGTTACTTCACCACGAGAGCAGCAGCTCTCTTGCAGTCGCTGCGGACGTCTTTGAGAGCTCAGACGTCCTCGAGAGCGCAAGTTTGCAGCTCATGCTGCACCATGTATCAACGTCCCCAAGTGCTGAACAAGCTGCGAACAAATACGCACAGTTCTCCTCTGTGCGATATCTGGCAAACGCCATCTCTGACGCAGCTGAGTCGAAATTGTTGAATTCCCTGCGATGTTCTAACTTTCAGGCGTTTTCGTTTCTTGGTGAAGCAAGTGGAGGACGGGCGATCCAAGTTGCTGGTCTGTCATATCATTCATACATGACTGATGACTGATAAGATTACTTTGATCAATGGCCGCTGCGACGTTGGTTTTGTCAAAATGGATTCGGAAGGTGTTGACCGTTGCTACGTCGGAGAAGCGAAACCAGCTGTTTTCCTTTCGTTCATTGACATCGATTCTAGTCCAGAAGTCGACGTCGTGTCGATGCTTGCAACGTGGCACAGCCTAGGCGACGTGGAGACATTGTAACTCATCCGAACCATGACATTCACCTTCAATAGAACAATCCTATCCGAGGACTGTGGAGAAATAAGAAGGGCCCTTCAACATAACAACGAGAATTTGCCACCGTCACGCCGAAAACAAAAGCAAATGATGTGCTCTTATCTCTTTTTGTAACAACTCTAAAGTTCTAATTGTCAACCAAATGAGGGCAGCCTTTATCCTCTGTGCCCTCGCAGTGCTTCACTGTGCGCGTACAATTCCCGTCAAGATTGTACAAGAGTCTGCCGGAGATCCTTATTCATTTCAACATGGCCAAGCTCCCCGCAACGACAGTGCTTCATCTAACGGATGGGTCATGTACAAGCAGTGCGATGGTCGCTGGTCCGGGCAACAGCTCGGAACATGCTCTCTAACAATCTGCCAAGCAGGTTGTGCGATGTCGTATATATTTATGCATATTTCTTTCTCATGATCGAGGTCGGTTGCCATGATGCTTGCTACGAAAGGAGCGGACGTCAATCCCTCCTCCTTCAACAGCTGGCTCAAGAGTCAACGTGGATATGCAAGTGGGTGTGACATTTATTGGGGCAAAGCGGATTCGTTTGGTAAGACTTCTTTCCAGGGTATTGAGAAGGCAAACGAAGCTGCGATTTGCGCTGGTCTCTCCAATGGACATGGCATCATTGCTAATGTCAATGGAGGCCACCATTGGGTTCTTTTGACGGGTTGCAAAGGAGGTGGCGTCTTTACTGTCAACGATCCAGGGTTCAACCGGGCCACGTACTCAATGTCCGATATCATTCAAGTGCCTCATCAAATTCAAGCAGCTCACCTATCAGGAAGCAGTCTATCACTGACAGCGCTCGTTTGCTAAGCTTCGATATGGAGTTAGTAAAATGGGGCAATGCTGAGATTTTTATCTGGGAGAGAGATTCCGTAGTGCTGCGATCCTAAGACCAATTCAATGAAGGCGACGATTGCAGTATCACGTCCCGGATTGGGACCTCACACCTTTGAGAATTTGAGTTTATTCTTTAAACGTCTGACAGAGAATGGTGATTCCTTGCAAATTCGGGACCCATTGCACAAAGAAGGACTGCACTTTTGGTCATGTTCGGGACTCCATCCAAGGGAAAGCTCAGTAGCAAATTCTAACAACGCGCGATTGATGCGTGAAGCGTTCCAACCGAGTGCCGATACGGCCTCGGCTGCAAGAGGACTGGTTGCACTTTTCAGCATCCAAAGCAAGAGAATGGCATCAACAGGTCGAAGACTGAATTTTCTTCATTCTGAGCTTACAGAGCTGGCCAGGTAGATCTGAGACTCTGCAAGTACGACGGCCGCTGCTTGAACCCGAGTTGTACCTTTCGTCACGTGATCGAGGCATCAAAGAATGTTGATATGCGGCATTCATCCCCTCAAAGTATCGATCTTCGAGGCGTCGGGTTCTGACGACGCAGCACCCCCGAGGTTACAAAAACAAGAAGGGTTTGGCAACGGACCCTTCCCAGTTTCTCCACTTGCCTTGGGTACCCCCAACGGGAGGGAGAAAGGAGGAAGAAAATGCTGGAAAGGAGAGGACTGCAAGGATTTCCGGTGCGAGCTGACCCATCCGCCAAGAGGCGCTGATGCGGCTTTGTTGCAACACCGAGCTGCCATTGGGCAGACGGTTGAAGCTGCAGCAATCATCCAAAAGGTCGCGTCGACACGACATTGGCTGGAGTCTGAAGTTCGGCGGCATGTCCTGGCCGAGCGGGAGCTCAGCGACGCACCGCGCCAGCAAAAGAGCGAAGCGGACGCTGCGAGTTTGGCGCAGCGAATTCTTGACGTCTTCGATGAGAGCATTCGGGCGGCGATTGAGAGGTCGCTGTCCTCCAACAGCGACCCCGCAGCCATCATTTCTGCTCTGAGTCGAGAGCGCAACCGACCTCCCTTTGCAGTTTATTCAAATCGGCTGCAATTTGAAGCCCTTCTCAAGGCCCATGATGTCATCATCGCGGTGGGCGCATGCGGTAGCGGCAAGACTTCGCAGCTCCCTCTGTATGTCGCCGACATGAGCGATTGCCTCCGCAGAACGATTTTCTGCGTGCAGCCGACGGACGCTGCGGCTAAAGCCGCAGCCGCTACAGCGCTTCAAAATAGAACTGCCACAGGGATAAGAGTTGCAGCTTCAGACGGAGTGGCGCCTTGCGACGCTCGCGTGATTTATCTCTCCGTCCGCGCGATGTTGCAAAGGCTTGTGGCAACGGACGGCGTCTGCGCTGCGCGAGCTGTTGTCATCCTCGACGACTCTCACCTTCGCCTTGTCGACACGGACCTACTCCTCGGCATCCTCACCGCCGCGGACCCCCGCTGGGGTGGTGTCAAGGTCGTTTTGACCACCCTCAACATCGACGCTCTTCCGCCCACTTTGAGACACTTGCCGACGGTCGTGGTGGGCGAATCGCAGCGGCACGTTGTGGCAATCCGCCACATCCCCCCCCGCTTCGACTTGGGGCTGACGCCGAGTGCTGCGGAGATCGCGAATGCACTCTCGAGGGCTGCCGTTGAAACCCTTTCATCCGAGGACAATCTTCAAGGGCACATCATCTGCATCGTGCCGGATGCGGCAGTCGCGGAAATAGCACGCGCTGCGGCTGTATCGAAGGCGTCTTCGATGGCTCACAAAGTCGACTTCTTCTCAATTTTCAAATTTCAGACGCAAGATCTCATCGACGCGGCCATCCAGGCCACCGGCAACACTCGACGCGTCATATTTATGACCGACGCGTTTTCAAGTTTGACCATTCCCGGCGCTGGAGTCGTCGTTGACAGCGGCTTTGAGCGTGTTGCGTCGTACAGCATGGACAATTGTGTCAAGACCATAGCGTACAAGACGATCTCGCAAGCTCGCGCTCAGCAAAGAGCCGGCCATGTGGGGCGCTGCGCCAGCGGCGTTGTCATCCGCCTCTACAGCTCCAAGACGCTGGAGAGTTGGGACGTCGACAATCGACCCTTGGTATTGACTAAGCGCCTCGCTCGCGCGGTCGCGACCCTCCGCGAGCTAAAAATAAATCCCTCAACATTCGCGTGGCCAACAAATCCAGGGGCAGAGAGGCTCGAATCTGCTTGCCGAGAGCTGGACGAGTGGGGCGGCGGCAAACTTGCGGCGATGTGCCAAATGCAGCCTTGGGTGGCCCGTCTGGTGCGCGAAGCTGCAGCCATGGGCTGTGCGGACGCGGGTGTACTTGTTGTCGCCCTCTGCAAGAGGGCTGAAGCAATCATTCGCGCAAACGGTCCCGCAGCGACATCGCAACGACCGGAAGGAGAGGTCCTCATGCTGCTGCGGGCGTACGGCGAGTGGAGGAGACTGTGCGTCACGGTGTCGGAAAACGGAGTTTCTAAAGTCGACAAGGCGATGGCAGACGCATGGTGCCGCGAGCACGGCTTCACTCATCGCGCCATCGAGAGCGCGAGGAAGATCGCGGCAGATTTGAAGGAGAGGCTGAGCATCATGTCGCGTATGTGGGCCGTCCAGGAGCAGTGCGGCGACCCTTCGAACGATCAAGTGGCCCAAATGGTGGCTAGGGGCTTTGGAGGCCACTTGGCCACGCTTCTGGACGTCAGCGCATTCGGGCATCCCTCCGGCGCCGTCTCTGAGGTACCGCAAGGACTTGTTGGGAAGAGAGGCGAGGTTTTTTCGTTCAAGGCGATGGTGCGCATTGGCGCGGCAACAACCTTGCTTCTACCGTCGCCAATCCCTGACGACGTCCCAGCCCCGTTGGCGGGCATCATTCGCGCATCACTTCGACCTATGCGGAGCAGCCTCAAGGCATCCCGCCCAATTCTGCTACCTCGCGCTGTTGTCCGGTCTCCAGCTTTTGTAAACCGAGTGTGCGAACTGGAGCGCAGCTGTGGGTGTTACGCTTTGCTCGATTCAAGTTCTGCGTCGCTTCGTTTCTTCGGCAAGGATGGGCTTGACGATGCAGCAGATGCGGCACAGGGAGACGCTGACTCTATCAAAGCCGCCATGGCGGCGGCATCGGCAGAAGAATTCGTCAGTAGCGGCGTAAGGGGAGTTTTCTGCGCCGGATATGAACTGGCCGAACTTCTGTTTCAAGGCGAATTCTCCACGCTGACGGTCGAGGGACTGCCCGCAGCCACGGCTGAAGCTTCTGCACGGGCTTACTTTGGGGTGCGCGCTCGAATGCGGGCCGTCAGTGCCAGTGGCTCCACAGCTCGTGTCGTGTTCGAGCGGAAGGATGACGCGTCGAGGCTGCTGGGCGAAGTTGCGCAAGGACGGTGGGTGGAAGGAGGAGTTGTAATCAAAGCGGCGGCAGCTGGAATCCGAGACAACGCCCCTGAAACCAAAGTGCAGAGCAGAGTTGTGATGTCTTGGCCAATCACTAGGTCAACTGGAAAAGCAACGATATATTTCCCAACGCCCGAGTCTGCAAATGAGGCGCTTCCGCACTTACGCAAATGGTGCGCTGCAAGGCGCCTACGACCGAGCTTAAGAGAGCACCCCAAAGTGAGGCTTCTGGGGTCAGTCCCCTCACTTGGCGACACTTCGGATGCATTGCCTCCACTTACAGCCGACTCCTTTTATGACGTTAAGCTGATCGGTAGCCTCAGAGAGGAGCGACGGAAGAAGCTTCAATACCGCGCAATCTTTTGCGAGCTTGCGGAAGACGTTGATGAAGACACCCTTGCAGCTGCAGCGGCAGACTACTTCCCCCTTGGAGCAGTGTGCGAGCGGAAAGGAGATGTCGCAGAGGGCAACGATGCAACGTCTGTGTGGGTTGAACAAATGCGCCCGCACATCCCGTTTGGAGATGATGTCCACCTTGAGATCGGGAGCTTCTTTGACCACAAGTTTTGCAAGTCTGGGCTCACCCTGACGTACCAGTCACATGAGCAGACTGAGAGAGCTTTGGACGTCCTTAGAGCAGAGACGCGGTTGCCTGTGATCAACGGCCAGAGGGTAAGGTTCAAGGGGGAGTTCAAGACTACTTGCAACGTCAAATCGATAATAAGGAAATGCTTGACCCAAGAGCTCGATGAAGTCGTGGCGTTCGCGCGGTCCAAGGGGGTCGCTGCCTACGAACCAAGAGGGCACAAAAGCGAGCTCGGGTGGGCAAGAAAGTTTGTCGCGCCGTCGATGAGAGCGCTGGACGCAGTGCGGACGAAGCTGCGGCAGGCGCTGTCTGCCAAGACGTTCGAACATGCGAAGGCCACCACATTGACGACGTCATTGGGAAGGAAAGCTCTCCAAGAACTTGTGAAGGAACACAAGAACATCATGTGGGACCATCGGTACCGCGCATGGAGGATGTTCGGAAAGAAGGAGGACCGCTCAAAGGCCGAGGATTGTCTCACGGCGATCGTACAACGACTCGGGGAGTTGCAGCTGGACTCCATCGTGCGCCTTCGAAAGGACGCCACCCGAGCCGTTGCTGAACTTGTGCCGCAACTCATCGAAATCGACGGCATTGTTGCCGTCGAACTCAAAGGCTGCAGGATCGTTGCATCGGGGACGCATGCGGCGGTGGAAGCTTTGCGCAGGCGCCTTGACCCTTTTGCCGGCCTGATTAAAGGATCAGCGCCCTCAAGCTGCGGCGTTTGTTGCGACGAGGGCACAGACGTGGAGCTCAGCCTCTGCGGCCATGCGTTCCACATGGAATGCATTGCACCCATGTTCACGCCTGGAAATATTGGAATTCCTCTGCTATGTCCACACCTAGATGACTGCAAGAAGCCATTGGCGGTTGCGGATGTCCAGACCCTTTGTGAGTCGATTGGCAACATCAGAGACATGGCTCTTTCGAAATACATGCAACGAAATCCCAAGGTTGCAATGTGGTGTCCGCAGCCGGACTGTGGGCAGCTCCTTCGCATCGACGGCTCCAGCGTATGTTGTGCCCAGTGCAAGACGCAGTATTGCACAAGCTGCTCTGCAGAGTGGCATGAGGGCTTCAGATGCGATGAAGCCCAGAAGTCTGATACAATAATAGATCATGTGAGGCGAATCCAAGACGAAATCTTGACTTTGAGATGCCCGGCATGTCGAAGAGCGTTTTATGACTTCGACGGCTGCATGGCACTGACATGTTCTAATGAGGCTTGCAAAGCATACTTTTGCGCACTTTGTTGCCATCAAGAAGCTGATGACCAGAAAAGCCATCAGCATGTGCGACAGTGCCGCTTGAATCCGACTCGAGATTACTTTGGATCCAAGGACTTCATCGAAGAAGTGTGGAGAAAACAACGGCGAGATAGCGTAAATCAATACCTCCGTGGAATAAGCGTTGAATCGAGGGAGCTGGCGAATTCTGTGCTGGAAAAAATTCGACGAGATCTGTCAGACCTAAGAATTGCTCTAAATTGAGTATAATTGGTCGTTAAAAATTGTTGGGAAAGAAATAAATGACGGCAAGAATTACACCTCCAGTTTTGCGACCTCAGGCGGACTTGAATTTGCGTGTTGTACGCCGCAGGGATCCGCATGTACTGAGCATCTTGTACACTTGTCCATTTGCCGCTTTGTATCAACAAAGGGAATCAGAACCCTGGGTAACCATGTGAGAACTTGGGCTCAAGCGCTAGAGCGCCATGGAAGTTGAAGGCCCTCTGGTCATAGTCAAAAGGTACTTTATCCCGTCGAAACCTTATCATAGCAGAGATGTTGACCCGAAACAAGGCTTCTTCGTATTGAATCGGAAATCGCACAACTTGTTTTTTCACGGACTCAATAACATAAGCTTGGGCGGAAATGGTTCGAGATTTTTGCTTTTTCTCTCACCGCGCTGGCTCGAACTATGTGTTTTTCAAGCCTTCCAAGGTAGGAGAGCTATCAATGTCAATTTGGGTTCCCGAAGCCTCGGATTACAGCGGGCTTTTGGAAGCTTTTTCTAGATATAAATATTCTACTACAGAGACGAAAGGGTCTCCAACGTTTGAGTCGTTTATGACGAATTCTAGGATTGCAGCCGATGCTGAGCAATCAGCCCGGGGATTCATGCCGCCTCCGATGGATCTTGTCCAAGCGCTTACAGACCCTAGCAAACCCGCGCACTCATCATTGCGTTCGCTATGCCTCTGCTGCGTTTAATCTGTGGAGGAGAGGAGGGTATGAGCAGATCAAACATTCTCGAACTTGTGCGAACTGCGATAGAGAGGAACAAGGAGGAGCTTGATGTGGCAAGCTCCCGTGATGCGTAACGTTTCATAGGATGAGATAGTGTTGTTCTCGCCAGCAGAAGTCCAAGCGTCGTCAAAGCGGTTGCGGGCCAAGGCGATGCTGGAGGAAGCGATGAAGGCATGACTTTTTCTATTTTACTTTCGGCTTAATGCTCAGAACTCTGAATTCTTGGATAAAATGGTGGGGATATTGCAAATTAGTTGAATTGTACAGTTGTGCAAAGTTTAGCCACTCCAAATGAGTCCAAGCACACAGCCAAAGCGTACCGAGCGATGTCGTCTGTAAGCGCAAGTGACCTCCACTCGCAGCAGCCTCTTTGCCACAAATCACGCACGGCCTCAAACACATCGTCAGGAACGTTCCACCTCAAGTACCGGTCCTCCGCAACGCGAGCGAATACGGCCACAACTCGATCGCTTGTTTTGCCCTCGATTTGAAGCAAAAAGTTCCGATCGGGCAGGATCGCCGAATGGCTCCTCCTACGCACAATCTCCATTTCCGCTTGGCGCAACGACGGCTCAAATGAATCCTGCGCAAGGTTGTGTCTCCGAATCTTTTCTAAAAACAATTCCTGAGCCCTCTCGAACGTTGCCCCTTCAAACAACGATTGTTTGACCGCTCGAAACGCATCCTCGGCAGAAGCTGAGGATGCGTTCCAGAATTCCAGTGAGACGCTCTGACGAGGAGAAATCAATCGACGCCCGACGTCCCTCAGAGTTTCGGCGATAACTGAGAGCCAAGTGAAGTCATGAGTCGGGATTGCAAACGTAACGTGTAGCGACGGCTCTGCACCTGTATCAGCTTCATGAACGAATCCCCTTGGTATATAGAGAACATCTCCAGTATGCAACGTGTCGCAGAGAGTCAAAGGACCCCTTTCTTCAGCACTGAGCGTTGCGGAACCTTTGCCGAGTTGTTCATCAGAGTATGGGAATCGAATTGGGTCAGAATAGACATGCCACCGCTTCGACCCTATCATTTGTAGAACGAGAACATCCCTGTCATCAGAGTGGGCCTTGACCGCTTGTGAATTGGTTGGCGTCAAGTACATATTTGCAAAGATATGCGGGAAATGGGATCGAAGGCTCTTACAAGTCTCATAAACTTTGAGCGAAGAGTTGTCGACATGATTGATTACCACTGAGCATCCATTCAAATAGGCAGTGAACGGATTCTCGAACTCGTGCGAAAAATCTCGGTCTTTGAAATGGATTCTTTCCTCTGCTGAAGCAAATATAGAAAACAGATCGAAAGGATCCAGGAGCTCTCCTGCTGGAACAACTTGCCGAAAAATCTTGGGACCCTTTTCCCAAAAATCTCGAAGACTCGACAAAAGGCTGTCCATAACAGCGAAGAGCCACAATCGTTAATGTTGATTGTTGGATTGGATGTGAAGGATGTCCGGTTCCCGACGTCGGATCACAAAGATGGATCCGATGCTATGCATGCAGCACCCGACTACAGCGCTGCATATGTGACTCTGACATGCGACAACGGAATGACTGGAAATGGCATTACTTTCACCTTGGGTCGCGGTCCGTATTTTCTTTCGCTCTTGGTAATGTTGCAAAGGAACCGAGCTTTGCGTGAGTGCCATCAACTCTCTTCAGCCATTTGTAGTCGGTCAAGAGTAAGAGGCACCCCATCAATCTGACTCTGTGTCTCAGACTCCACGAGATCACGTCCAATTGGGTCAAGTTCTACAGATCGTTGACAAGCGATAGTCAAATGCGCTGGGTTGGCCCGGAAAAAGGAATCCTGCATTTAAGTTGCGCTGCTGTTATCAACGCCGTGTGGGATCTCTACGCGAAGTCTTTAGGCAAACCTGTTTGGAAAGTTCTTGTGGACATGTCGCCAGAGGAGCTAGTTGCTTGCATTGACTTCAAGTTGGGGTTGCCTCTTCGACCTTATTACACAGATACATCACAGACGCGCTGACTTCCGAAGAAGCGCTGTCAATGCTCCAGAAAATGCAGCCTACGAAAGGCATCAATTGTTTCTGAATTTCTGACCCAATGGAAGATCTTCGAGAGCAAGAGATGCTGAGGAGGGGCTATCCCTGCTACACGACAAGGTTGCACTTGAAGAAATTATGCCTCTGATGCTCCAGCGCTGGATGGCTCGGATACTCAGACGAAAAGATCACAGCACTAACGAAGCAAGCTCTCGATGATGGGTTTCGTCATATCAAAATCAAAGTGGGCGTGAGTCTTGAAGATGACGTCAGACGTTGTCGCCTGATTCGAAGTATTATTGGTCCTGAAAACTATTTGATGGTCGATGCTAATCAAAAGTGGGATGTGCAAGAGGCCATTACGTGGATGGCGCACTTGAAGGAATTCAATCCGTGGTGGATTGAGGAGCCCACAAGCCCAGATGATGTGCTGGGTATGCGTAGTTTGTGAACAGCCTCATGTCTCAAGGGCATAAGGCAATTTGTGATGCTATTAAGCCAGTTGGGATCGCCACTGGTGAAATGGTTCAGAATCGTGTAATTTTCAAACAGCTGATGCAGCTTGGGGCGCTACAGTTTTGTCAAATCGATAGCTGTAGAGTCGGTGGAGTTAACGAGAACCTCGCTATCATACTGATGGCAAAGAAATTTGGGTAAGTCATGGGCGTGAAATGCTGACGCAAACAAGGGTTCCTGTGTGCCCCCATGCTGGAGGTGTGGGGCTTTGCGAACTTGTCCAGCACCTCAGCTTATTTGATTTCATATCTGTCTCTGGGACAACAGAAGGCCGTGTGGCCGAGTGGGTAGACCACTTGCATGAACATTTTGAGGACCCTTGCGAAGTTCGAAATGCCGCTTACATGCCGCCAAAGAAACCAGGGTATTCAATCACGATGAAAATTGCGTCGATTGCGAACTACTCCTTCCCAACTGGTGCCGAGTGGCGAAAGCGCTTGAAAAACTTGTAAGTTTGAGTTATTAGTTAAAGGGACAACGGATGACTGGCAATGTGGTTGTTGATGTCCAGAGCATGCTCTTCGATTTCCGAAAATTGCAAACGTTCATCGATTCGACCACGACCTCGCTCAATCATCACACTCAGAGACTCGATGCGTTGGAGCAGGATGCCAAAGTGAAGTCGGCTCGGTTGGAAAGGGTGGAGTACAACATAGGAGCTCTTTCAAGCTCTGTCGAATCTGTAAAGAACGCACTTACTTCTCAAAGCGAAACCATCAGAAGAGCTGAGCAGAATATCCAAGATTTAATTGCTGACATTCGCGACACGAAATTCGCCGCAACCTCTGTCGACGCGAAGCTGGAGAGAGCGATTGGAGACATTGAATCATGCAAAATCACGATTAATTTCGTACAGGGGTCCGTTAATGCGTTTGAAAAGGAAGCTAAGGCACAAGACGAAGAGATCCGAATGCTGTGGAAGGAAAATTCGAAAATTATCACCGACATTGGGCAGCTGGCAACTTCAAGCTCACTTTCGGAAATGCAGCAGATAATGATTGGTGTCCGCGGGGATGTTGTCGGCTGTAAAGATGGCATCCATCAGCTGGGATCTCGTGTCGACGAGGTCAGCTCGGAGGTCCAAGAAATGTCTGCTGACATAGCGAAACTGTCGGTGCAAGTCACTCAACTTGCGTCGCGCCCAGTCTCTGCAGTTCCTGCAGGAGGAGTTGCTGCCTCGACAGCGGCGTTGTCCCAATCGTTTGCTTTGCCTTCGAGAGCAAATTCTAGGCCGCCCTCTGCCATGACTGCGCAAACATCCAGACCGGTTTCTGCTTTAACAGAGAGTGCGGCTGCTCCAGAGTCCGTGTCGGTACGGGCTGCAGTCGACGAAGAGCAAGTGCGAAAGCTTCTAAGCGACGAGTTGCGGCCTTACATGGACAAATGGGAGGCTATGTCAGACAAACTCGAGTCCTGTTGGAAACGCATTTACGGCGGGGTCGGTGCTGTGAACGACCATGACTTTTCAGTCAAAGTTGGTCGAGATTTGTCCGAAGTTCGAGAATCCGTCGGAAAGAACACGAACGTGGTTCGGACGATCCTTGCGACGCACAAGAGATTCGCGTACGAACTGGACAGTTTAATCAACAGGGTTAAGTCGATCGAAGATAGTCCTCCACCTCCGCCGCCAACTGTACCAGTGCCAGCGATAACGAATCAAGATGAGCATCGTCAAGCAGAGACTGCGCATGTTTGCATGACGTGCATGCGGCCGGCGAATGATGGACCACCTCCTCTGACGGAGGACGAGCAGTTCACAATGAATCGCGACGAAAACTCGGCCGCTACATCCTCGCATTTCCCTCCCAATGCAAGGTGTTTGTCCTGCATGCGGCCTCTTGATGATCCTATGGTGTCTGCATCACGTCCTGCAACAGCTAATCGAAGCGAGCGAATTGAGCGGCCATCGTCGAAGCTTTCTGTTCGTCAAAAGCTGGATAAGCTAGAGTTGAAGAGGAAAGCAGTGGCTGAGACGAAGATCAAGTTCGGCTGTCTTTTGTTGATCTAACTCTGCAGGAAAGTTGACATTCCTTCGCGACCGCATTCCTCAGCAAGTATTCTGCCGCCTGTGGAGCTCGACGTATCGAGATCTTCGTCATCGTTTGGATTTTCGGCCCCTGTTGAGATCTCCCGACGGCAACCTGAGGCCACTCTTGATGGGTGGCAATAGTGTGAAATGCGCGTTAACGTTTCTGTGTAAATTTATGTGGAGTCGATCGTAAGCGAACGACCTTCATGTAAAAATTAACAAACCGCCACTCTGTTAACCATTTCCGTTTGCGGATTTGAAGCATGTCAGACGAGATCGACAAGCATGTTTTGAGAAAGTACGAAATTGTTCAGAAGCTTGGGAAAGGGGTATCCTGATTGTCGGTTCTTATTGCTAACTCGTGGAAGGCGTACGGAATCGTTTGGAAGGCGATAGATAAGAAGACTCACGAGGTGGTCGCTCTGAAGAAAGTTTTCGATGCATTTCAAAATTCTACAGACGCCCAACGGACATTTAGGGAAATTATGTTTTTGCAGGAGCTGAACAATCATGAGAATATCATCAAATTGTTCAACGTACTGAAAGCCGACAATGACCGAGATATCTATCTTATTTTCGAGTACATGGGTTACCATTTGACGTTCTTTGGTTACTGACGTCCTAGATACTGATCTGCATGCCGTTATCAGAGCAAACATTCTTGAGGAAGTTCACAAACAGTACATCATGTATCAGCTGCTGAAGAGTATCAAATATATGCACAGTGCAGAGATGCTGCATCGTGATATGAAGGTAATGTTGCGATTAAGTACACCTAATTTGCCAGCCAAGCAATATGCTCTTGAATGCGGACTGTTTGGTGAAAGTGTGCGACTTCGGCTTGGCAAGATCTTTGGCTGCGACTGACGATAAAAGTGGCAGCAATCCTATGCTGACAGACTACGTTGCAACTCGTTGGTATCGCGCCCCGGAGATTCTTCTAGGATCGACGAAGTACACGAAAGGAGTTGACATGTGGTCTCTTGGATGCATTCTTGGAGAAATGCTGGCTGGAAAGCCGATATTCCCAGGTCCTGCTCCCTTCTGCGGCGTTAGTTGATGTGATGCAGGTACCTCGACGATGAACCAATTGGATCGTATCATTGAAGTGACCGGACGGCCGACAGCGGAGGACATAGATGCCATTCGATCTCCGTTTGCTGCAACCATGCTGGAGTCGCTGCCTCCGACGAAGCCAAGAAGCCTCTCAGAAATGTTTCCCAACGCCTCTCCAGAAGCTACGGATCTTCTTCGACGATTGCTGCGGTTTAATCCGAACAAACGCATCAGCGCCGAGGTGTGGCTGTTCGTTTTTCGGTTTGACTCGTACAGGACGCTCTGAAGCACCCTTACGTGGCCCAATTCCACAATGACGCTGAGGAACTGACGTTTCCTACCCCTCCAATCAAGATTTGCCTTGACGACAACACAAAGTGGGCAAGCGGCTGGCACTAGCTCATCCTTTCAGGTTCACTGTGTCAGAGTACAGAGATCGACTATACAAAGAAATCGTCAAGAAGAAGAAGGAGATTCGAAAGCGCTTGCGCTAAGCTGTAAATTCAATTCAGAGCATGTTGTGTAGCGATCCCAACAAGTAGAAAATCCATGTGTATGGTAAACCAGTCATTCCGTCCGACTTCGATTAACTATCTCCGTAAACTTCTGGGATACGTATTCCGAGGCTTTTGAAACTCCAGCAACTGCTTTCGCGACAATCGGAGACTCCTTCATTGCATCTTTGATCCCCGACAGCTTTGCTTGAACCGTCGACGAGGCCTCACTTCGAATGTCATGTTTCAAACTCTGTCTGGTCAGATGAATAGGCGAAGTTCAACTTCGAAATCTTTCGGTCCACCTTCTGAGTTGATCTTCAAATTTTTAATGAATTCTTCTTGAAAAATGGGGTCACGCCGCGTGTGCTCCGCAAGTGCTACGATGAGTGCGCAAGGAACCATCGATACCGAGAATTGAACCAAGTGCCACAGTGGACCAAGACGCCTTGTCGTTGTCTTCGTAAACAAATCCTTAAACGCATCCGAGGGTTTCCACATTCCGATTAACAAGTAAAGACAGAAAGAAAATTGAGAATATTTCCACAACCAAGTGAAAACCCCCATTCAGACTCTGCAACTATGCTTTTTCCTCCATTTCAAACGCTGAGAGTGCATAGTTGAGAATTCCGTTTTTTGATTGATGTGCCTCTAAAAAACAATAGATGCTCTTTTGCAAAGTGTCGATTCAATGGCAGGTTCTGAGTACACTTCTCGACCTTCTTGGTTAGCTTCTGGTGCTCCGCTCTTCCGCGCCTCTATTTTGAGCCGTCGTGATGGAGAGTGGGATCGTCCTTATCACTGTGACGTCTGCACAAACCGCGCTGCGTCGGTCATGTGCGTCGACACTGGTTTCAATTTCTGCCAAGAAGTGCTGACGGTTTTTGACGTCGCTGACGTCTCAGGACTATCACATATTTGCTAAATCCACTGCAGTAAAGCCAGGGGTGCGCTTCGAGCAGCTTCAAAAGAATTTGTCCCCTTCCAAGCGCTTGCAAGTTGGTGTCGGGCTCACACTCGAGCCCACACCAAACGGATATGCTGTCATCAAAGCATTCATTCCAGGCGGCTCCGCTCAGCGCAACGGGGAGCTCAAAGTTGGCGATATGATCAGAAGAGTGACCTTTCAAACGTCCTTGCAGCCCTGACAGAAAAGGTGGACGGAGAGGACATCTACAACATTGGAGATAAGCTCGTTTCCAAAGTTCTCGGCCCTGAGGGGACCTCTGTGACAATAACTGTTGATCGCGAAGGCAATACGGTGCCAACGACTGTCACTCTGCTGCGAGGGTCCAATCCATCCCCCGCGCAGTTGTCTGCACGGTCTGTCCTCCTCCGGTCGTCCATCGCGTACACGCCCAAGGACTACGGCGCGGTCGATTACTTCTTGTCGCCTGAGGACAAGAAAGACGCGACCTCTGAGGCTGCCGCACGCGTTGCGTACATTCGATCTGAAGTGTTTGGCTCTCTCTTCTTTTCGGTGCATACCGTTTTGTTGCTCTTGTTGATAGGTCCAGCCCTCCGACGCTGCTGTTGTTGTTGATGAGACGTCCCGAGTCACTGCAAGTTAATTCACATTGTTTCCTCGTTCTTACTCTCAAAGGTACAGCCCCTGTTGCAGCATCTCCATCATCAGTCAGCTGTCGGAAATGCTCTTGACCATTTGCAGAAAAGGACCCCGTTCGAAGAACACTCGAGGGATGCACATTTTGACGCTAAAAATGCTGCGCAGAATCTGCTTGAGGTTGACGACGAATCGTCTTCTGAAAATGGTCGATGATTTTAGAATGGACTCAAATTGCAGGAGAAGAGATTCAAGAACATTCTACGGGTATCGCAGCAGACTCAGAACCACCCGTTCATGAAATTGTAGGAGCTGCTGTGGAGGTTGAGGAACACGCGGCTGCGGACAAGGCGGCGGCAGACCAGGCGGCGGCAGACCAGGCGGCGGCAGACCAGGCAGCGGCAGACAAGGCTGCG
>JAIYDP010000017.1 GCA_027487435.1 Verrucomicrobiaceae bacterium | reverse complement strand
CCCCCCCCCCCCCCCCTCTCACTGCGTCGGGACGAGGCCGTACACGAAGACTTCTACGACGTGCGGGCGGAGGAATTTGAGGACGGAGTTGACGGACTTTCCAACCTGCGCGAAAGGGTCAGCGCTGCAGCCACAGGGGGGGTGTCGCATTCGGGCGGGACGGCCAAATCAAGCCCCGACGCGCGCTAAGGGCGGGGAGGGCAAGGTCGCGCTGAGATTTCGATTGACCGTGTTGTTGCCCCTCCCCCCCGTACCGGGTGGATGCGGTAAAGGTCCGACGAAACGAAGCCAACGCGCAGGCGTGGGCCCAGCCGCATGCGGCGGGGGAAGGGCTCGGCCGCGCGCATGGCCGTGCGGCGGAAATGGGCCGCCCACCGGCTGTTTGCGTCTTTGACTTCCTTCAGCTGGTCAGCTCTTGGACAGGGGGGGGGGGGGGTGAGTTGAGGGAGGGGGGGGAGGGCGCAGGTTGAGTAAGGGAGGAGGGGGAACTGCTCGGCGGCGTCAAGTCGGCCACGACGCCACAAGCCGCGGATTGACGCCAGGTCGAGGCCGATGGCAGCTAGGGCGTAAAAAACGAGGGCAAATGGGTCTTTAACTCCAATTGGCGTCGTAGGTGCTTTGAAAAATGCGATCCTGAAAGGCGAAGCCAAGCTCGACGAAGCCGACGGGGTTGTGAGGGTTCATTCCTAAGTCGTGAGCGAGTCAAATGCGGTCCCACGGGTGAGATACTGGCCGACACGGACCCTCTCGTCATTGACTTTGGTGTCTTTGAAGATTCGGCACAGGCCGTGGGCGCAGAGG
The DNA here is from genome assembly GCA_027487435.1 of Verrucomicrobiaceae bacterium. Classification (GTDB taxonomy): domain Bacteria; phylum Verrucomicrobiota; class Verrucomicrobiia; order Verrucomicrobiales; family Akkermansiaceae; genus UBA956. The sequence goes on along the minus strand of JAIYDP010000017.1, from coordinate 46,460 downwards.
AGCTCAAGCTGCGGGATGAGGATGGGAAGGAGCACTTTTGCCGCACTGGGGCCAATTCCAGGCAGCGCTTTAATGTGCGCTCTGCGCTGGCGTAGTCTTTTCGAGAGATGAGGCTATTGGCTGTGGATTTAGCCTCCAAAGAAAGACTGCAGACATTCTCTCAGTGAGCAAGAGGAAAGCTCCCTTGGCTGTTAGTGAAACGGGCTGACATCTAACTGCTCCGTTGCAGAGGACTCTTCGCATGTCAGCTGGCACGAACTGATTGTCGCAATAGCCAAGGCGAGCACGATTGCTGTCATTCGGCAGATAATGACTAATTTACAATAGCATTTAGAGCACTCACGAACCAACTACTGTTACAGCTCAGGTCGTCCCGAGGACCTTTTGAATGAAATCATAGAGCCTTGAGGTCAAGTCTCGTTTGGCAGAATCCTGAAGGCCCAACACAGCGGCTACGCACCTCTTCGGGTCTTCGCAGGTCAGCATTCGTCGGCGTTTCATACCGTTATCCCCCGTGAACCTCTGCCTTAAATCGGCCTCGAAGGTAGGATTGTCGACGCACGTCAACGGGCACACCAAGCGCATCGCAGCCAACATCGCCACGAACTCATCCGCTCTCTTTTGAGCTGACGCATACCCCAAAATGACAAGCTTCAAGTACGTCTGATAAAATGGCGACATGCTGCCACCCAAAAGCTTTCCTCGTCACGACATCCCCACTGCCGCGCGTACCTCCTCAAACTCAGCGGTGAATTTGAACGGCGCCCGCTCGATGTTGATTGGCATTTTCCGATTCTGCTCAAGTCAGCGACCAAATTTGGAACGCCGACGAGGATGAAACCGAAGTCAATGTGGAAGATCGACCCGTCCCGCCGCATCATGATGTTGCCCTCGTGGCTGCAGCCGTTAAGGTAAGTCAGGGGGTGGGGACCGATCGCGCAGCTCGAGGAAGTACGAGATGAGCGAGTACGCGGCGAGGGAGGTCGCAAAGTTTGACAGCGCTTTGTTAAAAGCCGGGGTCCCTCGCGCGCCGAACAGCTGCGGGGGGTAAGACCGCGCCGATGCGCGCCAACGCTTTCGTAAATGGCGCTGAGAGACATTTCCGTGGACTTTTTTCGAAGCGAGGCGAGGGGGACCTGAGGGTGGGGGGGGGGGTTAGGAGAAAATGGAAAATGACGTACGGAATCGACGACAAAGCCGATAACGCCGGTGGATCGGCTGGTTGAAACGATGTCGTACCTGACGACTTAACAAGGAGGAAACTTGGGGCGCACGGGGTGGCAGCAAGTGGGAGTCCATCCGCAGCCCAAGCGTCGACGAGGCGGCGGATGACTTGCATTGCGACTTCCTCTTGCGGGATGTCATCAAGACTTTTGACTATGACAGGGATGACGTCTGATAGCTGTCAAAAACGGCGAAAAAGCAGACCCACCCCAGCCTCTTGCGCTGCCGAACATTGACTTCCTCCACAATCAGAAACGGCGCCCCCCCCCCTACTTTCTATATTTAGACCTCCACGTGTCCCACGGCGCATCAAAAACTTCATCCAGCGACGCCGCGACCTCCGCAGCGGACTTTTCGACCCCCCCATTGGAAGTCACGAGAACGAAGTCGTCGGGAAACGAGCCCCCCCCTGCTGTGCTGTCCGCGCCACTTGGCGCGGTCGTTGGGTTGGCGAGGGGGTCCTCCCCGTCGACCCTCAGGAGGGGCGATTGTGCGGCAGCGAAGGGGCTTGTGGAGACAGAGCGGGGGGGTGCAATTTGAGCTAGGGCTTGGGAGCGCGCTCCGGTTGGGTCTGAACTAAAGACGGAAGGATCGTTATCGTTAAATACTGGCGCTGCAGACCGCCGCTTCAGTTCTGCGGCCTTGTTGGAGGGGGGTCAGCACAACTTGGGGGGGGGGGAAGGGTTCGAAGGGGGGGCGGGGGGGCGCTAACAGATTGGTCTGAAAGGGACGCCACTTCAAAAACGACTAAACAAGGCGTCTGTTAGAGTCAGACCCCGCGCAGGCCCAAGGGCCAAACTTTTTCAAACGTCGAGAAACAGCGGCCCTTCTCCGCGACGATCGACACTGCGCGCGTCAGGGGGGGGGGGATAGACAACGGCGACCAATGCGTTGCGAGAGAGTGAGAGGCCAGAACGGCGATTCTGGTTGGTTAAAGAATAAACTCAAAATCTCCACTCTCAGCCAGGTCTCTGTTAAATCCTTGAAGCCTCGTCCTCAGTTCCTGCGCTGAGAAAATCAACCCCCCCCCACGCCAAGGGATCACTTCTGAACTCGGGTTGGACTGACCGAAGCTCTGCTGACAGGTCTGTTAATTTGGAAAAGAGAGCAGCGACGCGCTCCTGCTGCTCCAGCCGTTCGCGGCGCATGCGCATGAGCGTCTGCACGCGCGCCGACGACTGCATCGCGTCAGAAGCGAAGCGAAGCGACGACATGCGGAGAGAGCTCATCGACGTCGCTTAAAGGGATATCCTTAACAGAATCGGCTAATGGCTTTAAAATTTTAAAAAGTGGCGAACGCACAGCCCTCGTCGACAAAATGTGCGGCCATGCGGACGCTGATGCGCGCGATGGCCTCAACGCAGCGGCTGTCCGTCCGTTCGTCTTCGGCGTCAAGGGGGGGGGGGGGGGGAATATTCGAACCTGTGGGCGAGGGGATCGCCCACCGAACTCGCGAAGCGAAGGGAACGGACGTCTTGCAAATGTGGACGAGGACGTCCGAGAGGGTGGCGCAATTTGATGACACGGCGATGCGGCTGATGTGGTCAGGGCTGAGACTAAAATAAAAGAGCAGTTTTTTACAGGAGCTGGGGGAGGCAAAGGAGGGCGCTGCTGTCGTCGCGCTCGACGAGCTCCCACAGGCGCAGCGACGCAACGGCTGAGAGACGATCAGATCTGATGGCGGGAAATGAAATCAACCGATTTGAACTTGATGGGCGCGGTTAAAATAAAGGCGCGCAAGTAAAGAATAAATCGAAGGAGCCTTTAGAGTCAACGAGAACGTCGCACCATACGGAAAAGTTAGCCCTGAGGACTAATTCAGGCGGAATACGCTCAGACACTTCAATTGTGTAACCGGCATTCCTGATTTTTTTGGGGGGGGAGGTAAATTTCAAAAGGGCCGACGGATACTCGAGGATGCAGTCGTGGATGTAGTGGTTGACTGCTTGATGATGCGCAAGGGAATCTGGGATCAAAGCGAAACGGATCTCTTCGTCGGAGTGAATGTCCCGCGCGACGACGTTGAGGGCCGTCTTGTCGTGGGTCGAAATGATCATGCAATTGGATATAGGGTATGAGCGATCTCGTCTTGTCAAGAACTTGACAGTGAGACCATTCTCCATACAAAGAATTGAGAGAGCCACTGAAAAAAGATCCAATCGAGTGACGAGGTCAACAAGTTCATCAATACCCTCAGCGCCGGATAAACGTTCAGCATCCCGTCCTTCACACAGAGCCAGCCTAGCCAGGACTCGCTTAGCTTGATCCAGGACGCGTCTTCTACAAAATTCTACAATATCAGCGATGCTGTGGTCGTCGCTACGTCCTGAACAAGCAGAAATGACATAAGGGTTGTACTAACAAACAAAATTTGAGTTCATTATTTGACGCAAGCGCAGCGTTTAATAACGGTTGCGCTTTGCTGCGTACGGATCTGAATGGCCATCATAGCTTCGCTTGCCTTGAGGAGAGTCGCTCTGAGACTTCGATGCAGCCATTGCAACGAGAGCATTCAGAAGCTGAGAGCCCGCGCCGGTTGGAAGCACAGGAAAGTTCATGCGCGGAGGGGGCGTGTGAACTTGTTGGGGCCCTTGATACCCTAGGCCTGAGGACCCTCCCATCGCATTGCTTGTGGGTACCGCGTGACTCCTTCCACCATCGTAACCCCTTTCTTCTCGCCTGTACACTTGCCGTCTCTCGTCATCGTCATACGCCTCCGCATGCCGAGGCCGGTAAGCGTCTTCGTAGCGATCCTTCCTCTCCGAGAGACCAGAGTCGCGTGAATTGTCTCTCTCCCTTCGGTCTCTCCAGTCGTCATTCCTCTCAGGCTCTCGACGCCCCCTGTAGTCGTACGCATCGCTCCGCACGTTGTCGCGGCGGAATTCATCCCTGCCTCCGTCTCTCCGTCTGAAATCGTCGCGATTTTCGTCCCTCCTCCCAACATCGTCTCTTCTACCCTCTCTGTAGAAGTCATCCCTTGGCGAGTCCTTTCGGTAATCCCGCGCCTCCCGAGGCCCGCCCCAACGCTCTCGGTCCGCCTCATCGCCTCTCCGGTCTCGGCCTCGCTCTCGATCGTCCCTCCTTTCCTCTCGGCCTCGATCGCGGCGGTCGTCAGGCCGCTCGGAGCGATCGTCAGCCCCTCCTGCCTCTCTTCGCTTCCTCTTTTCGATCAGACTCTTAGGCGTTGAGAAAATTCAATAAGCAGCCCACCTCCTTTGCTTTTGACAGTATCTCAGAAACTAATCGCATTAGCCGCCACAACATAAACACAGACTCATCCGAACTCGTCGCCAGTTTCGGTTTTCGTAGTCTGGGTTTCCATCGCCAAAGAGGCCCTCAAATACAGCCACCTTCGCGTGCTCAGTAGCACCAGGCTCTCCCGCTGCAGCTGGAGCAGCTTCTGCTTGAATTACGACATCTACATAGTGCCTATCCAAGACCTGTTTCGCCGGGCTCCATCACAAAGTGAAGGCCGCTCTGCTGCCGCCTTGGCGCTGATGAGTTTTGGCTCACAGGCTCTGCACGTGTCATCCGCTTGAGACCACTATTGTCACGATAATATCCGGGGGGGTAGCCATGGACGACCATGGAACGATAATACGGAGGGGGATCTCCCTCCTCCATGCCGAGGGCATCGCGCAGCTCTTGCGACAGCACCCCCGCCTTGAGCTGCGCAACGCGCGCGCGTCGCTGGGCAGCTTCTTCCGACTCTTCGTAGTACCTGCAAACTCACCCTTGGTGACATTCGAATTGGCTACCTGCCCCGGATGACATGTGTGATCTTCTGAGTGGACTGGAACTCCTTCCGCGCGTTTCGAATGCGCGTCATGTCGCGCTTCTGCCGCCTGAGAGGGCGCAAGAGGGGCAGACCTTCGGACATTCGGCGAGGATGTGGCCCTCTTCTCCACAGTTAAAGCATTTGGACTTTTGTGATCTGGAATGTTAGCTGCATCATACTTTGACTAGCTTGTCATCGTCCTCAAGGTCTATTCGCTTCCACTTCGTGAAATCAACGCTGTGAGAGTGAGTCGTTGTCGAAGCGCTTGTACGATATTCGCGGCCAGCAACTGACTTGTGATGACACCGACACGTCAGATGCCTGCAAGTCAGATGCCATTGAGCTCAAGTATACGGATTTCGAATACGAGCGATCAAGCGTCACGTTTTTTGAAATTCTTTCTACATGAACAAAATTGCCATCGTTGACAACCTAGATAAGTCACATAAGACTGGGCTTCGTCGCTACTTCAAGACCTTCTAACAGTCTTCGAGAATCCCTCCAGAACTGCGAGGTGCCGAGTCCACGTACGAACGCCATGATACTGCCATCGAATCCTCTTTTGCATTGCCCGCAAAGAGGAGAGTCAGCAGCTACAGTGTCATCCTCTTCCATCGTTTCTTTCGATTTGATGGGGGTAAAGACGTCAAAGAGTGTCTCAATGTCGGGGTTCTCCATTTAGGACTTTCTCAAATTTATTTGTGCTTAGTCTTTTATGATAACAAAAAATAACATTAGAAAATAGGGACGACGGCATGCTGAGGGTTGGAACTTGCATCAGGTCCTTGTCATCTTGGTTGAACAGGATCAGCGACAATCCTGGAGCCAAAATTAAGGTACAGTTCCTTTCCCTCATTGTATGCTGACGCCTCAGCAATGCCGAGTGGGGCGTGGAATTGGGTCTGGAAAGGGCAAGACAGCTGGGCGAGGATACAACGGACAAAAATGCAGAGAAGGCAACAAACCTAAAGCTGGATTTGAAGGTGGCCAAACTCCATTGGTTCGACGATTTCCGAAGCGAGGTTTCGTCAATAAGTGCCTGTGATGTTATTCATACTCATTCCTTAGTTTCCGAGCGGAGCTTGAGGAAATCAGTCTTGGGCGCATTTCCTATCTCTTGGAGCATGGGCGCTTGGATTCTTCAACTCCGATCACTATGAAAGCGTTGTTCGATGCTGGCGCAATCACTCATGTTCAGGCAGGAGTGAAGATTTTAGGAACTGTATTTCTTCCAGTAACGTCTCTTATCCGAAAGGGCTCTTTGAAGAAGCCTGTAGCCATAGAAGTGACCAAGGCCACCCCTGCAGCGAAGAGATTAATTGAATCTGCTGGCGGCTCTGTGAAAGAAGTTTACTTTAACAAGCTTGGCATTCGCGCTCATGTCAAGCCGGAGAAGTTTGTTGTGCTGCCACGCCTGGCTGCGCCTCCTCCCCGTTTGCGTGACCGATACCCTAACTTTGCTTCTCAACGGGAGGAGCATGAGTCTGTCAGAGCATCTCATCTTGAAACTAATCGTAGTATTTATGCTGAAATGATTTCGAATTCTCATCCAGAGAATCCAGCTTCCGAGTAAAAAAATTCGATCTCAAAAATTGCATAAAAATTAATCTTTAACTGTAAAAAAGATTTGTTCATGTCATGCGGCGATCTCGACGGGGTCTGCGCCGTCGGACATGCGCCACATGAGTCATACAGAGCGCTGTTCTTCTTGTTTCTCACCCTTCTCATTTTCGGCCTTATTCGCATAAGCCAGTTCTTTTGGTTTTGGTCGCTCCAGCTTGCGAAGTGGAGGGTCACTCTGTACCTCTTGACATTGCTCACCGTTGCTTCCCGCGCTGTTTCCTTCAGCTCTTCATACTTTCAAGACACATTCTTCTTCTGCAGCGTCGGGGGCATGACCGTCTACATCATCGCCACCGCTGCCCTGTACACTCTCTTCTACCTCTTCATTTTATCCTGGTTCATTTTCAGATGTTATTGAGATAATTATGAAGTTTCGGAGGTCTCGGATCAACTGCAGCTACTCCAAAACTGCTTCGCCGCAAAATGATTTTAACGCGCCTCTTCAAGCTCTACGAACTCGCCTGGCTCCTCTTCCTCATCGTTGCCATCGTCCTCATGTTAACCTCAGAAGTAACAAGGTCCCCCCCACCCTGACCCACCCCCCCCCTAACCGCCCCAGCGCCGCCATGATGACCGTTTACGAGCTCTACATGGTCCCCATCTCCATCATCCCCTCCGCCGTCTCCGTCTACCAACTCCTCATCCTCTACAGCAAGTGGCTCATGCTCAAGCGCACACTCCCCTCGTACGAGAAGCGTCCTCTCTACGTCCCCCTCCCCCCCTCCCACCTCACCCCTCAGATCCTCGCCGTCGCGTCAATCGTCTTTGTCCTCTGCTTTTCAATCCGCGCCCTTTTCAACGTCTTTTTCGCCTTCTGCGTCATTAGCTCCTCCTTTTTGCCTACTTTTAATCCCATTTATTACGGCATCGTCGAAGCCCTCCCCGTGCTGACGTTTCTAATTTTGGCTCCGCGCCTCGACAAAAAAAAGCCGCGGGAAGACGTGTCTTATGTAACAATGTGATGAATGTAGTCTATTTTAAGTTAAGATATGTTGCGCCGACTTAAAAGCAGTTAACTTAAATTTTACAACTCCGCCTGAAGCGCCATCGCTGCGCCATCCTCCGCCGCTGCAGCGGGGGGTTCGACCATCTCCGTCTCCCTAACAACCGTCGCCTCAACGAGTTTGTTATAGGACCGGAACAGCCGCACCGAGGACGCGCACAGCAGCGCCTGCAGGGGTTAGCCAGAGCCAAAACGAAGCAGACGAGGGGGATGACGAGGCCAAATGCGCATGAGACGAAAAAGAACCAACTCGCGGGCGCAACCCCGCCCACCGCGGCGACGGCTGCGATGGAGCCGCTGCGGCCCCAAAGGCCGACACAGCCGGCGGCGAACGCGAGGACGAGGGGGATGACGAGGAGGGCGCTGACCTGAATGTGGGTTAGACACACTTGGGGGAGGGGGGGGGGGGCTGACGATTCTGTTGCGAAGGTACAGTGCGCGGGAAGATTTTGAAAATGCGGCGAACAAAAACAATGCGGCGAGGGCGAGGGCAAGCACCGCTGCGACGATGCCGAGGGCTGAGGCGGCCTTGGCCATGACGACGTAAGGGTTCCACATCGCGTCTGCACACGTCATGCGCTCGTTGAGGGAGGGGGGGTCACATAACGGAGTAATGACGTCGCCGATGGGCTCGTACGGCGCGGCGGAGAGGTGCCGGTAGGCGCTGACGGTTGCAGAGGAGGCGATGAGGAGCACCGCGTCGACCTGCGGGTGAGCCACAAAGGACCGCTCCTGACCGCAACGATGGCCGTATGGGCCTTGAACAACATCAACGACGCGCCGCTGAGGCTGACAACCTTCGCCGCAACCCCAGCGCCGATGCTCGTCGCCGCCATCGTCACGAGCGGGACGATCGAGGCGAGGGCGATTTTGGCCTTCTGCTCGCGCGGCACGGGCTGATGGGCGTTGGGGGGGGTGTAGGGGCGGAGGATGGAGATGAGGACGCTGGCGCCGCCGACAGGGCAGTTGGAGGCGGAGTAGCTGCAGAGGAGGGGTCAGGTGCGACGACAAGGGGGGGCGTACACGACGAGGAGGGGGGAGGAATCGTCCGTCGCGACGACGGGGATGCTGTCGCCGGATGAAAAGACGCCGCGGAGGTAGGCGGCGTTCTGGACGGAGCCCTCGTAAATTGAAATTGTTTGGCAGGAGCCGTCGATGGTGAGGGCGAGGCGGAGAGTGGAGGGGGGGGAGGCGGGGATGAGCCACGAGCAGGACTCTGACGGCGACGCGACGGTATGGGCGATGGAGGTCGTGTAAGTGGCGACGGTGCCATAAATCGGACACGTGGGGGGGGAGACGACGTAGGAGATGTTGGCGCTGAAGCCGTACAGCTGCACGCTGGGGTCGGTCGTGAATCTGCGTGAGAGAGGGGGGAGTCAGACAGCCGCAGACAACCCGTACCGGATGGTCAAATCGGCGCCGCGCGAAGCCGCAGCGACAACGCGGAGGCCGCGGCCGGACATGGACGAAATGAGAGCGCCGGAGAAGGAGCTGCCGGCGTAGATGCGGACGAAGTCGCAGCACTGCTCTGTCGAAAAGGTGATGGCGACGGAGGTGAAAAGGCCCGAATGGCCGGAGATGACCCACGAGCAGTCAAGGTTTGGGAGGTAGGTGCCGCCGGAGGGGGGGTACACGAGGGACGTGACGCCGTAGGGGAGGCGGAGGAGCTGAGGGCAGGGAGCGCTTTGGGAGGCGACGCGAAGGATGTCAGCGGTGAAATGGTAGTAGGGAGGGCCATTTGAGTTGCTAGCAAACCTCGGATCGGTTAGAGTTGGTGGGGGGTAGGGGGGGATGACATGATCGTGAGGAACCCGCCCGTGTAGGTGGACGTGACGTTGAGGTGCGACGCGGAGGAGTAGGCGCCGAGGAGGGGGGCGGACGTTGAGCCGCCGTTGTAAACGTATACGACGTCGGCGGGGGAGTAGAGGACGGCCGTGAGGGTGACGAGGGTGTAGAGGCCCGACACGCCAGGCACAACCCACACGCAGCGCTGGTTGGAGGGGTACCCCACATTTTCGGTCGGGTAGCGGATTTGTGTTTGTGAGAGAGGAAGGATTTGGCCGCTGGGACAAGTTGTCGGGAGGTCGGTAATGCGCGCGATGGAGGCGTTGAAGCCCGTCGAGACGATGGAGCCATCGGAGGTGAAAACGACGGCAAGGGGGGCAGCGGCTTCGGAAGCGATGACCTGCGCGGAGCCGACGCCAGAGAGGGCGCGGAGGAGCTGCCAGCCAGTGGGGGCGGGCTGGTAAATGCGGATGTAGTCGCAGCACTGCTCCGTGGAGAAGGTGAAGGTGAGGGACGTGAAGACGGTGGACACGCCGGGGACGATCCAGCTGCAGTTCTCGTTGTTTGAGTAGACCCCTGGGACAAGCGGGTGCGAAAAGGCGGTGATGGATGTTGTGAGCTCGAGATTGGAGGGGCAGCTCATGGGGCCTGACGTTGGCGTGCGCGTGATGGACATTGAAAAGCCGTACGAGGTGGCAGTTGCGGCGGATGATGTGTGGAGGCTGAGGGATCAGCGGTCAGTCAAAGTGATGCGAGTACGAAAGGACGAAGCTGTCGGCTTCGTTGGACACCGCGAAAGTGCGGTACCCCCCCCACCGAAGGGTTGCTACAAAAGATTGCGCGCCCGATGGCGACACCTCGTAGAGAGTGACGTAGTCGTTTTGGTACTCCAGATTGAACGAGACCGCAATCGAAAGGACGGACTGCGGAACGGCGGGGATTGCCCAACCGCACGAAAGCTGGGCGCCGTAGGGCTGGCCGTTGGAAGGGAAGGAGAAGTAGGACGTTGCGGGTGAGATTTGCGCCGAGGCTGTGCATTGGTCGGCCCCAGAGGAGGAGACGTACTGCACGGTCACGTTGAAGCCGGAGTACTGGACGGAGTAATCGGAAGTGAAGCGAACAGTCAGATCCGCCCCCGAGTCTGATGCCGTGACGGTCGACGACCCGAACCCTCTCAACGAAGACAGCCGAGTGCTGCCCTCGTAGACGTAAACAAAGTCACAGCAGGACTCAGTGGCGTAGGCAATTGTGAGACGCGTGAAAAGGCCAGACTGGCCTGACACGACCCACGAGCAGCTCTCATTGGGGTCGTACGTCCCCCCATTGGGCGGGTGGCGGAAAAACGTTTGAGTCGAAGGGATGCGGAGATTTGTTGGGCACACGGCGTTGGTGGGTTGGAAACGGAGGATGTGGATGGAGATGAAGTCTTGAGGGGGCAGCACGCCAGTCGGGGAGGAAAACCTGACGGATCAGCGTGAGACATCAAATGCAAGAACCGAACAGTGACGGAGTCACCGGGGACGTTGTCGACGACAGTGGTCGCGCCAGAGCCAGTCACCGTGCGCAGGGTGAGGCCTGAAGCGCCGACACCGTCGAAGAACGAGAGAGTCGCGCCAGCAGGCATGTTGTAATGGGCGTAGAGTGACGTGACGTTGGTGCTGACGGACGGGATGACCCACATGCACGTCAGGGCGGAGTAGAGGGTCGTGGAGGGGGCAAATGAAATGGCGGTGTCTGCAAGCGGGACGTACGCGAGGGTTGGGCAAACAGTTGGATTGATGGAGGATCGGGTTATGTTGATTGTGAAACCAGAGAGCTGAACGGAATAATCAGACGTGAAGGAGACAAACATGTCCGTGCCCATGGCGCCATTGATCGTGCGGACACCCGAGCCGCTGAGAGACGCCATAAGCGTGTACGCATCTGAGGGGCCGGAGTAGATGCGGATGAAGTCGCAGCACGACTCGGTGTTGAAAGTAACCTCAAGGGAGAGGAAATTGGAAACAGAGCCGACGGGAATGATCCAGCCGCAACGCTCGTTGGGTTCGTAATACATCGCCGCGCCCGCGGGGTGGCGCAGGACATCAACAGACATTGGGATGTGCTAGAGGAGTTAGGCTTGGAAAAAAAATCAATGGTACCGCAGATGAAGGGCAATTTGGGAAGTCCGAAGCTGAGATGCGCGAGATGTTGGCGGTGAATGAGTACGATGGAGGGGCTGAGTAGAGGGAGTGGAAGCTGAGGGTCAGAGGGACAACAGCATCACCAACCGAATGAGAAGCGGACCACCTGAAACGGAGGATTGGACTGTGCCGGAGGACTGGAGAGTCAACTGACTCGAAGAAGTGGGAGCACCCTCGCACAGAAGGTGCGGAGAAGAGTGGCTGAGATTGAGTTGCCGTCGAAGATGGAGACGCAGTCGGAGTAAGTGTAGAGCTGCGCTTCGACGGACAGGGCCGTGTACAGCCCACTCAACCCGGGGACAACCCACCTGCAGTCGTCGTTGGCGGTGTACCCATCAAACGTTGGATATTGAAGAAATGTCATCGACGTTGACACGACCAACCCGTTGGGGCACATCATCTGTGGTGGCATTTGCTGCCGTGAGATGCGCATGACAAACCCTGTGCCCTGCACGGAGCCATCAGAGCTGAAGCGAATCGTAAAGGCGCTCCCAGCGGTCGAGGAAATGATTTGCGAGTGGCCCGAGCCGCTGAGCGTGCGGACGAGGGCACTCAGGACGACATCTGTGCCTGAGTACACGTACACGTGGTCACAGCAGGACTCAGTTGCATACGTCACGTTGAGCACGGTGTAGAGGCCAGGCTCTCCAGGGATGGTCCAAGTGCATGACTCTGACGGGCCGTACACGCCACCGAAAGGAGGATGGGATAGCACTGTCATGGACGAGGGGATGGCAAACGGCGTTGACGGGCAATAGGGGACGGCAGGTGCGACAACGTAGGAGACGTTTGCCAGGAGGGAGACTGACTGAATGTACGCGGGGATTGAGAGCCTGAAGGATGAGACTGTGAGGAAGGTTCTTGAACTGGAGATTGACAGCAGACGCAGCCTGTCGAGCTGAAATCGTTTGTGATGTCGCGTAATAAAAGGTCTGGAGCGCTGAGGACGAGCCATCCGATACGGACAAGTAAGCGGAAAAGAAATTCGGGTTGAAATCGAACGAGACGACTGTGACATGCCCTGCCATCGGCTGAAACGACCACGTGCAGCTCAGCTCGCGCTGGTGGGAGCCCATTGTGTAGGGGTAGTTCAAGACGGGGTGGGGAGGATAAAGGCTTAGAGAGGAAGGACACCAAGACGATGGAGAGATGGCGCTGACGGAATGGGAGACCGAGAGGCTGAGCCAGGCGTTGTCGTGGACAAAGCTGTAAACGTGATAGAACCTGCAGCGTCAGCGACGGAGTGGGGGGTGGCGACGAGATTCTGAGAGCTGTCGTGGCTGACATTGCGTAGTAAGTGATGGCACTTTGACCTGACGACCGACCGAGGTAATGAAGATTCGAAAACTGCGTTCCCTGCATGACGCCCTCATCAACGTAAAAGTAGCTGTTGGAGCTGAGGATGAAAGAGAGGGAGATGATCCGAACAGTCGAGTTGTTTGGAGGAATGACCCAGCTGCAGAAATAGTAATACGGCGACGTGGAGTTGAAAGCATAAAAGCCAGTGGACGACGGCAGGACTGCCGACGACGTGCATGTGAGCGCGCTGCCAGTTGCAGACACTCCCGCCGCCGTCGCGCGAATGAAACTGCGGCCACCGCTCCCCCCTCGCACGTATCTAGTCATATCAGAAAGTAACAACGTCAAACCACTGCAGAATGTAGTGCTGCCCAGGGACAGCATTAGCGGCTGAGAACTCGCCCTCTCCAACAAGGGACTGCTGATGGACGCCACCGTACAGCAAATCAATCCGATCGCTAGTTGGCATCGAGTAATTTACGCGTAGGGCGCCGAAAGGACTGCCAACTCTCATATCCCATGCACAACTGATAGGTTCCAGTGCATCAGGAAGGTCCGCTGAGTCGAAAGCAACTGTTGCAACGCCGTCGATTGTTCGAGGTGAGTCACATGGGAGCACTACCTCATTAATCCGATCCAAAATAAGGATGGAACAAAGGTGACAATTGCGTGTTGTCAGAGCATACCTTGAGAAAGCACAGCAAGCAATAAGATGCCACGAAGCACTTGGCGAATCCAATGCTCGTTCGACATTTGTGATAAAGACTTAAAATGGAGAAATTAGAGATTTCCGAATGCGTCAAAATTGTGTTTTCATCCGAAAGAGGACCTCGTTTAATTTTGCAATTCCATAACACAACATTACACATCCCCAAGCAATCTGGCTCTGTCACCCATGTCAAGGGACTCGTTAATGGATGGCAGAATGATCGTCGTGTAAACGTCAGGAGGGAGCAGCGACTTGACAGTCACGGGGCGCCGGATGAGGTATAATATGGAGCCAACGTAAGATATCGCGAGAAGGCCGATTGCGATCAGGATGAACACGCGCCCGACGTTGACTGGTTGATGAATCAAATCTTGAATGAAATTTGTGTTGTAGACAAGGTAGAGATTGGCGACGACGATGAAGGCCCCGAGCAGAGACGTAAATATTTTAAGCTTGCTAAATCAGTTTTGCGATCGAAACTAGAACAATCTTGCCATTTTTCAATGTTCCCATCTTCACTTCGCTGGAAGTGAATTTTAAAAGCGGGACAAGCGCAAATGGAAGCTGCATGGACAAAATAACCTGCTTCCATGAGGATCTGAGCGTCTAGAGCATACCGAGGAAAGAATGATCAAGCTGTTAGCGCCCTCAGACCCGGCAATGAGGACAACGACCAGACCTGCGACATCATTCAAACAGAGGGGGGCATACTGGGGACAATCGCAACCAAGCGGGTGATGAGATTCCGAAGCCAGAGTTTGATTTTCATGTCCAAGAACCCCTCCATGACGAACTGGCCGGCGTAAGTGCCAGTCATTGTCGAGCTCTGGCCGGATGCAAGCAAGGCGATGGCCCAAAAAAATCGCGCGACGTCTCCGCTTCAGAGTCACATGGTCGAATACGCAGTGGGACCTAGGGAGCAAATTGTTTAGAAGGCGTCCGGCAGACTCGAGGCCGAGAGGAACGCAAGTGCCCCCGTCGATGATGCCGCCATCGTCTCCGCAGGAGGGATCGTATTTTGGTGCGAACTTTGCAGCTGCGACTGGCGAGTCAGTGGATGCAACGACGAGATGGACCCATCACGACGGAAGCGTTGACGAGGAATGAAACAAGAAGCGCCATCGTGCATTCGATGACGTTGTAGAAACACGCTTCCTTGATGTGCTTTGAATCCCTCTGAATCTTTCGCGACTTCTTTCTCAGAGACGTTAAGAAATAGCAACCTGAACTAAGGCTGAATGCAGATACAAGTTGTGCGGCATCACGACTGCACCGACAAGGCTGACTGCAACAAAAATAGACCCTTCTGGGACTGTTGGGATCGCAAGACCTTTAAGAGATGCGACGGTGTCCGGCATGGCAAGGGAAACTTCGACGATGAAGCAGGCTGACATGATGGCGACAAGGAAGCCAATGAAACCTTCAAGCCACCTCACACCAAAGTGCTGGATGGCGAGGAAGAGAACTGTGTCGACGCCTGTAATGACCACCCCAGCCCAGAGCGGGACAGCATTGTTTGAGAGCAGTCCTATTGCAATCGCTGTCCCAACCACTTCAGGGATATCAGCTGCAATGACAGCCAATTCAGTGCAAAACCAGAGCACCACTCGAAGCGGCTTGGGGTACTCGTCAGCACACGCTTGCGCGAGATTTCGTCCTGGGATAAGGACAGGATTTGAAAGCACATACCTGAAACAATTCCTAGCTTTGAAGAGAGCGTTTGAAGGATGAGTCCGGCAATGGTTGCCCAAAACAGAACCCAAATCAAAGCATAACCAAACTTCGAGCCAGCTTGTAGATTTGATTCAACTGCAGCGTTACTGAGATAGCCATCACGACTCACAATTTCCTCTAATGGATAAGAAACTCAAAACGACTCTCTTACGGATCTATGTAAGCAATCGAGACAAGCCAGGCAGGCCCCGTAAACGCCCACAGCCGCTTGAATGAAAATCCCTCCGCGTCCGGTAGCGTTGTAACGTCGATCGTGGACTGCCTCTGCTTGAACAAATGTCGCACACAATTCATTGTGAAGAACAATGTACCACTTTGTTAGAGTTTTGTTTTCTCCTCCGTACCGGCCTCTTCTCCGACGATCTCTCTGCCGTCCTCCCCGCTTCGACGACATCATTCCCCTCGTCCAGTTGGAAGGCGTCGTCGTGGGTCAAAATTGCGTTCGGAGACCCACTTGCGGAGGTTGGACGCGCCCTCGTTGCTGCTTGCCTTGCAGCGCCTCCTCCGCATCGTCCCCCTTTCCCGTATCCCCCTTTCTGGACCACCCCAAGCCCCCCTTCACCTCGTCGGCGCCCAGTTTTCAACCAGTGCGCCCCGTCTCTTCAACCCCCCGCTCGCTCCCCCTGCAGAGTCGCTCTTCGAAAACTCCTACACCATCCGCTTTGCGGTCCTCCCTGTGCCCGAGGATGAGTGCCACAACTGCCTTGTCGAGCGTTTTGAAACGTCCTTTGCGCTCTTCCTTGGTCGCATCTACATCTCCGTTGTCTGAAAGCGCTTCCTCCCCCCACGTCACCGTTGCTGCCTCATTACGCGCGTTCTGCGTACATGTTGTCCGGCTTGCCTCCGCCGTGCCGTCCTCTCGATGACCTTGATGTGGATGCCCTCTTCAACCCCTCCCCCCTCCCTTCGTCCACCGCTGCTGTAGCTTACGTCCGCCTGTCTCTCCTCTCCTCTCGCTCACGTTTGTTGCGTCTTTGCTTCTTGACCCCTCTTGACCCCGGGTCACGTATCCCTCCATTGCAGTATTTATCTAAGATTGCTGCATCTCTGCGCTAATATGTAGATTACAAAATTGATACCGCAGCCCTTGCGCTGCCGTCTCCAACTGAAAGCTGGCACCGCGTTCACTTCGCCCTTTGCACTTTCTTTCCTTCTGGCAGGCGCTGATGCGGGTTCTGGCCCCTTTGTTCGCGGCTCACGCTGTCCTGTTGCTTCCTCCTCCTTCCGGGTATGTCACATTTTCAATTGACGCCACCTTTTGCAACAGTTTTACCCTTCCTTGCTTTTGATTTATGTGCTGCTGTCCTTTGTGCCTCCGCCAACCATATAAAAATAAATTCAAGTGTCGGAGAACGTTCCTTGAGGGGAAGAAATCTTGTGGGGCAGCACGTCACGAGTCAGGTTGACACCCGCAAAAAAACATCGATCTCTGCGAAAGGGCTGCAGAAACGCCAGTTCACGTTACTCGCCGACAAAAGAAATAGCAGATGCGCCTTTTAACTTTCAAGACAACGGACCGAAGCAGCGAACACACACACTCACCTTGGCCTTCTTCTTGCTCTTTGCCACTGGAGCTGTTTTGGGAGAGAGCGCTTCGATCGAGGCCGTCCCCTTAACTACTTCCGCTCTGAACAAAGCCATCAACACCAACGCTTCAAAGAAGTACGTTGATGGGTGCATGTCGTGGAAAGCCGACTTCGTCAATCAACCAATGACAGCTATCAAAGCGTACAAATGGGCGTCAGAGCTTGCTCGCTTCACTCCCGCTCAGGTCAACCGCTGCTATGCGTTTTGCAACACGACGCAGCAAATCCTTTTGAGCTCTAGCTCCACGTCGCTCAAGAGCTTCTGCTCGCAGACGGTTGACCAAATCATGAGCTGCTTCTGCAGTCACTTCGGGATCTGGTATTGGTACGCCAACGACATTTTGTGGTGGCAGCAGCACGACAGCTCTCAGCTCTACGTGTGGAGCATGGGGCCCTCCTGCATCAAGACTGCCGTCCAGAAGATTCTCATCCTGTGCGGGGTGTGACGGGAGTGGAAGTAAAATGGCAGGCAGTGAGAGCAAATCACAAAAGCCTGCGGAAACAAACGACTGCTTCGTGCAGAGTTCTTCTTGCAAGCGCGCAATTTAAATTTCGGACCGCAGGGAGAAGCAATGCGCACGAGTCATGCGGGGCACGCTGAATCCATGCTTAGCTTTTACTCTTCTCCGACACCAACGGCTTGTTGAAACCACCTGCGCTAGTCAATGATCATCGCGGACAGCACTGACATTTTCTGTTCATGTACTGCCGCGCCTGCCGCTTCGATTTGACGAAGGCAGCGCTCACGTCAGCTCCGTCGACAAACTTGCCCTGTTGTATCATGGCCGTGATTGGCAGCACAGTACCTTGGTGGTATCGAAAGTGCCGGGAAGACCCAACTTCGACATCAGCTCCGCGTCGTCTACGCCTTCCATCGCCGCAAGGGTGCTTTTGACGTCACCGTCTTTTCCTTGGTCACGGTCTCGTGCTCTCTCCTTCTCCTTCTCCCTTTCCCTCTCCCTCTCCCTCTCTCGTTGCCTCCTGCGCTCGCGGCTTCGGCTGCGGCTTCTGCTCTCGCTGCGCCGCGCGCGTCGCCCCCTACTCCGACTTCTGCTCCGCCTCTTTTCTCCCCTGTCCTTACTTCGCGACCTGCTCCGTTTTCTTATCGACTTCGATCTGGACGATTCTGTCGGATAAGCCTGCGTACGTCCATCTTACCCAATTCTCGATCCTCGCCAGGAGACTTTGGCATGGCCCGGTCTCTAAATTATTATTCGTTAAGTCTGTAGCTGGATGTTGGTGCTTGTGCTCGGCCCTCGACGCTCTGGTACTTCTACAGCTGCAGCACCCTAAGCACGAAGGGAAGTCCGAAGTGAAAGCTATTCTAGAGAATCGATTCGGCTTCCATGGGTGCCGCTCTGTCGCCGATCTGTCGTGGGAGCTCAACCAAGTGATGGAATGCTATCTTGGCACAGAGCCTGACTTACTGTTGCCGATGTACTGCGTCCACCTCTCGTTTAACATTGAATCAGGCAGCGGCCATATGCAGTAACGCTGTATGTAGACTCGCCGCTGACGTTGCGATATCGGCGCAGCAATGCCACGTCCTTGCAGGATTTTATCGCTCTGGAAGACTCTGCATTCGAAGTGTCTACCAGACTCAGGTCTCTTGCTAGTCAAGACGCCGGAGCCCATTTCTCATCGAGCAGACGTTGTTGTGCTCAACACGGGCACCATGGAGGACCTCGCCGCGAAGATCGTGGCCGTGGACTTCTCCTCATCGCATCTCTACCGCCCGGATTGGGACACTTACTTCATGCGCCTGGCGCTCCTTGCCTCAAGGCGCTCCAATTGTATGAAACGCGCAGTTGGGGCCGTCATCGTCATGGACAACCGCGTCATCTCCACCGGCTACAATGGAACCCCTCGTGGAACAAAGTACCCCTCCCCCTTCCCCTCGCCCACCAAGCTCACAAGCGCAGAAACTGTATGGACGGAGGCTGCAAACGATGCAACGACCAAACGGCCCGCGGTGCTGGCCTCGACGTCTGCCTCTGCCTCCACGCGGAGGAAAACGCCATCATCGAGGCGGGCCGTCAGCGCACGGGGGGGGCGGTGCTTTACTCGAGCACCTTCCCCTGCCTCCAATGTACAAAAAAGATCATTCAGGCGGGGATATCGCAGGTCTCGCTTGTGTGGATTCGCTCTGACCCCCCCTCCCCGAAAGATTGTTTTTGATGCAGAGTACGTTACGGACGACGTCGCGTCGTCGTTGCTCGCGACTGTCGGCGTGCAGGTCCGCCGCCATCAAGTGTCATCCCGCCAGCTTGTCATTTGATCGACACCGTCACTCCCTTCGCTTCACTCACGGCGATTGGCCGCGTCATAACAAATCCATCCAAAACAAATCCTTTATCAAAAAAGCCGCAGGATGCTCCGCGTGTCGCAAGTCCTTTCCCCCCTTCCCCACCACAACCTTCCGGACAGCGTCAACCACCCCCTCGCTGATGCCGCCCCCAGAATGGGCCCTTGCGATGAAAAATTTCCACAGCGCCGTCAGCGCGTGCGGCATCGTGGCCGGGGTTGTCAGCAGCGCCGCCATTGCCAGCGCCTGGTCGTCGTTGGAAATTTCCACCCCCTGCGTCGCCCTCGAAACAGCCTCCCTCTGGGTGGCAGTAAACATGGCATCCCCCTTAAATAAACAAAGAGCTGAGAGCGCGGTCGGATTCGACGCGCGCGACAAAAGCAGCCCCAGCAGCTCCTCCCTCGTTGTGGCGCTAACAGCTTTTGAGCTCAGGACATCTTTTATCCCGCGCAGGACGTCGTCGTGGAGATACCCCAGCCGCCCCAATGCGAGCATCTGCGCGCATAAGAACCCCTCCCCCTCATTTTTGCCAACCGCCTCCTGCCTGAGGGCGAACGAAAGATCTCCGCCGGCAATGCGCGCGAGCACGCCGATGACGTCGTCTGACTTGAGGCCAAATGCAGCCAGCGCTCGAACAGCCACTACGCGGATGAGGGCGGGTTGCTCCTCCTCAGCGGCGCTGCGGAGGGTCTTGGCGGCGTCGTTGAGGAGGCCAAAGCGCAGCGCCGTGGCGGGGCCGACGGTTGCGACCGCCCTAACAGCGGCAACGATTTCGTCTTCAGAAAGCAGCAGGCGCACCGACGGCTCCAGCGCCGTGTGTGTGCGCATGGCGACGGGATGATTGATTGCACTTTGGAGCCACAGTGGCGCCGACATCGCGACCGCATCAACAGCATGTGATGCCGACCCTCCTCCCTGAGGCATCGCGCGCCTTATTACGCCTAAAAGAAACTTAAAAAGGTCTTCAGTGGCACCAAGAGCCTTCGCTGCTGCGACGCTCCCCCCCAAAGCGCCATCCAACAGCCGCGCGCACACGCCAGAGGGGAGGGGGGTCTCAGATGCTGCTGCAATCGCCCCAATGGCGCGGAAAGCCTCATCCCGAACTTGAGCTAACGAAGACTCTGACAGATTTGTTAAAAGGTCAGTCGATGCAGGTCCCCAAAATCCTAGATCTGTCAGCGCGCTGACTGCGGCAGCGCAGAGGCCATCGGGCGCGGAGCTTGTGCGCGTGCGGGAGACAACCAACTGGAGCGCGTCGATGACGTAGGACCTCAAATTTGAATTTGAATCTGCAATCGAATCTAATGAGCGGAAGCGCCACTTGGCGATCGCGTTGATAGCGGCTATTTTTAGCGCGACGGCGCGGCTACGGCGTTGCAGTTCTTGTGCGGAGCGGTCGAGGGAGTCGCTGCCAAAAATAGCGACGGCGGCGCGGATCAACCGCGCGGAGGGGATGTACGACGCGTCTGCAAGGAGGTTTCCAAACAACGTGATGGCGTCTAACTTGACAGACAGCATCTCAACCCCCACACGAAACAGAGCCGCCTCACTCATCCCCAGCGCCACCACCCCCGCGCTCAAAACTTCCCCCACGCACGCCTCAACCGCCGGTACATCCGACGGCGCTGCCGGCGCCGCATTGATGAGGGCGCCAGCGGCGCGGATGCGTACCTCAGGGGACCCCCCCGCGAGAAGGCGGCGAACATGGCTGGGACACTGCGGGGTGAGGGGTGAGGGGTAAAAAAGATTTCACTTTAGCGGCTAGTGTGGTCATAGCATCGATAACGTGGCCATCGAATTCGGCCCCCCCCCGCAAGCGACGGCCACGACCTCCTCCACGAGAGCCTCCGCTCTGTCGGAGCGATCTGCCAGCGCCGCGGAGAGGCGAAAAGCAGAGAGCGAGAGGGGAGGGGGGGTCGCCGCTAGAAACCACCCCCTCGCTGCGGCCGCTACTGCGTCGACGTCGACGTCGGCGAGGAGTTGCGGCGCAAGGGGGGAGGTGGCGGCGTCGTGGATGAGCTCTGCGAGAGAAATTTTGAGGGAGGGGGAGGGTGTGTTCATTTTGACAAGAGCCGCTCTGACGATGGGGTGCTCCTCGCACAGCCGCGCGCGCAGGGCCGCGACGATGGCGGCGGCAACATCGTCGCTCGCGACGGGGAGTGCGTCGGCGACGAAAGGGGCGAATTGGTCCCACGGCGGCGCGACAACGGCCAAAATCGTCGCGAGTGCGCTGTTGGTGGGGGGGTCAGGGGAAGTGGAGGCATGACGCACATGCGGCATTCGCTTCGCTTTGCGGCGGCGGAGAAAACGTCCTGGGCTGCAAGAGCCGCGCGAGCTTCGAGGGCAATTTTTGGAACTGGATCCAACGCGAGGTCCAAGAAGAGGGGGATGACGGATTCATGCGCTAAAATAAACGTCTGTAGCGCGCGCATGGCCGCTAGTCGAAGGTCGGAGGGGAGGGAGGTGGCGGCGGCGACGGCGGCGGCGGCGGCGAGGACGTCGTCGGAGGAGGCGCCGATGAGGGGGAGGGCTGCTAGCGCCGCGCGGGCGCGGTCGTTTGGGTGGTCAGGGGATTTAAGAGCGGAGGTGATCAAAGCTGTTAGGCGCTCGACGATTGAGGAGAGGGGGGCTGAGGTCGAGAGGATGAGTGCGGCGATGCGGCGCTGAAGGGGGGGGGAGTCTTCTGCAAGCAGCGCCGCAAGGCGATCGGCGACGGCTGCAGAGGCGGACGCAAAGGTTTGAAAAGCAGAGGGGGGGGTCCTCCTCGTTTGAAGCACCGCAGAGACGACATCGAGGTGCAACCCAATGGGAGAGGGGGGGGCGAAATGCGCAACGACCGCTGCCACAACGTCGTCTGGCGCTTCTGAAAAAAATATCAACACAGCCTGCCTGTGCGCGTCAACCCCCCCCACCCCTCACCCCCCCCACCTAAATGCAGATGAGAAAACGATAGAATCGGTCAAGCAGCGCACCCCCTTGATGTCGAATTCAAATTTGATGGCTTCGGAGATAAAGTAATCCCGTGCAAACCCAAAGCCGAATTTCAGCCCCCCACCCTCTCGCAACACAAGCCCCGAGCCGATGGCCAAGTTGATACCGTTGCCAACCCCTTGGGGGTTTTCCGTGCGGGCGATAAGAGCGCGCGCCAGGGCCGTCAGCGCGTAGATTGTCTCTTGCGCGGTGTCGTCTTTGTAAAGGGGGGGGTTGCGAATGAGCTCGTGGCGGAGGGTGTCCAAAATGACCCCCCCGTAGATGCGGCGAGTGATGGAGGCATCGTCGGATGAAGACGCGCGAAAAGCCGTTTGCGAGGCCGACGAGAACCCCACGCAAGTGCGCAGCGCCGCGCGGGTAAGCGGCCGCGCCAAAATTCGGACCGTCCGCGCGAGGGCGGTGCCGTCGGATGACCCGACGACGGCTGCGACGGCGTCGACGGTTGGCTCGGGGGCGCGAACGTGAAGAAATTCGAATTCTGGCGAGGGGGGGGGATGTCTGCTTGCCAAGACGAGAGTGTTACCAGCGGCGATGAGGGGGGCGAGGGCAGCCAAAGTGAGGGGGGGGTCGGACGCGTCTACGTCGTCGAGGAGGAGGAGCGCACGGCCGGTGAGGGAGGCGGTGACGAGGGCAGCAGCAGCAGGGGGGGGGATGGGAAGAGCAGATGCGACGTCTGCAAGGCGGGAGGGGAGTAGGGAGGGAGTGAGGAGGGGGAAGTCAAAAAGGAGGGGGAGGGTGTCGCGGAGAGAGAGCGCGCGGTTGAAAAGCGATTGCAGCAGCGCGGACTTTCCGCCGCCAGAAGGCGCTTGCAACCACAGAGGGGGTCCATTTTTGGAGAGGAGGTCCTTCTCAACAACCCCCCCCCCAGAATCCTCCAGACGGAAGGCCAATGACGCCGCGTCCATGGGGGCGTGGGACAAACCATCTTCGACGGTGGGGCGAAAAAAAAGGGCGGCAAGGTCGGGGAAGAAAGATTCAATTTTGGGGGGAGGGGTGCATGGGGCCTTTTGGATATGCGCATTTTGAAACAGCTGCGCCGGCATGCGGCCGAATTCTATCATTTGCGTTTCAACTGCGCGGCGCGACACGGGGTCCGTAAACTCCCCACATTAGAGGAGCGAGAGGGGGGGGATGCACCTGCTCCAAATACTCCTCGCCTTGATAAGTTAAAGGATGGAACAAGTTGTCAGCATCGCGCGCAAAGCGGCCAGTCTGGCGGAAGCCGAAGACAAGATCAATCCAAAAATGGAGGCGCGAAGACACAAACGCGCACTCGAGCGCCGCACGCGACTTTTGGACGAATTCCGGCGCGGAAGAGGCCCATGGAGGCATGCGCACGTCGCTGACCTGAAAAATGAGAGGCACGAGAGGGGGGGTGCCTCTTTGCCGTCTTGTCGGATACCGAGGGGAAGATTGAGTCTGTTAACGAGGAAGTCCCCGGGACCGTCGAAGAACTCCGGGATGAGCTCCTTCTCGTCGCTGGCGTTGGACAGCACGGCATGCCACGTGTCGTTAACTGAAAGAGCGGTCAGGTTCGCGCAGAGGAGGGTACGCGAAAAGAAGATGCGGTCGGGAAGGTCGTAGTAGCCCCCCCCGAAGCGAAGCATGTACTCAGGGTGCTGCGCTGTCAGAGAGGGGCATGGTGGCAGAAGATGACGCTGCGCGTTAAAAAATATTGCACAAACATCGCCGTCGAAAAATGAGTGCCGTAGAGAAAGGGCGTCCCATCCATTTCCGCCATACGCCGCTTAGCGCGCGCGAGGAGCTCCTCGTTGAGAGCGCCAATTGGGCGCGTCAGGTCGCGGAAAGTGTGGGGGGAGGCGAAGTCGAGGTCGTCGGAGGTGTAGTCGGCGATGACCCACGGCATCACGGGGTACTGCGCAAGGTCTTTGAACGACCTTCCGGAGAGGAAATTGAGCTCCATGAGGTACGTGAAGTTGTCAATTTGATGTGTAACCCACTGACACATCAAGTCATGAGGAGTCGGAAGGATAAAGGAGATGTGAGGGGAAACGGTGCTCAGAAATTCCGAACGCGCAGTGTGGCTCTCAAAAACGAAGTAATGCGACTCCTCGCCGCAAAAAACTTCCGCCGCAGACGGGCGGAGGCGGTAGGTGCGCGCGTAGAGGCGCGTTGCGGCTGAGAAGGCGATTTCCTTGGCAATGACGGGCTGGTTAAACGCTTGGTAGAAAATGCGAGTGGGCGTGACGGTGAGGGTGCCGGGGGTGCAAAACAGGGGCTGCACGTCCGATGCTGGGGAAAGAGTGAGGAAAAAATGGGGGGGGGAGATAAAGAAACCATCAATTCGAAGGAGGATCTGTTCGCCGCTCGTGGCGCTCTCCGGAAGAAGATATTTCCGCTTGATTTCGGCAACTTTGTTTGCGATAAGGTCATCGTAGATGTCTGGCCTGTAGAAATTGTTGTAAATCTCCGCAAGGAGGTCAAGCGCATCAACCGATTGCGGGGTCGTTCGGAAGACTACAGGCTGCGGAATGAGCAGAATCGTTGATGCGAATACATTGTCAGCTTTCACTTTCTTCACGGGAAGCTTTTCCCCGATCAGATGCAGCTCTGTTACTGACAGGGATACAAGCCAATCATTTGCAGTCAGGAATGGCAGATTGTCAGGGAAATTGTCTTTGACCACGCTAAGATCCGCGGTCTTCTTGTGTGTTACTCTGATTGAGTATACTTCTGACGGGGCTGACATGAACACAAGGCTCTGGGAGCAAACGTACACTGTCCCAGGAATAATTTCGATCAGTGCATTGTCGAAATCAGTACCAGCTGAAAGAGATTGAATTTCGTCTACAGGAGGAAGACGTAGGCACTCTGCTGAAAAGGATTCTAAAATTTTTTCATCCTCAAGGAGGAACGCAAATGTCATAAAGCTGCCCACTGCTAAAAGCGAAATACCACAGCTAAAGTCTTTTGTTCAAAGTATAAACTAGTTAAGTTAACATTGACGTGCTTTCAAACATGTGCAGTCGAGTGAACGGATACACCATCATTGATCTTCTTGGAACTGGTACTTATGGAAAAGTGTACCGGGCGCTACGTTCGGACAAACAAGAGGTAGTTCTCAAGAGCGTGTCGCTCGTTGGCTGCTCAGCGCAAGAAGAAACGGAAATTCTGAATGAAGTTTGGACACTGAGGCCCATTCTAATTCGTCAGAGCAGGGTAATGAGCAGACTAGATCATCCAAACATTCTCAAGTTCTATGAAAGCTTCGTGGACAACCGAACACTCTATCTTGTCATGGAATATGCGCAAGGGGGTGACTTGTCGAAAAAAATCCGAAAGCAAAAATCGTGAGCGGCGGAATGCCAGCCTTTTAATGCGGCAGTCCATTCGATGAAGAGCTTCTGTGGCAGTATCTCATCGACATGGTCCAGGTTTACGCGTTGAAGAAAAGTTTGACGTCACAGGGCCTGAAGCACCTACATGAGAAGCGAATCCTCCATCGCGACCTCAAGCCGGCAAATATTTTGGTTGCCGCTGATGGGCGGCTTGTCATCGGAGATCTCGGCCTCGGTCGAGCGATGGGTCCGCAGACCCACTTCGCGCGCACAACTGTCGGGACCCCCCTCTACTTTTCTCCCGAGATTTGTGAGGAGCGGCCATACTCGTTCAAAAGCGACGTATGGGCGCTCGGCTGCATCATGTATGAGCTTGCGGCTTTAAAGACCCCATTTCGGGCTGCCAACCAATTGGCCCTTGCAAAGTTCACAGGCCCCTCCCCCTCCTAATTTCACACGGAAGGAAAATTGTCGAGGACGTTCCTGAGCCGTTGCCCAAGCTGCTCTCTACCGAGTTTCAATTTTTGATTTCGAAAATGCTCGAGAAGGACCCAAACCGGCGGCCAGACGTCGATCAGATCATGGCGTACTCTGGCGTGCGAATTCGCGTAAGTGGGTTGAATCGAGAGTCTAACAAACCAGTTAGAGCGCCTGAAGCTTCGACGCGAAGAGGAGAGGCTGCGTGGAAGGTACCAAGACCTTGAGGCGAGACTGAGGAAGGAATTTGAGGACAAAATGGGAGCGCTGAGCCGCAGTGACCATTCGGCGGGCGTCTCGATTGTGCGGCTTGATTTTTGTCGCATCTTTCACTGAAGTGAAAGGAGCTGAAAGTTGCCCTTGTCGACAAGGCGGCGCTCGAAGCGAAAGTTCTCGAGCTCAGCGCCCAAATTGGGGCGTCCGAAACTGCTCTGAAGGGGCTTGAGGAAACCCTTCACGCCAAGGTTGTGCCGTGTTTGGTTCATCTAAGTGACGCCAGGACGAAATCATTCGAAAAGAGAGGCTGTTGTCGGAGGAGAAGAGCCAGGAGATCGTCCAGCTTCGGCTGCAGCTGCAGGAGGCGTTGGGTCGGCCGTTTCTCTCCTGCTCCTGACTGCGGGCAGCGACAGTTGAAAAATCGAAAATGAAGCTTGCGGCTGACTCACCGGAAGTTGTCTGCCGACGCCACTTCGACCTTGATGACTCCGCTGATGTGTTCGCAGCATTTGAAGGGCAGCCTCCTCATGAGTTGGATGGAGCGGCTCTTCGGCTGACGCTGAGCGCCCAGACGCGCAATGCTCTCCTTCTGATCAAGGTTCCACAAGTACAACTGATTTAAACGCGCAGGCGAGGGACAGCGATGGGGGGGGCCTCGCCTCCATCCGCATTGGAAAGGGAGGTGCCCCTCTAGAGGCTGCTCGGTTTGAGATCTCCGCGTCGGACCGGGGATGTGTGAGCGCTCACTTGCACACCTCGCAGCCGATGGATACGATCGAATGCTCTTTTTCGAATCCTTTGGCTGTCGAAGCTGTAGGAGATTGACCCTTATTCGAATGACCCCTAGGTCGCCGTTGTGGCTCCAGAAGAATCGTCTGCATTCAGCCCCACCTCCCAGTCCCCAAGGCTCCCGCGCCATGCGACTCCTATCCCCATCCCCCTCTCAGCTTCAACTCGCATCGCCCAGACCCCAGAGGTCCTTCTCGAAGGTCTCCGCAGGGTCATTCGAAGGACTCCCCAAGGATCTTTGGGTCCCCCTCGTCGCGTACTCGCCGAGGAGAATCCACCTGCCCCAGCTCCGTCCAACCCATATGAGGATTCAAGTTTGCATCTGTTTCCCACACTTATAGCGCGCAGATGAGTTGGAGGCGAGCGGCTCAACATCGTCGTCATTTTCCTTGTCCGATTCCTTTGGCGCGCGCACCGGTCTTACTCCGCTGCGGTTCAACTTGTCGTCGTCGTCGTCATCCGAAAAGTCTCCAGACAAGATCATCGAGCAGACGAAGAGAATGCAACTCGATATCCAGGCGGCTAGATCGAAGGTGAGTGGTCGCCCAAACACTCTAACACCCAGATCGCTGGGGCCTCCGTTTCGCCGCTACCGCCCAAGCGTGTCGAGAAGGTGCTCGACTGTTCAAAGAGTCCTCTGACGCCTCAGGCGTCGCTGCACACTGCCTTTCAGCAGCGCATGGCCATGGCTGCAGCTGTAATGGACAGTCATGACGAGCAGCAATGAAGTTATCAAATGTTTGTACGAGTAGATTACATTGGAAGAAGTTCGGGCATTACTCCAGCTTCAACTTGTCTTGATAAAAAACACTTGCCAACTATCAAATCAGAGAGCAAACAAGAGCAAGGGTACGTAGTACCGCACGAGGAGGCCTCCCATGCAGCTCACGATCTGAAACGCCAAAAGGACGTTGCACAGAGCCTTCTCGGACATTGGGCCTGTGATGAGGAGAACGAGATTAACAAGATTGAGATTCGATTTGATTGGCTCGAGTTTGCCCGTCTTCGGATTGAACCTATGAAGTAAGACACTCTGGAAGGCGGGACTAACGTTGGCAATCGGTGGCGAGGGCAGTGGACGATACCGATCAGCTGGGGAAGGGAGTAGAGGAAGTTGATGATTTGGGGGACGAAGAAAATGAGAAGTGTTTTGCTGAAGTGGCCCAAAATCCCCACGACAGCGAAGGTCATGCCAGCGTAGTAGCAGAAAGTGTCGCCAACAAAGACTTTAGATGGGTACTTGTTGTAGCAGAGCAGGGCGAGAGTGTTGGCGAGGAAGGGCAAGATGAAACAAATTGAAAATATGTGAGCTTCGCGGGACGAATTGTTGAGCTCGAGGATGTTGTGGGTGAGGACGGCGCAGCCGATGACGAACGATTGGCCAGCCTCAAGGCCATTGAGACCGGCAAGAATGTTGATCGCGTTAGTGCAGAATACTGCGAGGAGGCTCATGTAGACCTTGTAGAGAAGACCTTGGCGTCAGCTGTTGAAGGGGAGGGAAGACCAAGCTCAACAAGCTTGCCGACAAAGTGGTGAAACGGATCAGGAATAACAACGACGGTTGGGCCGGCGTAAGCCATGAGGAGTGGCAGTGAGGCAATCGTGGGGAGGACAAGCTTGTAGCGCCACTTGAGGTCAACTACGTCGTCGACGAAACCGAGGAATATCATGAAGCAAATGGACGCAAGCGCAGCATTGTATTCAATAAGCTGAATTATAAAAAACAAAGACAAGGCGATGAAGACCTTCTCAGGGCTTGATGGAAGATAAATCATTTCAAAGAAAATAACGCAAATAACGTTCACAGTCGCAGGAACGACACCAAGAGACTCAGGACTGGAATATCAAAGCAATTCGAACATGTCTAACATGCTGATCTCCCCTGCTTCGGTGCCTCTCTTGTTGAGATCCTTTCCACTCAGCTTCTTTCCTAGGTAGTCCTTCATGGTCGGAATCAGGCAATACGATAACCAGAAGCCAAGGGCTGCAATGATAACCGAAAAGACAAAGAATGGCTCCACAAAGTGGCGCGTTAGACCCAACGCAAGAGCAGGAAACATGGAAGCAGCTGCGATGACCTTCATCGCGTTAAAGCAGTTAAATATGCTAATTAGTTAATCGGCACGCTCATGTCACTGACACGTGTTCCTGCCAAGCCTGACACTCTCGTCCTTTTCGGTACGTGGACATGTGTCGTGCTCATTACGACAGACATTGATGGCACCTTGACCGTTCCAAGAAATGTTCGTGTCTCGATGACAATAGTAACGATCCAGCGCGCCACTCCGGAGATGAAACAATTCCTCAAGGAATTGAAAGACCGAGTCGTTATTGGCGTTGTGGGTGGTTCCGATCTGGTCAAAGCCAAGGAGCAATTGGGCGATGATAGTGCGAAATCTGTCGTCAATTCGTTCACTTTGAAGTGTTGACGCTATTCGACTTTGCGTTCCCCGAAAACGGGCTGATGGCTTTTAAAGATGGTCAGCTCATTGCACAGCAAGTCTGGAAGAATCTTTGTTGTTCTCATATTCTGTAGGATTTGAAGTCTGCATTAGGGGAGGACAACCTAAAGAAATTCATCAACTTTACGCTTCACTACATTGCAGACCTAGACATCCCAATCAAGAGGTCTACTCACACAGCAAGTTTTGATATGACAGAGGAACTTTCATCGAATTCCGGAGTGGGATGCTGAACGTGTCCCCCATAGGACGAAATTGCTCTCAAAAAGAGCGCGATGAATTCGACGCCTATGACAAGGTTATACTGTCCAGATCTTTTTGATGGCTGTGTCAGATCCACAACGTTCGCAAGGCAATGGTGGAAGCATTGTCGAAGGAATTCGCAGACCTGAATCTAAAATTCTCGATTGGAGGTCAGATTAGCTTCGACGTTTTTCCAACGGGGTGGGACAAAACCTACTCCCTCCGTCATGTGGAGCCGTATGGGTTTAAAGAGATTCACTTCTTTGGTGACAAAACAAAACCAGGCGAGAACGACTACGAGATCTACACGGACGAGCGAACTGTTGGCCATCAAGTGCACGGGCCGCATGACACAGAACGCATCTGCCGCGAGCTTTTCTTCTGAATTTGAATCTATTGCTTCTTTGCAAGGGACACGTTGATAGACGCTAGCATGTTAGTAAATGGTCCCGGTTCGCCGTCTTGAGACTGCACGGACTGAAGCAGCTCCGCCAGCATGTCCGGATTAACCTCGACATCTACATCTTCGTTTTCTGATGGCGCGTCCTCGTCCACAAGTGCCTCGTGGTCATGCAAGAGCTTCAAAACGGCCTCAGCATCGACGTCCATTTCTCCTTCACTCGACCGATCAGAAGCTGAATCCAAGCTGAAAATGTTATTTTCATATAGATTGGCGTCATCACTCGACCTCAGCACCTTCAAATGAGGACAAATGAGACACAAATGACTGCAATTTTGTCGCGACGTTGTCCATTTCTGTTTCTGGGACCTCTCCAGGCTCGTATCTCCGGAGATAGAGGTCGAGCTGCTCTGGGTCTACGTCCATCCAAGCCTGAGGCATCAAAACACATTTACCATCTTAACAGCGTTGTCATCAGGCAGGACTGGTTCGTCCAAAACTGGCTGAGAGGCCTCGCTACGAAATCAGGACTGTCACCACAGTGGCCGCACAGACGTTGGCGAGGGTCGGAGAGACGACTGAGGAATCAGACGTAGCCATCACGATTGACATCATTTTTGAGCACGTATCCCTTGACACTGGGCATGTGCTTCCATCAAACGAGTCTCTACAAGATTCCCACTTCTGGCATTTCAGAACAACCACGCAATAGCGACTGATCGCTCGCTGGGGTCAAGCTCTGCGTTGGCAACCGCGAGCTGAAAACAGAAGTTCTGCAGCGTCAGTTGCAATTTGAGGAACGGAGACCAGCTTAGCCCCTCGGAATAAGTGCACCCTCTCCTTATCCGCAAACCTCGCCAAGACGCCCTTAGGAGGAAAAAACTTGCCCATTAGCGTTCGAACACGGCGGCTCACTTGCTGGCCTTCAAATTGGGCGAATAAACATCTTGTGAATCGCACGCGCCTGAAGACGAGCATCTCAAAAGAAGGATATGCGTTTCGCTTTGCGCGCTGCAGCGTGAGAGTGCGATCAAAGAGGCAAACAGCAACGACATCAGGATCCCGATAATAAAACGCTCGGACGGCGGAGGCGACAAGAGAAGGTTCCTCTTGAAGCGCGGCGGCAACCTGCGCTGGTAGCAGCATCCCAATCCAATGATCTGGCGCTGGGCTGCAAAACCTGAGGAGTCACAACAATCCAAACCAGAGTCAAACGTTTTGATCCTTTCCCACACTGCACAGGACACGGGATTGTGCTTCCCTTCGATCAGAGATGCTTCCGTCAGTGGGCTCTGTTGGTGGAGAAGAGAGATTGCGCCTTGGAAGATGTACACCTGATGAGTCAAAATGGAGCTTACGACATGAAACATTTCCAATCGAGTCTGGAGTTTCAATGGACCTGCAGAGAGGTGAGAACAGTGTGGCTTTTCGCACTCTCCGACAAGCTCTGCAGCCTCGATTAACAGAAATTCTCCGTCCTCGTCCCAACACCTCGTCCCATCAAAATTCACATGGGTGAGCAATGCCTGATGCAAGCTCGGCTTTGACTCTCGGAAAATTTCCAAAGAACAAAAGTAGCGAACCACTCGTCTTCAACATCACTGTCATACGCAAGGGATCCGCAGACAAGTCCGTTTGAAACAACTGCGACAAGGACGTCCTTGTGCCAAATGCGATCTTGGGCAATGCTGGTCACAAACTTGTTGAACTCCTCGCATAGCTGAAAAGAGCCGTCCTCCACCAAGGAGGTGATTCGAAATTGGAGTGTGTTGCTTTCTGACATCTCCCCAAATTTCCAGATTTTATTCATTATCTCCTTCGTCCACGCGTTCGTCGACGCGTTGGACAAGCTTGAATGCGAGCGAGAGTAGTGCTACAAGATTTTACTCAGCAACTACCGATTCACTTGCTAGGGTAGGCTTTGAGGCGACGTCTGGCATGGTGTCCTTTGGACCCTCTGTTCAAATCAATCAAACATCCCTCGACGCAGACCGATAGGCCTCGGGTGCTTTCTCTCTTTCAAAATATCAGGACGAGGAATGACGGCTCCTGATCTCACCGAGAGGCGCACCTTGTCACCATTTTCCAAGTAACCAAAGTGAACTCTGGTAGGTTTTCTTCAAAGTTACGACGCGAGTCTCCAGGAGAGTTACCCATCCATGGGATCCAATAATGATACATTTGACACGTGCAAAGGAGCCTCCATTGCAAAAATTCCACCCTTGCGTTCGTTGTTTCCCTTGATATGTTTCTTGATCTTCGAGGTTATTTCGAATATCTTTCTAAAACCATGTTCAGCCCCTGAATCAGAACTCTATTGTCTTGTCTCAAGCACTTCGTTACGACGCCTTGCTTTCCCTTCTCCCTTCCAGCCATTACTTGAACCTTCATGTCAAGATGTTGCACAATACATGAAAAACCTTGTCACCACGAAGGACTTTCCATTTGTCAAAGGTTTCGATGACCTTTCTAGACGCTGCTCTCATGCGCTGCATTGACTCCCTTTTAGAAATTAGAGTTTATTCTGTAAGAATTTCTACAGCGCAAATGAATTCTCGCACCTTATTGGCCCTTTCAGCCTTGAGAAGGTTACCGAATGCGCGCCGCTGTTCTCCAGCAATGTCCTCGGCCAACGTTGTGACTTTACTTGGTTCAAATGAATAACTTTTCTAGACTTTGCAAGCATGTGCACTGACAAAGAGATCGGTGTGAATTGTGCCAATTCTCCTGACACGCAGCTCTCTTCAGATGCCACTAATTCGAATGGTGACTCTAGTGGAGAAAATCCAAGTGAGGAGCCGCAAGAATTGGTTATCAAGCATCAAGTCGTCAACGATGGTTCGTAGTCGTTGACGTTTGCTGAGATTTTGTCAGAGTCTGCCGTTGTGCGGCGAACACCATCGTACCCTTCCAGCGTGTTCGTGTTTCCTCTGTACAAGCGCCCTCTCTTTCCTGGTTTTCTTTGAGACTTGCAAAATTGACAAACAGGCATTGTGATTCCAGTAGCTGTACACGACATGGCACTTGTTGATGCCATCATGCAGATCAAATCGAAACCAGTTGGGGACAGGCAAGCTTTCAGCGCTTGAAATGAGATTTTAGGTACCTTGGCATTTCCTTGGTCGCCAACGGAGTGACAGAAAATTCAGCAATTACCGAAGTCTCTCAGATCCGCCGAATCGGTAGAAAATGTTTTTTCTTTACTTTTTGACGCCATGAGGCTGCCTTGCGCATTTAAGTCGAGTGGTTACGATCAGACAGAACAGCGCCGTCCACTGCTTTTTCACGGGAATGCAGCGCATCTTGTTCAAAGAAAAGACGGGCAGTACTCCCATCCTTTCATCCTCCATCGAAGTTATCCAAGTTGGTCGTTCTAAGCTTGTTTTCTCAAAGTTTAAGGACGACCTCTCTGCAAGGCACAGCATGCCTGTGAAAGCACTCACTGTCGAAATAGTGTCCACAATCAAAATGATCGTGAAGCTGAACCCCTTTTTCAAGGAGCAGCTTGAAGGGTTCTTGGATCAAGTTGATGTTAACAGCCCTCGTGAACTTGCGGATTTCTCTGCGTCGTTAACAACTGCCGATGCGGACTCCCTGCAAGGGGTGCTGGAGGAGAAGTCTCTGGAGGCGAGGTTGCTCAAGGTCTTGGAATTGCTGAAGCGCGAACTGGCTCAGAGCCAGCTTCAAGAAAAGATTCAACAGCAAGTAGAAGAAAGTATGAGTCAGCAGCAGCGCAAATACTTGTTAAATGAACAATTGAAAACTATTAAGAAAGAGCTGGGCCTTGAACAGGACCACAAGGAGAGTACGATTACACAATTCAGGGCCAGACTCGAAGGCAAGAAAGTTCCATGTTTAAAGTCGCAGTCTAATGCATGAAGGTACCCGTCAATGTACAAAAGGTCATTGATGAAGAATTCACTAAGTTTTCCCTCATTGAGAATGGGCACCATGAGATGGCGATCGCAAGAAATTACTTGGATTGGCTTACCATTTTGCCATGGGGAATCTACAAGTCACTGCAAACTTTTGCATTTTGACAATGTTAGAAAGGAGAATCTCAACACGAGCAATGTGAGAACTGTTTTGGAGAAGGATCATTTCGGTCTGCAGCATGCAAGATTGGCTGATTGTGTAGGTCTTGAAGAAGTGAAAGAACGCATTTTGGAGTTCATCGCGGTCAGCAGTCGGAAGAAGTCTACCCAGGGGAAAGTATGGTACCATGTTTGCATCTTACCATCAGATATTGTGCCTTGTCGGCCCACCCGGTGTCGGCAAGACGTCGATTGGGATGTCCATTGCGAAAGCTCTTGATCGGTACACCATCAAGTTGATCAGATTAGCTCATGCGAAGGGCATTCTATCGCTTTTCTGTTGGCGGCATGTCCGAGCTCTCTGAAGTCAGGGGCCACAGGTATGCGATGCACAGCGTTCATAACACTTGAAGGAGGACCTATGTGGGTGCGATGCCTGGAAAATTTATTCAAGCATTTAAGTCTCTTGGTTCGTCAAATCCCGTTATTTTGTTGGATGAAATCGACAAAGTTGGAAGAAGTTATCAGGTCTGAATCGCTTAAAGCCACTGACTCACTCAGGGTGATCCCACTTCAGCTTTGCTCGAGGTGCTGGACCCGATGCAGAATTGTACTTTTCTTGATCACTACTTAGTCCGTCTCGGTTGGTGTGTCTAATGTTGGAGGATGTTCCTTTCGACATGTCGCAAGTGCTTTTCATTTGCACTGCAAATACGACGGACTCTATTCCAAGTGCTGCTGCGTGAACAACGCG
This sequence comes from Verrucomicrobiaceae bacterium, assembly GCA_027487435.1. GTDB lineage: Bacteria > Verrucomicrobiota > Verrucomicrobiia > Verrucomicrobiales > Akkermansiaceae > UBA956. The sequence continues at coordinate 11,566 of JAIYDP010000017.1, read as the reverse complement.
ACTCACAGTTCAGGCCCTCTGCTCGACCGAATGGAAATCATTAGTGAGACGAGTTTATATGTTGGTGACTCTAGAAGCTGTCCCTGGTTACACGATTGAAGAAAAAATATCGATCGCCAACAAATATCTTGTGAAGGCTGCTCAGAAAGCATGCGTTGCGTTTGTTTGGTTGCCGTTGAACAAGTTAGGGAATCAAGTCGTCGGAGTGCACGATCAAGTCGGACGCTGTACGGGACATTGTTGTCAAGTATTGCAGAGAAGCAGGGGTTCGAAATCTTCAAAAAACGATTGAGAAAGTGTTTCGAAAGGTTTGATTGATGTCAATTCCCCTTATTTTTGAGGTTGCTTACAAGCTGGAAATGAACGAGATTGTTGCACCTGTCACCATCAATTCGTCGAATTTGGTAGACTTCGTTGGAAACCCAATCTTCAAATCAAGAACAATTTACGAAGAAACGCCTCCAGGAGTCGTAATGGGCCTTGCATGGACGCGTTTGGGTGGAGCCGTCCTTTACATTGAGACCATTATCGCTGGAGCCTCATCAAAAGGGAGCCTTCACGCGACCGGTCAAATGGGTCCTGTCATGAAGGAAAGCACGGACATCGCATTTTCATTTTGCAAAGGATACCTTCAGAAAAAGTCGCCAGGAAACAGATTTTTTGAATCAGTGTGGATGCGATGGGTCTGGTCTGACTCGCTCAGAATTCTCTTCATATTCATATTCCTGAGGGCGCAACGCCAAAAGATGGACCTTCAGCCGGAATAACTATGGTTACTGCATTGCTGTCGCTTGCAATGAATAAGAGTATCAAGCACAAGATTGCGATGACAGGCGAGATGTCTTTGACAGGAAAGGTTTTTGCACAATCTTTCGAGTTCTCATGTTGGAAGGTTCTCCCTGTGGGCGGGATCAGAGAAAAAGTTGTCGCTGCAAAAACTGCTGGCGCTGTTGCTGTCATTTTGCCATCCGAAAATCAGCAGTGACGATGGCCGTCCAACTTCTGATTTGCACAGTGATTGGCAAGAGCTTCCCGACTATGTACGGAAGGGGATCAACGTCCACTTTGTGTCTGAGTATGACCAAGTTTATCAGCTGGCGTTTTCGGAGACGCTTCCAGTGGGAGTCGAAAAGAGGAAGCAAGCAAGCAAATCAGCATCGCAAGCGCAACCTACTCAAATTTCCGAGTAAATATTTGTCAAAGGAGAATGGAGGGAAATGTTGACCCCAAAGTGCTCGCAGCGCTCAGCAAAATGATTAGGAGGGGTGTGTAGCGCGTGATAGCTGAAGCCTGACATGGCATTAAGGTTCCTCATCTCCGACTCCACCGTCCAGATTAGACCCTTTTCGTGGGGATTCTCGATTTGAAAGTTACTAGTGTCAGCAAGGAACTAATCTTTTGAGTATCCTCGAGAGCATTCCAACCGAGTGCAAGACCGCCATCAAGGCCCTCTCCAGAGAGCGCAACACTGAGAAGCGCAGATGCCCAACGACGAGGAGCGCCTCGGTCAAATGTGCGCTCTGTGCGATCTCATTGCATAGACCTGCAACTGCAAACCCCGACAAGCGATCCATTCGCTCTCCAGTAATATAACTTTCTTGTGTTTTGATGTAAAAGGGGCGAACCAACTCGAGGATGATCGACCTCACTCGTTTGGGTCAGACCTGTCTTTTCTCAAATACTAGTCAGTGGAACATCGTCGTCGATAAGGCAACCTTACAGGCCCACTCGAGTGAATTGCATATGTATTTTCGTGAGTGACGTTTTTTAGGATCCAGAGAGCGCGCCTCTCGCAGCCCCAAGAGTGTTTGTCGGACGATGCCGTTGACTCCTATAGCACGCCCCCGATGACTCGGCTGGTGACGCTCTTCATGACAAGCCCGGTCAAGGATGGACTGTACAAGGCGAGAGACCGCTTGTTTGCCGACGTTCACGGGAGGAGAGGGCAGCGAACCCTGAGCGCATGAGTCTCGACCATCGCTCCCTCTCAGTCTGCAAGCCTTGTACGTGGTGACAATGCAGGCTATTCCAGTGCTCGAGGGAGAAGAGCGGCTGCGACTCCTTAATTTGCAGAATAATTTGGTTGCTCGAATGGAGAATTTGGTTAATTTACCGCAATTGATATTCCTCGATCTTTATTCAAATAAGATTAAGGTTGTGAGTGGGATCGCTCTCTCTCATGTTCTAAAGAGAATTGAAGGTCTTGATGGGTTACCGTCGCTCAGAGTGTTGATGCTCGGAAAAAATGAAATCGAGAAGATTGAGTCGCTCTCACTTTCGACTCGTCTAGATGTTCTTGACCTTCACTCGAATCGAATTTGTCGCATTGGTTTAATTCCATGGCGGGCCTTACTCGTTCAGAAAATTTAGCTCCCTTGACGGACCTGCGGGTTTTAAATTTGGCTGGAAATGAGCTCTCCGCATTGGACAATGTCTCTTCTCTTGTCGGGTTGACGGAACTCAATGCGCGACGCAACAAAGTTGACGCGTCCGAATGAAACCGACTCTTCAGATAGAACACGTTGCAATGATGGATCCCCTCACCAATCTGCAGCGGCTGTTTCTTTCGTCTAATCAAATACGAACGGTCTCCTCGCTGTCATCAATTGTTCCTTGCAAAGCGTTGATTGGTAGAGCCTAGTCTGCAAATTTGAAAGTCAAGAGCTGTCGATGGAGGGCAATCCCGTGTGTTCAGAGCCGATCTATCGCCCTGTACTTGTTGACAGTTTGAAGAATCTTCGACACTTGGACTTGCGGCGAATCTCGGATGACGTAATCAAGGGCAGCAAACTTCCAAGCTAAGATATTCAGGAAAGAAAGGCGGCCGCAAACATTCGCCCACCTCCTGTCCCACTGCAATCATGTCCCGCTCCTCTAGCGCAACCAAGTCCTACAAATAGTGCAGCCATCAGCGACAGTTCATCATCCACCCCGCCAAAGTGAACCTCGCCGCCATTGGTTCTTACTGAGAAGGTCTGTTTTGATCGAAAGGGCCATCGAAAGCTTCAGAAATAGCAACGAAATCATTCAACCTTTTTTCGAGAAGACAAAGCAAGGCGATATGATGACACTATTTGTTGTCGGAAAATGTCCTGAGGCGTTTGATGAGCACATCACAGCAGTGTCTGCAATGTGTGTCGACTTCGATTTGTTGGTCGGATGGTTGAGGAAAGCTCCATTTGTGGAGGATTTGACTTTGCGATTCAATGGCATTGCCTCTGTCCGAGAGTTGGAATCCCTGCAATTCCTCACTCGGCTCTCATCAATTCGTCTTATTGACAACGAGATTTGCAAGTGTTCCGTACTACCATCGCTTTTGCGGCTCCTCCTTCCAACGCTGCAAGTTTGTAACGGCATTCAGATCTCGGCGTCTGATGTTCAATTTCGGTTCGGATCACTTTCAACAGAAGACAAGAGTCTTCCCCGGCCTGCAGACGACGTCAAGAAATGTACAGATATCACGATCTATCTGACCTGTCAGACGCTTCGAAAATGTTCAACAACGTAGTTGCCGCTTCGAAGAACGTCGAGATTTTACATTCAACCTTCATGCAAGCCCTGACGAGCCACCTGATCTCGCAAGACGGATGACGACTGCGTTGCTGTACTTAACAACTGTAATTTTGAGGAAAGGAGATGTCGCTCGTGTCGCTCGTGTTTCCAACCTTGTTTCTGCTCATCAACCTTTCAGCTTCCCTATTCCCTGCACTTCCTTTGACAGGCTTGCAATCTACAGCCCTCTATTGCGCAGTTCTAAATTTTCTCTCGTTCTTCGTCCCTGGCGAGTTTGTCAATCCTGCAGTCCCCCTCCTGGAGTTTTTTACAAAGAGAAAATCTCTTAAGCACGCCTCTTTGACAATCTTGCTACATGTTGGCACTTCACTCTTCGTCCCATACCTTCTCTTGTCGTCAGCTTCGAAGAAAGCCGTGAATTCTCTCGCATGGCCCTCGCCATACATTGCTTCTGTCGGAGCCCTAAATCAAGAAGAGCTTGTCAGTCTATTTAGACATGAATTCACTTTCAGCTTGGTAATGTACGCAATTCCTGCAGTACTGCCTCTTTTTTGGGCTGCGTCAGCTGCCTCTGTTATTAGCTACACAGCCTCTCACATTGGCTTTGGGCCGGCTCCAGGTATTGTCAATCCCCTGTTTTCAGTCTCTTATTGGGTAATTCACAAGCATTCAAGTCTACTGGGAGTGCATCTAGCAGCAGAGTTTTCTGCAATTTTGTTGATTGGTTTGTGTTCTCGAATGCTGCAACCAACAGGCGAATCGAGCAAGCAAATTCCTGACAGCTCGATGGCCGCTAGCAAAGACAAGAAAGAAAAAGTTTCCAATTCAGAGACTTCTCCAGACTCGCGCGAAAATGTTTCCCTCCGAGCAAAGAAGAACAAGAAAAAAACAACATGAACATTGTGCGCAATAAGTTGTCGTTTGCAGTAAAAGATGCTCTAATTTCCACGCTATTATTTGCCAACATCAATCAAACTGATGTCTGACCTTGGCTCGAAATTACGAAAAAAAGCAAACGCTGTGGGGAGGTTATTCGAGTTCTGAGTCTCCATGTCGCTCATTGCTTAGTGTAGCCGTAGCATCTCAATCGAAGCTGAAAGACAAGCTGCGGCTTTTCCCTTTTTTTCAGGTTTGGTGCCTGGAGATTCCTGTGATAAAATGATGCAGGTATCAACCGAGGAAATGGTGGCAGACATGTTGAAGTCGATCAGGCTTCAGGTTCTTTACAGTGGAGATGTGCTCGCTGTTCAAGGAGAGACTGACAAGGATTTCATTGCATTCATGCTGACTGGACGGATTGGAATCTCTTTTCACAAGCCTGGTGACCAGGCATCAGTTGTAGAGGCATCTTCATTCGCAAAAATTCTTCCAAAAGGGTCAACAATTGGAGCTGACGGCGCCTCGAGCCAACTGATTGAAAAAGTGTCACTCACATTAGTGGCTAACGTTGCAGTATCCCTGCTCCCTCATTGCTCTTGATCGGACAGAGTTGGCCATTTTACGTTACGATGCATTATGGGCTGTTGAGTCAGGGGGGACAGCACAAACTTCCGCTGGGCTGTCGGTGACCACGGCCAATGAAGTCATGTACTTAGTGTCAACTCCACATCCGCACGCGGCTACAACAACTGCGCGCCTTGTGGATGTTTTGAGAAGTGTCAAAGCTTTTGAGAAGACTCCTTACAATATCCTTAAGCAGTGTTGTGAAAGCGCTGACGTCTTTGTGCTTCCTGCGTTTTCTGTCGTCTTCACTCAAGGGGATGGCGTGGATGATCGATCGCTCTGGTGCAGACGAATTTGCACCTTCTGAGCCGTCAGGTATGTGGTGCTCAACGGGTCGGTTGCATATCATCAAAGAAAAATTGCTCAGGACTCTGCAGCACCTTCTAACCAACTCCCCGAAGACGGCTCTTCTGAGGACCTCACATCAAGGGTCGATGGGGCAGATCAAAGCGGTAATTCGGCCGAACAGCAAGGCGTAGAGTCAGTTGAGGAGCTTATGTCCCCTGTGACTCGCTTATCCCTTCATCATGCCTTGGAGGTTCACATCAGTTTGCTAGATAATTGTGCAGGTTGTGCAAGAACCCATTGGCGTGAATCTCTCAAATCTTCACGGAACATGTCTTGGTGTCATGAGGGCCGGTTCCGCGTTTGGGGAACTTGCACTTATCAGTGGCGAGAGCAGAACAGGGACGATAATTACAAGAGAGCCCACAATCATGTTGTCAATCAGCAGGCCCGATTACCTTCGCATCATGAAGGATGCCCTTGAATCCGCGACGAAACAGCAGGTAGATTTCCTTTTGCATTTTTCTCAATAATTGAGGTCGAGAATTTGCACAAGATTCGTTGCTTTTCGCACTTGGCCCACAGAGATTTGAGGCGGCTCTGCTACATTATGACCGTCAAGAATTGTCGAAAGGGGGATGTGCTAATCCGCGAGGTCTCCGTGGCCCCCAAATTCTGTTCACTATTTCAGGGCGACAGGCCTCGCGGGGTGCACTTTTTGATTAAAGGCGACGTGAAGTTGTTGAAAGAAAAAGAAATCACCCACTTGCTCAAGACGCAAGAGCAACATGAGAAGACAAACTGCAAAGGATGTAAAGGATGCGGAACAGTGGCCTGCACGCTCTGTCATGGATCTGGTATGATCAAGTACGCCATGTCGGAGGATGAGAGGGCGCGAGTGCTGGCGACTCGTCGAGCAGAAATCATCTCCAAGAGGTTGCGAGGAGATGCTGCGAGGAAGCTTTTGGACAGTGTGAGGCGATGAGATTATCTCTGAATGCGCAGACATTGCCCCAGCGGAAGCGTGCAGATATTGCGTTGGTGCTGGCAAGGTCACGTGTACGCTCTGCGCCCAAGTTCGCAAGAAAATGACCAAAATTATCAGCAAGAATGTTAACATCAAGAAATGGGCACGTGCCCCGATGAAAGAGCACGCACAAGAGCAATTCGAAGTCGCCGTCATTCCATCCGGTGGCTCCTTTGGAGACGTTATGCACATCCTACTTTGATTTATTTTTCAGGAGGCGACTCTGAAGGACTCAGCCGAGCCGTACACGGCCGTATGCGTGTCCGATTGCGAAATATTTGTGTTCAGCAAAGCAGACCTCCAGATGACTGATTCTCATATTCTTGGCAAAATGAGAGACGAGCTTCCGTGGTGCTTTCATTTCAGAATCTCATCATGCAGACTGAAGCGCGAATATTTCAACTCTCGCGTTGTAGCCGGAGTTCACAAGATTACGTCAACCCTTGTTAAGGCAATGTCAACACCAATCCCTTCTTAGGCATGCAGTCGAAATTGGACGCAAGGAGAGATCCAAACGATGTCTATGAGCCGCCTTCTCCTGAGCCTCCTCCCGCTGTCAATTTAAACGACGAAGAGGCACGAATATTGATTATGTCAGTCAGGAGAGGTTTGCCGGCGACGATTGCAACCTCCGGGAATGTTATTTGTTCCCCTGAGATCCCTCTGAAGGACATTTTTCAATTTCCTCCTGCTTTGGAAAGGTCCGAGTCAGAAGATGCAGAGCTCGGCATCATTGCTGATGATGACACAGGGGGCACGTCACCCGTTGGATTTGTTGACGAAGGTGCTGCGGAACTTCATCCGTTCCACTTGCTAGCGTTTGATGGGTCTGCTGCTGCTGATTCAAGCGATTGGCGAGAGTATGGAAGTCGTCGTGTCGACCAAACCGACGCATCTCTTGTCGCGACCCCAAAAGTAGGGCCATGGGCGAGGAGGATGAGGCCACAATCTGCCCACACTCCAAATCGATATGGCGACGTCCCTCAGCGCTCTGTTCTTGGAGATCGCAAGAGTGACGTCAATGAGTCCATCGATGCCCGGTTCTTTGGGAGACCACAGAGCGCACCGCTGATGAGAGGTTTGTTTTCGATTGCAAAATTTATTTTCTAGAATATGACCCTCCATCCGCTCGCCCGTACTCTGCGTCTCTTCGTTCTACTGCGCTCAATTCCCGGCCAACGTCGGCATCGATGAAGACCGTTTCTTCCGATGAAATGGACTCATCCAAAGCTCTGGCCATTCGCCCTCTGAGTGCTACGATGAAGGATCCTCATCGCTCAACAGCAGACATTACTGATAAGCATGTCCCACTCCAACTCTCTCAGCATCCGAATCCTCATGTACGTCCACCCTCTCCGATAAGGACGCCCTCTCGTCCGCAGTCTCCATTCTACTCGTCTCGTGACAGTGACCGATCCATCTCAAAGAGCGGCTCGGCGGAAAGAAAAGAAATCTTTGAGCTTTCTGTGTCCGTGCGACCACTGCGCCCGGCTCTATTATCGCAAAATGCGGCCTCTTCTGCTGAGAGCGCACCTTTTGAAACAAGTAGAGTCCCAGAACATTCGACAATGGTACAAGTCGATGTCAAAATGTCGAATGGGAAGTTGCCCGGAGAATTGCAGCGCGGTCTTATGCCACTTATGCCGGGAGTGTTTGGGGCCGCTCTTTCTTCGGACGACTTCTCCAATCGCAATATCCAGCGCCAGAAAGCCATCGAGCGGCGATTGCAGTTTGCAGTTCATGGATAATTTCATTCGTTCGGTTGACTCTCAACGGTCATCCTCTCCATCGCGTCTCTCTCTTTATGAGGATACATCAACTTCATGGTCAAATCTTCCCAAACGGCTCTACCGACGAGCCTTGGCTCGGTCGGGGAGCTTGCACGATCGCAACGGCGTCGGCGAGTGCGGCCTCGTCCTTCGCCGCATGTCAGCAACGGAGATGTCCTTGCTCCTTTATTCAGTGTTGAAGTTGCCTTAACAGTAGCTTCCTTATGGCCGCTGCAGCAGTCCAGTGAACTGTTTTCTTGTACATTTCAGTTGACCAGAACCTACAAAATGAAGGACAGAAGGCCTTCCAAAAAGGGTGTCATGGATTCCTTAGTTGAAACCGAAACATGATGACGCCCTCCTCTTGGATCAACAATAAATCTTGCACTACCGTCACGGACATCAACAACAATTGTGCCCCGGCACATAGACCAACTGTGAGAGCGGAGAGCGTCAACGGCAGCCACACAGCAATTGAGGGCAATGGGGTACGAAACTAATTCCAATTTGTCAAAACGAGACATACTAATCGAATTGGATTCGACAAATTCACCCTCATCCTCTGCATTGCTTGACCCTTGATTAAAATTTTGATGTAACGTTGTCGTTAAAAACTCATTGCATACTTTCCCTACCAAATACAGATCCTTCCCAAGAGGACAATCATCAATGGAGCACTACGGAGTCAGGTATTTAGCAGGGATCTGCACCGAATCAACAGCTGATAGAAGAGAGCGGGCCAGAGCAGTTGGGATCCTTTGGTCAATCGGCAGTGTTGGAAACACTCTTATTGTTTTGAACTGCCGAAAGGCGACCCATGCAGCCTCCACATCATCGAGAAATTCTTGCACGGGAGGTACAAAAATTATTATTTTTTCATTGTCAACTTTCAGTTCCGAAGGTGAAGACGGAACGTTCCGAATGAGGGCAGAAGGAGCAAAGATAACCTCAGAAATGTGGAGAAACGAAGAGCAATAAACAACGTCAGTAAGAGGCCCACAACAGAGTGCCGAAAAAGGTCCGAGCGAGCCCAAAATAGTTTTAGCATCATCAACGTCCCGGATTTGGCATTCATGTGTCTCGTCGAAGTCAGTCAGAGACACCAATGGAGAATGCGTGGATGCAAGTGGAGAGATGCTCTTTGTTGGGACTTTCCCTTTGAAAAGCAGAATGTCGGTTCCAATTGTTCGAACAAATTTGACCACTACTTCAGACGGTACATGAGGAGAAAAAACAAGGGCACAAAAAGCTTTCAACGCTCTTGTGGACCTTGCAAGAGTAACCAAACCCATAATTTTGTCGAAATCAGACAAATCCGAGAACAATATCACGGAATCAGGCCGAGGAGGGCGCGACTGCTCTATGCTAGGAAAACGTACAGCTTCTTCTATGGCAGCTTCAAACTCCCATGACCTGACAATGTCGTAACTAAGATAATCGGCGCATGTATCCTCAGACGTTCGGCTGCAAACCTGCACAACATTTCCCATATTCCCAAGAATATTATTGTTTAGAATGACGTGTTCTGATCCCATCTGGTTTTGCGGCATGTTTCATTTTGTGTACTCTTTTGGGCTTAAGGCTAATCTGCAATAAATAAATAAGGTGATCAAAGGCACTCCACGGTCAAAGTCAAGTCATTTTAGTTCAGGTCAAGTCAAAACAGTTTTAGTGCAAGCAGAAAGTCGTGGTATGTCGACTGCCCTATCTCTCAATGCCACTGCATTGTCTACACCGATTGCATGCGCTTCCAACATGGCTGACACAGTGTGGCTATCCATGTCCACAATTCTGGTATTGGGCATGATTCCTGGCCTCGCCTTTTTCGAAGCTGGTCTTCTTCAGAGCAAGAATCTAAACTCTATAATTACCCAAGTTCTTGCTGGTGTATCGCTACTTTCGTTTATGTGGTACTCGGTCGGCTATTCGCTTACGTTTTCTGGAGAAAACCCAATCGTGGGTGATTTTTCGCGCAGCTTCTTTTTGAATCTTCGCTGGAGTGGATGCTTTCTTGGACATAATGTGTCAGAAGCGTCGTTTGCTTTGTTTCAGATGATGTTTGCTGCAATTACACCCTTACTACTCACCGGGGCAGTTGCGGAGCGTATGAAGTTCCGCTTTGTCGTCGCGCTCATGGTACTTTGGGAACTAGTTGTTTACTATCCGCTTGCAAGATGGATATTCAATCCAAATGGCTTTCTTGCGAGACTTGGAGTGCTTGATTTTGCAGGTGGTATCGTGATTCATGCGTCTGCTGGAATCGCTTCTCTTGCTGCAGCTCACGCGCTGGGTCCAAGGGCGGGGCTGACCCATGGGCATCCGTCTCATCTACCTTACTCTAATCTACCCCTTGCGTCTGTGGGTTCTGCGTTTCTGTGGCTTGGCTGGTTCGGCTTTAACGCCGGCTCTGCACTGTCGATGGGTCCAGTTGCAGTTCACACAATCGTGAATACCCAAGTTGCAGCAACTGTCTGTGGAGTTACTTGGACTGTTCTTGCTGCAGTAAGGCATCGTCCTTCTGCTGTTGCAGCAATGAACGGAGTTGTTGCAGTATCTGTTCTCATTTCAATTGTCTCATATCGTGTAGGGCCTGGCTGCGATTACTCCAGCAAGCGGATACGTGCATGTGTACGGTGCGGCGACTATCGGCCTCTTGGGAGGTCTTGGAAGTTATTGGGGTTGCTACTTGATGCACGAGCGGACTCTTGTCATTGACGATGCACTTGACGTATTGGAGTTTGTTTGTGATATACATAATGATGAAGGTCTCGTCAGTTCATGGCATCACCGGGGTGATAGGCTCACTTGCCATTGGCTTCTTCTCTGCGAAGGACGTGAATCCTGATGTAACAATGCCATCGAACGAACAGAATCTGACATGTTCAGGCGTCAAATGGGCTTTTCTATGGAGGGTCGAACCTTCTGGGTGCACAAGCAATCGGTGTGACTGTTGCCATTGTTTGGAGTGGAGTGATGACCGTTGCTATCGTGTGGATTCTCGGCAAATTTGGTGATATCAGGGTCACTCCAGCAGAAGAGGTGAGACTGGCATGACGAGGTTTGATTGGACAGGAACTTGGACTTGATTTTGTGGAGCACTTGGTAGAGGTTGAAGAAACTCCCTTATTGGGTGAATCGTCGTCAAACCACGGTCGAAGTGGTGACGAAACGCTGAGGCCAAAATATGGAACCACTTGAATTTAGTCCTAAGTGAACTTGGTTGATGTTTTTCTGAGAGCATTCCCAATGCACTAAGACGTTATTTACGGACCTGTTAACCAAAATGTTTGATTTAAAAGCAAGGCCATGATTTTGGAACGGAGGCGGGACAGGGGGCGCTTCATGCGGGATCGCGTCGTCGTCGTCGTGGGCGTTGTGCTGTTGGAGCCGTCGCTGTTTGTAGATTTCGCCTATGATGTTCCACTGGATTTGGTGTGCCGCGGGGTCGTTCAACATTCGGGATATCCTG
>JAIYDP010000057.1 GCA_027487435.1 Verrucomicrobiaceae bacterium | reverse complement strand
TTGCGCACCATTCATTTCCCTAACGGCTTCTTTTTTCATCTGTCTTCCTTTCTTTAGGGGCAAGGCCCCACCGCGATACCAGCCCAGGGCAACGCCCTGGGTCACCCGTCGCACAGAGAGGGAGGGCTGAAAGCCCGTTCCATTCACGGGACGCATGGGGCGGGCCTTCAGCCCTCGAATCCATGGGGACTCCGCAACCCGGGGCTTCACCCCGGTCTGGTATGTTGCCGCGCCGTTGGCGCTCAAGACGGCTTGCGCACCATTCATTTCCCTAATTCCTGCCTTCTTCATGCCAACAATTTCTTGATGTTCCCCAACACCTCCGCGCTCTCCTGATCCAGCGCGGCGATTTCTTCCATGATTTCCTGCGGGCTGCGGTGTTTCACTTCTTCCGCACCGTTGGCGTTCTTGACGGAGAGGTCGTAGGTTTTTTTGTCGATGTCCTTCACGTCCACGCTCCAGCTCTTCGCCGAGTCCGCGAAGTCCTTTTGCCGCTCGATGAAGTCACTGAGGTCGGCATCATTGAGGGGGTTGGTCTTGCCCAGATTGCGACCGGGATCGAGCTGATAGAACCAGACCTTGCGCGTCGGCGCGCCTTTGTCGAAAAACAGCACCACGGTCTTCACGCCCGCGCCCTGGAAGGTGCCGCCCGGGCAATCGAGCACGGTGTGCAGATTGCAGCTCTCTAACAACAGTTTGCGCAAACTCACCGAGGCGTTGTCGGTATTGCTAAGAAAGGTGTTCTTGATGACAATAGCCCCTCGACCGCCCGCTTTGAGAATCTTGATGAAATGCTGGAGGAACAGAAACGCCGTCTCGCCGGTGCGGATGGGGAAGTTTTGCTGCACCTCCGGTCGCTCCTTGCCGCCGAAGGGAGGATTCGCCAGCACGATGTGGTAGCGGTCCTTTTCCTGGATGTCGGCGAGGTTTTCCGTGAGGGTATTGGTGTGGATGATGTTCGGTGCCTCGATGCCGTGGAGGATCATGTTCATCACGCCGATGACGTAAGCGAGCGACTTCTTTTCCTTGCCGTAAAAGGTCTTGGTCTGGAGCGTATCGAGGTCCTTGGTGGTGAGCGGGGCGGAGGCTTTGAGGAAATCGAAGGCCTCACAGAGGAAGCCCGTGGAGCCGCAGGCGCCGTCGTAAATCGTCTCGCCGAGCTGCGGGTTCACCACACGGATCATCGCACGGATCAGCGGGCGCGGGGTGTAGTATTCGCCGCCATTGCGCCCGGCATTGCCCATGTTCTTGATCTTCGCCTCGTAGAGGTGGGAAAGTTCGTGCTTCTCCACCTGTGAGCCGAATTTCAGCTCGTCCACGCGGTCGATCACTTCGCGCAGATTGTAACCGCTCTGAATCCGATTCTTAATTTCGCCGAAAATCTCACCGATCTTGTATTCGATGGTATCCGGCCCCGCGGCGCGCTGCTTGAAGCCGTGGAGGTAGGGAAAGAGCCGCGTATTGACGAACTCGCACAGGTCATCGCCGGTGAGCGCGGCATTGTGATCGATCTTTCCCGCAGCATCTTTCGGAGCAGCCCAGGTGGACCAGCGGTAGGCGGGCTCGAGGATGTGGTTGTAGCTTTTCCCCTCCAGCGCGGCGATGGAGGCCTTATCGCGCTCCAGGCCATCGAGGTATTTCAGGAACAGCAGCCAGGAGGATTGCTCGGTGTAATCCAGCTCGCTGGTGCAACCGGCATCCTTGTGCAGGATGTCGTCGATGTTTTTGAAGACTTGTTCGAACATGGGAAAAAGGTATGGCCAAAATGGCGTGAATGACCGTCACACCCTTGCGATTCCGTGCCGTGCCGTCAAGAAGAATGGTTATAGCGAGAGGGAAAGTTTTTCTTTTCCTACGTATTTCACGAGGGATTTTACGCAGGGCGTTGCCGTTGGGCTGTCATATTTCACACCTTGGGTGCTGCTAGGAAGATTCTGGATTTTTGGGAGAATACGCGCTTACCAGTTGCCGAAACATCCTGATTGACATCCGTAACGCATGCGTTATGGTTTTTTTGTGAATGGAACAACGATTACACTGAAAAACGTGCCGCCAGAAATCCATCGTTCGCTCAAGGAGTGTGCGAAGCGGAATAAGCGTTCACTGAATCAAGAGGCGATTCTTGCCTTGGAGTCATCGCTCTTTGGTTATCGCGAACAAAGATCCACACTTCGCCAGCCCCCACCATTGCGGAGCGTGGGTAAGGTTCTTGTTTCCCGCGAAAAACTCGATTCCCGTGCCGATGATTTCATGGAGCGCGGCGCATGATCGGGATCGATACCAACATTTTAGTCGCCTTCGTCATTCCGGAGCATCCAGTGCATGACAAGGTGAGAGAGCGCTTGGAACAGTTCCTGCAGGCAGGTCGCCGTCTGGCCTTGACCTCAGGAATTCTCGCCGAATTCGTGCATGTGATCACTGATCCAAAGCGTTTCGAGAATCCATTGACTATGGCCGAAGCCCTCACATGGGCGACATTTTGGAGCGAAGCCGAAGAGTTTGTGATCATCCCCACCGACATCGCCGCGCATCGGCAATGGTTGGTTTGGCTAGAGCAGCACCACTTGGGACGGAAGCGTCTGCTCGACACGCAGATTGCCGCCACTTGGTGGTCGGTAGGCATCCGAGAAATACTCACCTTGAATCAAGCGGACTTCAAAATATTCGACACATTCCTTTTCCATGCTTTGCCGTGATTTTTTTGATCCAGGTATAAGGTAGGCGCGGGTAGGTGAGCAGGAGGTTTTGTGAGAGGCATGCTGGAAGCCTGCCCTACTCGTTTTGCTCTACGGTGGGCTTGATGTCCACGGGGAGTTGTTGGGGTGAGGGGGCTTCGACGGGGACGACTTTGATTTCTACGGCGACGGGGACGGCGCGCAGGCCGGCAATGATGGATTGCAGTTGGGCGACGGTGGCATCGGCGAGGGATTGGGGGCGGGCGTAGGCTTCGCCGGCTTTGCTGATTCCATCGCGGATGGCATCGAGACCGTCGGTGAATTGGCTCATTTGGGCGACAACTCGGGCAACGGGATCGTTTTCGCCGCTGCCGCCGAGCAGTTTGTTTTTGCCGAAGTCTTTTTTGATTTGTGTCCAGCGGGCTTGCTCATCGGGGCTGATGGTGCCGAGCATTTCGCGGAGCTTGAGCATGTTTGCCTCGGCGGCGGTGGTGAGGTTTTGTGATTCGCCGCGGTAGTGATCCATGAGGACTTGCTCGATTTCTTCGGGCGTCATGAGTGGGAGGATTTTTTCCGCGATGCGATTCATGTTGCGGTAGGAGCCTTGGAGGCGGAAGGACGGCTCGGTGCGGTAGTTTTCTTCTTGGGCGGCACTGCGGATGTATTCTTCGTTGACGCGGCTGATGACTTCGCGCACGCGCAGCAGGTGCTTGGTGACGGCGAGCATGTCTTCGATTTCCGCTGGCGTGTAGTTGCCCTCGAAGTCGGCACCTTCGCGACTGCCGGTGGCGGCGACGCGCATGAGGATGTGGATGTCCTTGGGGGAACGCGAGGCGAGCTTGGAAAGGATGGAGTTGGAGGTGAGGCAGTTCTCGATGTAGCTGGCCTTGAAGGCTTCGCCATGACCGCCGAGGATGTCGCCGAGGTTGTAGGTATCGGCGCGGTTGGCGAGCATGTCGGGGATCTGAAATTTGCCGCCGTGCTCGGTGTAGGGATTCCCGGCCATGACGACGCAAACTTTTCTGCCGCGTAGGTCGTAGGTTTTTGCTTTGCCACGGAAGACGCCTTCGATCTTGCGCTGACCATCGCAGAGGCTGATGAATTTTTGCAAAAATTCGGGATCGGTGTGCTGGATGTCGTCGATGACGATCATGATGTTGTCGCCCATTTCGAGGGCGAGGTTGAGGCGTTCGATTTCCTCGCGCGCGGCGGCGTTAGGAGCCTCTGCGGGATCGAGCGAGAGCACGCGGGTGCCGAGGGCAGGGCCGTTGATTTTGATGTAGGTGAGGCCGAGACGGTCGGCGACGTATTCGACGAGAGTGGTCTTGCCGTAGCCGGGAGGCGAAATGAGGAGCAACAGGCCCATGCGGTCGGTGCGGGTTTGGTCGCCCACAGAGCCGAGTTGTTTGGCGAGGTTGTCGCCGATGATGGGGAGATAGACTTCGTCGATGAGGCGATTGCGGACGAAGGAACTCATGACGCGCGGCTTGAAGGTATCGAGCCGCAGGGTATCGCGCTTGGCGGAGACGAGTTGATGTTTGAGGCGGGTGTATTCTTGGTAGCGCGGCACGTCATCGCGGCGGAATTTTTCCAAGCGACGGCTGATGGCGTGGTATTCGCCTTGGTAGATGGAATCGACGATGAGCGGGTGACTGCCTAACAATTTTTCCACGCGGATGGCGGTAGCGACGTTGACGACGTGGCGGCTGTCATGGGGGTTGGTGAGCTTGTGGGCGGCGGCTTCGGCGAGCCAGGCGAAGGGCGGAGTGGTGTTGATGCTGCTCGCATCCTGCAGGGTGAGCGCAGCTTGGAACCAATCGATGAGGATTTGGAAAGCGGTAGAGGGGTCTTGCGCGTAGGAGAGCAGGATGTTGGCGAGGGTGGTATCGAGATTTTTTTCGATGAGGGCGAGGTCAAAGGCCTTGAGGCGATCCTCTGCTTCGCGACTGGTGACGAAGGGTTTGTCGGTGAGGAGAGAGTCGAAGAGGAACTTGGCAGCAGATGGGGCGCGGGTGTGAGCGGCCTCGCCGCAGCAGGTGGCAGCGATGTGGGCAGCCTCCGAGTGCTTGAGGAACTCGATGATGGCGAGTTCCATTTCGCCTTCGATGTCGTGTCGGCCCTCCGCCATTTGTCCTAACGAAAAGGACGCGCGCAGGGCATGGAGGCGCTTTTCCATGAGAGGGCGTTTCTCCCATGCGTGCCAAAACAGCATGGCGAGGGCGCGGGTGTCTGGACCGTGGGCGGCGTAGCCTAGAGCATCGCGCACTGGGGCGATGGCTTGGGTGATGGCGAGGGCATCGACATCATGAATGCCCTTGGTGTAGGCCTCGCTGGGGTGCTCTTGAATCAGTGCGGCGATGGATTTTTGCAGGTCGTGTGGGTCGCGTTCGAGGGCGCGCCAGGCGAGGTATTCGGCACGATAAACAGTAGCGCTTTCACTGGCCACTTCGCGCTCCCAGAGGTCGCGATAGCTATCGAAGGCGGGGTCGTTGAGGGGTTCAAAAAATTTCGTGCCAGACAAATGGAAGGCCATTTCGCCATTGTGCGGGACGATGCTGAGTTCCAGTGCTTGCTGGTTGACGCTGAATTTGTGTTTGCCGAATTGGATGTTGTTGCCGCCATCGGCGAAAAGCTCGCGCTTGTCTTTGAGTTGGCGAACGCTGTCCTCGCGCAAGGTTTTCAGGCGAGTTTGCACGTCGTCGGCTTTGACTGTATCGCCAAGGGATTGCAGCTCAGTGATGATTTCGCGCAGCTTTTCGATCATCAGATCGCCAGCGAAGTAGCCCTGGATTTCCTCTTGCTCGGAAAAAGTAGCGACGCGGGATTTGACCCCATTGAGGATGCGTTCGGCGGATTTGAGCAGTCCATTGGCGCGGCGGTTGCGCGAGTCAAGGAGCTGCGCGCGGCGACCATCGAACGCGGAATAAATTTCCTCGCGGCGGATAGAAAGTTGTTCAACGTATTCATCAAACTCGCTGAATTTCCCTTCGAGTTCCTCGACGGTGACCATCAGCTTGGTCAATGCTTCATCGCACTTCTGCGGAGTGTCGGCGAGGTCGAGATGATTGGCCATGGCTTGGCCTAACAAATTGATGCGAGCGATGAATTCCGCCTGAGCTTCGCCGCGGGTGAGTTCCTTGCGCTTGTTGCGGATTGCCCCGCGAACACCATTGAGACGAGCGTAGAGCGTGGTGATGCTTTCGACAAGCGCGGTGGTCTGGGCGGGGTCTTTGATTTTCAGACCGCCAACGACATCGATGAGCATTTCCAACTCGGCGGCGGAGTCATCGAGAATCTTGAGCGAATTGTCGGCATCGACGCTGCCCTTGATGGTGGGCACGCCGCCTTCTTGCTCGTTGATGGTTTTGGCATAGCCAGAGAGAGCTTTTTCCGTGCCAAGAAAGGTGATGGTTTTTTCCGAGATGAGGTCGCTCGCTTCGATGATGCGTTTTTCGCAATCGGCGATGAAGGTGGGATCGGTGTGGCGGACTTCGCGTAGGCTGATGATTTCGCCGCGCAGCTTGCGCATGCCGGAGAGCAGATGCACGTAGTCGGCGAGATTGTCAGAAATGGTGGTCTTGGAGGTGGAGACCATTTTTTCCACCGCAGTGCCAACGATGGACATGCGCTGCTTGGCGGCCTCGCGCAGGGCGACGACTTTTTCAAACTCGCTGATGGCGGACTGCGCAGCTTTTTTGACTTCCTTGAGAGGGGCCGCAAGGTCTTCGCAATCGGGCGACGAGATCCAGAAATGCGCGTCGAGCAGGTCGCCGGATTTTTTTAGCAGATCGACGTAGAGGCCAGAAAAGCTATCGTCTTTGGCGAGTAGGGAAAGAACTTCACGGCACTCAGCCATGCCGCGAACGAGGACAGGATTGCCGATTTTGAAAAGGATGTCTTCTTGGTTTTTCGCCGTGCGAATGGCATAAGCATCATCGAAAAATGGTGTGCGCCAAATTTGTAAAGAATGATATTTTTGCGCTTCTTGACTGCCTTTGAAATAGACCAAGGTCCCGTCGGCAAACATCGAGGAGCCAGCGCAAATGATTGGAGTATCGACGGCTTGGCTGATGCGATTGTAGGCGAGTAGCACGTATTCGCCGAGTTCGCGTTTGTAGAAGACGAACAGCACGTCTTCGCCATTGGCTGAGATGATACGGCGCTCGAAACGTAAGCTATCGATGCCGTGGTCAAAGGTTTTGCATTCGCCGGTTTGTAGGCAGTAGCCGTTGGCAAAGATGACACCTTGGTCATCGGGAAGCAGCACACAAGAAGAGCCGATGGCATCGATGCGCTGCACCGTTTTGGTTTTCTGATGGAAGATCAGATAGCGGTGGAGTTGTTCGCGGTAAGGGAGAACCTTGAGGAGAATCAGCGATCCGACGGTGGCGTAGAAAATCTCTGCGTCGTCGAGTGTTTGATCGGCATCGGTGACAGGCTCGCTGTATATGCCCATTCCGGTCTCGGTATTATCCTCAACCTTGATGGTGAGGTCGCCACCGATGGTCTCGATGAACATTTTATCCTCAATGGAAATGTGCGGATGAACGCCGCCGCGCTGCATGTCGCGATGGGCGCGTTTCCAAGTGAACTCGTGTTGGGGGGGATAGACGTACTCGTGGTCGAATCGATTACCTAGATATTGCAGCGTACCGTCGCCGTTGATTTTCCACTTGAAGACCTTGATGTCATCGAGCGTCTTGCCCGCGCGCATGGCCATGTAAAGGTGTGGACCACTGATGAGGAATTTCTTAAAAACGGTATCACGATAGAATTTGTAGAGGTAGCGGAAATCTGCAAGAAAGTGCGGATCCGTATCAACGGTGCTATCGGTGACGGGGCGGAAAGTATTTTTTTCGGCATCGAAATCATAGACGGCAAAGACATCGCGCACCTCGGTGGTTTGCTTGAGGCCGAACTGGATGTTGTAGCCGAAGAGAAATCTGTTAGGGCCGATGGCGACGAGGTCGCGGGCGGTGCAGTTGTGCTCGGTGGCGACGCGCTCAGTAGCGAGCAGCTTGGTTTCCACGCCACCGAAGACCTCGAGGCGGCGGGTGTTAAGACGCTCAAGGCGGGCGGTGAGATCTTGTCCGTGTTTCTCAAGGCGAGCGCGTATGACTTCGTACGCGCCGCCTTCGAGTTGTTTCAGGTCTTCGGCCATGGATGATAGGTGAAATTCAGAGCTGGATCTGCATCGTAGGAAGGATCAGGAAAATCAGCCTTCGAGAATTTTCACCGCTTTCGTATCGGCGAGACCATGACGATCGGCCATGCCAAGCAGGCTGATGATTTTCGAGCGAGTATCGCCACTCGCATCGAGCAGGAGTTTGCCGAGGATACCACTGACGGTGTAGTTTTTCACGTCATCGGAAGTGATGCCAAATTGGCCAGCCCATTGCTTGAGTTGCGCTTTGAAAAATTCGGGATCGCCATTGAAGAAGGTCTCTTTCACATCGCTGAGCACACGGCTGTTTTCCACAGCGCGATCCACGGCGCGGCCTGCAGAAACGGCGTTGGCGATGCGGTCGAAGAACTGCGCTTCGCCGCCGATGATTTCGATCTTGGCGGATTTCATCGCTTCGCCTAGCACGCCAGCTTGAGCTGCGGCGATGCTCGCTTGCACATTGATCTGAGCGAGTTCGACGTCTTTTTCTTTTTCGAGGCGGAGTTTGAATTCCTCGTGATCTTTGCCGGCTTCTTCGAGAAGTTTCATGGCCTCGGCTTTCTTGGTGATACCTTCGGCATCGGCCGTGAGGCGCTGGCGCAAGAGCTCGACTTCGATGAGTCCACGTTTTTCCAAGGCTGTCGCTTTGGCCATCTCCACTTCGGCTTCGCCCATTCCAGGTGCGGCTGTTTCTTTGACAATCGCCTCGGCGAGCATTTTCTTCGCGTTCGAAATTTTCTCTGAGGAGGTTTGTTCAGCATTGGAACTGACAAGAACTTGCTCGGCCTTGAGTTCGGCAGCTCTCTTGTCACCTTCAGCGATTTTGACGCGGGTATAAAGCTCTTGATCCGATGCCAAACGAGCGGCTTCTTGGGTGGCTTCGGCATCTTTGACTTTGGTCACCATTTGTTCCTGAGCCTTTGCTTCAGCTAAGGTGACGATGACTTTTTTCTCGCGATCAGCAGTGGCGAATGCCTCGGTGTCCTTGATCAGTTGCTGCTCGATGACAACGAGTTTTTCGACAGCGACGCGCTCCTTGATGACATCTTGGATGGCTTTTTTCTCTACTTCCAGAGCTTTCTCTTTTTCGATCTCCTTGAGGCTGGTGACGCGCTCACGTTCGATGGACTCGAGCATTTGATCTCGTTTGACGCGTTCTTGTTCGACAACATCGGTGCGCTCCTTGTTTCGCAGAGCCACGAGCACTTGGCGTTCTTTGTTTTGTGTGGCGATTTCAATTTCCTCATCAGCTGCGATGCGGGCTTGCTCGGATTTACGTCGCTCTTCATCTTTCACCTTGCTAGCGTCTGCGATGGCACGTGCCTCGACGCTCTCAACTTCGCGTTTTTGCTTCGCTACAGTCTCGGCAAGTTGGCGTTCGAGTTCTAAAACAGCCTCGCGAGCTTCGACGTCTTGTTGTTTGATCACACGTTCTTTATCGCGCTGAATGCTATTGGAGAGCTTGGCCTGCGTAGCGGTGAGCTCGGTGATTTTTTTGATACCCTCGGCATCGAGAATGTTGTCGGGATCAAGCATTTCAATGGGGGTTTGTTCGAGGTAATCGATGGCGGCATCCTCGAGAACGAAGCCGTTGAGGTCGGTGCCGATGACTTTGAGGATTTCATCGCGGAACTTGTCGCGATCTTCGTAGAGCTGGGTGAAATCAAAACGTTTGCCAACGGTTTTTAAGCCTTCAGAAAACTTCGCATCGAAGAGCTCGCGGATAGCCTGCTCGCTAGAAGCGCGTTCACATCCCACAGCTTGCGCAACGCGCAGCACATCCTCTTCGGTTTGATTGACGCGAACAAAGAAGACCACTTTGATATCAGCACGTATGTTATCGCGGCAGATGAGGCCATTTTTTCCCGTGCGATCCACCTCGATTCGCTTGACCGAGATGTCCATTTTTTCCATTTGTTGAAACACAGGGATGATTGTGATGCCGTTGAAGCTCACCTTGGTACCATTCATTCCAGATCGTATTAACGCAACGCCTCGAGAGGCTTTACGGTAAAACATCGCGAGCATGAGGGAGGCAGCGATGACGGCGAAAATGACCAAACCGATGATCAGAGCGGGTAGGCTTATCGGGTCGAAGGCCAATATATTGTGGTATGTTTGCATGATATGTATTTTACGTTAGGGAGATTCGGTAGAGCAGACGGTATAGACGAGTTTTTCTTGATCGAGAGAAATGATGAGAACAGAGGCGTTTTTCGCAAGAGGCTCATGACCCTCGCTCAGGTGTGCATTGATGAGCATCGGGCCATGTTTGTCAGGAACTTCCACTTGGCCAAAGGAGCTGGTGATTTCATTGCTACGCACGACGCCCACGCGCCCAACGATCGGAACCAGCGGGGCATCCTCAAGCTTGAGCTTAGCAAATAGAGGTTTCAGTGGAATGGCAGTAAGCGAAGTGAGAACGATCGCCAACGTTGCCGACCCGCCCGTTAGAATCAGGGGATAGAGTGGCAACTGCGTCGGGAGATTCATGATGCCAAAAACCATGCCGCCCCAGAGGTAGATGGAGAGAATGGACATCACGAGCATAAAGGGTATGCCTTTTGCATTGAGAAGGCGAAGCGTGAGACTTGTGATTTCTGAGATGACGCCATCTGAATTAGCTTCTGCCGCGCTACCGTCATCGGTGTCCACATCAAAACCATCGCCCGCGAGACCTACGAGACCAATGATCCAGTACACGATCGTGCCCGCCAGCAGCAACGTAGCTGGAAGGCACGTAGGGCTGATGGCGATGTCCCAAATTTGCTTCACGGGGCGCATTCCATCCTTTTCTATGCCATTCCGCCACTACAAAATTGTGATAAAATTCGAATCACCTGTTCGCTGGCATGGCTAGTTCTTGACAGATGCGAATCAACTTCTCTAATTGCGCATCGTGCATACAGTAACGGAAAAACCAGAGCGAGTCATACAGGGCATCGCCATTTCGCCAGGGATTTCCATTGGCCCCTTGCATGTTTCAGCTCGTGGCTTTGCCGCCCCTGAGGTCTATGAAATTGAGGAGTCGGACCTTCCTCAAGAACATCGTCGATTTGATGATGCGCTGCACGCTGCGAAACAGCAACTCAATGAGATACAAATCAAACTGGAGGAGATGACCTCGACCGAGGAAGCGAGGATTTTCGAGGCCCACATCATGGTGCTCGAAGACCATCTTTTGCTCAAACGTGTGCATGATGCCATTGATGATCGGCGGCAGAATGCAGAGTTTTGTTTCTATGCCGTGATGCAGAATTTCTTGGAGGCAATGCGCCGCATTCACGACGTATATTTGCGCGAACGCACCGCCGACATTGAAGATGTGTGCCAACGCGTTTTACAATCGTTTGATTCGGTGAAAATCGTTAGCCATCATCGCCCGGAAGATCGACACATTTTGGTGGCGTTTGATTTGAATCCTTCGGACACGGCCACCATGGATCGCGATCTGGTCCTCGGCTTTGCCACGGAAATGGGCAGCATCAACTCCCACACAGCGATCATTGCACGGTCGTTAGGGATTCCCGCCGTAGTTGATCTGGAAGAATCCGTCATCGAAATCCAAACGCTTACACCTGCCATTCTTGATGGGTATTCTGGAAAATTGATCCTCCATCCTAGCGAAGAAACGCTAGCCATTTATCGAAAGATCGAAGAGAAGAAAAAAATCGCTCGTAATGCCTTAGAGTCCTTGCGCGATGCGGTTTCGGAGACCAAAGATGGGAGAAGCATCACGTTATCAGCAAACATTGGATTGCTGGAAGAATTACCCGCATTGAAAAAGTCTGGTGCAGCCGGAATCGGCCTCTATCGCACAGAGTTTCTGCTCCTCAAAGAAGGGCAAGAAATTCTCCCAGGAGAGGACGAGCAATACCAAGCCTATCAAGAAATTACCCGAGCAACTGCACCACATCCAGTGATCATCAGAACCCTAGATTCGGGAGGCGACAAATTGCCCGCCGAACGGCTCGATGCTCCAGAGCCAAATCCGTTTTTAGGATGGCGCGGCATTCGTGTATCCTTGGATCGACCAGAAATTTTCAAACCTCAATTGCGAGCTGCCTTGCGAGCCTCTGCCCACGGGAAAGTCGCTTTGATGTTTCCGCTCGTATCAGGGCTGAGTGATGTGATCCGGGCGCGTGAGGTCTTGCAACGATGCATGGATGAGCTCCATCAAGAATCGATCCCCTTCGATCCACATATTCAAGTTGGCGCGATGATCGAGGTTCCCTCAGCTGCCATCATTGCCGATTTGTTAGCTAAGGAAGTCGATTTTTTCTCAATCGGGACCAACGATTTGATTCAATACACCTGCGCGGTGGATCGGGTAAATCCTTACGTCGCGGACTTGTATCGGCCCACCCACCCAGCAGTGGTGCGTTTGATTCATCGCACCGTCACAGCGGCAGCACAGGAAGGCATTTGGACGGGAGTTTGCGGCGAAATGGCTGGTGATATTAAGCTAACCCCCTTGCTCATCGGTTTGGGCATTGAAGAGCTTTCCGTCGGCCCGCAGCAAGTATCTTCGGTTAGAAAAGCCATTCGCAGCCTGTCTTACGCCGAGTGTTCGGTCATGGCGGACGATGCGTTAAAAGCGAGATTCAGCTCGGACATTTTATCCATGAGCGAATCGCTAGCGAAAAAGCACTACGCCGAGTTATTTGAATGATTCGCCGAACAAAGCCGCAACCATTCTCTGACTGCGCGGGCCAGGCATCACACTCAACGACATTTGGTTCATGACATAAGCAAAGCTAAGACCGCTTTCGGGATCGGCGAAGGCATGGCTACCGCCCGCTCCTGGATGCCCAAAGGCGCGAAATCCCGGACCATACAGTTGGCGAGATTTTTTACCAAATTCATCGCAAGGATCCATCTGACAGCCGCAGGTAAATGCTGCTTTTTGCAGCAACACCAAATCGTCGCCTTGGACCTGCCGTTCTTGTAACGCATGGCGCACGGATTCGTCAAACACACCCTCGCCGTATCCCATGCAGGCTTGATAAAATTGCGCTAACGCCCGAGCAGTCCCGATCCCACCCATCGCAGGAAATCCCGCAGACCATGCTTGGGGCTGATTCATTTCTTGGACAGCATGCAAGCCCATGGGCGACAAAAATGCCCGCCGCGTCATAGTTCCCTCGCTCATGAACTCTTTGTAAAAACCACTCTCGGCATCGCCTTGCTGCGCGCGTCCCGGCATCAACTCCGCCACCCGATGGTGCTGCGCTTCTGGCAACCCAATCCAAAATTCCCACCCGGCAGGTTGTGCGATCGTTGTCCACCACCACTCGCCTAACGAAACCCCCGTCAATCGGCGCACACAGTGATCATAGAGAAATCCCAAAGTGCGCGGATGATATCCCACCCCCTCATCAGGCAACCACGCCGGCCTCTGCGCTTCCACCGCCTCGATGACCGCAGCGAAGTCCCATACTGAAACCTTGCGATCCAATGCTGCAAGCCCACATTGATGCGACATCATTTGCGCAAACGTCGCGCCTTCCACCGGAAAATGCGGCCACACCTCCCGCACGGCCGTGCGTTCATTCAAGCCCTTGCTTTGCAGAGCCGTCAAGAGTGCCGCCGCCGCCGCCGCCTTTGT
>JAIYDP010000140.1 GCA_027487435.1 Verrucomicrobiaceae bacterium | reverse complement strand
GGGGGGGGGGGGGGGGGGGTATTGGGCTGAGATGGAACAGGACAATTGGACGCCTGTGCATTGGGGAGCCTCTGGCGGTCATCAAGAAGTCATCAAGTTGTTGCTCCTGCATGGAGCAGACGCGCATGCCGTCACTGCAGTCAGTCCAAGGGGGGGGGGGTGCTGATGCCAAGAGCGGCGAAAATGTCGCTCACTTCGCCTGCGCACGGGGTGACTCAACAGTCGTCAAGATTTTAGCCGCTTTAAATGTGGATTTACAGAGCAGGAATAAAGTACCCCCCCCCCCTTTTTGTGTAGGTCTCATGATGCGAACAGAATCTGGAAACCCCCCTCCATATCGCTGCCGTGAACGGGCACGCTGCAGCCATCAATGCGCTTCTTGACAAGGCCGTCAATGGCAACGTTTTGACGGCTGTGAGAACGCTCTGTTGCAAGGGGGGGGGGGGCTGAAACGAGCAGAATAATGACACGGCGCTGCACTTGGCCTCTGCGAACGGCCACATCGACTGCGTGAGGGCTCTTTTGGCCCGAGGTTGTGACTTCGACGCAAAGAATAACGTCCGGGGGGGGGGTGTCACCGACGTGATGTCGCAGGAGGGGAACACGCCGCTGCACCGCGCCGCGGCGGAGAGTCAGCCTGCGGTTGTGCGCCTGCTTGTGCAGTCAGGTGCCAGTCAAAGTGCGAGGAACAAGGTGATGGGATGATGTTCAGAGCTGATGCGTCGCAGAAGGGGCTGCGGCCGATTGATGTGGCGTATGACGCCGGCACGCAGATGGCGTTTGGGTCGTCCACGGGCCATTAGCGACTGTGTTGTGATGTTCTGTATGTACATTTGACGGCAAGGCGCGACAGAGTCAAACGGGCGTGCGCTGACGTTAACGACGTGTTCGACTTGAATCAACGAAGCGACGTCTGGGAAGCGGGAGAGCCTCGACGGGAAAACGCATTATTTCAAGGGCGTGGTTTCGGGCGCGTATTCGGCTCTATTTCAAGCGAATCAATCAATGAGGCTGGACTGATCGCCTCAAGCTGCTGGCCGTTGAGAAGGTGCTACTGTGCTACACTCAAACGAAAGGCCACGGGCGTGGCCGGGGGCTACAGGGCGAAACGAATACGAAATACTCTTTCTGAACTTCTCCCGACAACGTCAAGGGGTTCCCCTGTGTGCGCAAAGAGAGTCGCGCGCACTTTGCAGTTCCAACCCTCACGATACATATTTTGAATCGTTGGATGCACGGACCGTTGAAGTCACAGAAGCGAAGCACGTGGCACCAGCCCAGCGGCGCCAAAAGAGGGCACGTGAGGGGCACGTCTGCCAAGTTGACGGCGCCAGAGGGCAGCAATCGACGCCAACATCGTCAGGGAGGGGTGCGGCGCCGACAAGGCGGGCAGCTCGCAGCCGATGCAGAAGCCTTGTGGAATTTCGCTTTTATTTTCTATTGCGTCTTTCCCTTCGTGTCAAGTACGTATCCATTTTGGGCGATTCAGACACTGGCCCGGAAGCGCTATGCGTTCTAACTTCGAAGTGTCGAAAACCCTTGGCGTCGTGTCAGTTCTTCTCTCGCTGCTCTGTCTGAAGACGGCGACGCTGGTCATTTTAGTCCAGAGCCCGGCCATGGAAGATCTCATATACAGTTTCGCCCCCTCGGCAGTCTCGTTGCTGCTGTCTGAGCTTGCTAAGGCATCCGCTGCAAGAGTATGCAGCGTTTTCGTCGTCTCTGGGGTCACGTTTGGTGCTCGCGAGAAAATTGAGCTCACGTCGCAGCCGTTGTCGGAATCAACATCTTGCGGTCCCAAGCGAGCCGCGTCTCCAACATCATGTACTTTCATTCGATGTTCGCCTCCTTCTACGGCCTGACTTTCATCGTCGCCCCCAAGCTCTTCACCGACCTGACAACTGACGTCCAACTACTCTGCCGCTCACAGCCTTGTCGAGACCTCGTCTACTCCACCGTTCAGCATTCAGGCCCTCCCATTTTAGGGGTGTGCCAGCGGTCAAAGTCCACGCCTGACAGCGTCAGCACGGCTTGTTGCTCTACGTCCTCGCCAGAGCCAGCCTTCCCCCTCAAGTCCAGCGCAAGATCTGCGTCGCTTACATCATCGTGCGTGTGCACACTGCAGTTTTGATGGATCAGGAATTTACGGTCTGGTCGTACTTGACGATGTTCTCGGCTGCAGGGTGGAAGCCAGAGGGTGTGGAAGTGACGTTGGCATCAACCGCATCGCTGGCTGCTTTGTACACGATCGGAGTCCTGCTTTGGAGCAACCGTGGCGCCCATGAGGGAGGCAGCCCCAGTAGGCAAAAGTCTGATTGATCTTTGTCCTCGCAAATGGGAGATGTAAGAAATAAACGTCGCGAACAGCGAAAATTCTAGCGACGCCTCCTTCTCTGTTTAAAAGCGAGAAATCACTCTCTCTCTGTCAGAGAAATCCAGAACCTGATGAGCAGTGACGGAGAACTTGAACCACGAGGATTGGACGATGCTATGCCTGATTCGGAGCCAATTGAAGATTCTGACAAGATTCTCAACGGCGACGTGACCAAGGAAGTTGTTGTGGCTGGCAAGGGCAGCGAGAGACCCGTCGGCATTGTTGAGGTTGCCGGTCCGCTTTGAATGCTTTTCCCATCTGATTTCGGCAGTTCGCTATGAAGGCCGCAGTAGCCGAGGCGAAGTCTTCTCGGCGAGCGGAGACTCACCTGCCGTTTTCATGTTGGACAAGAGTACGTCGCGGTCGTCCTGACCCTCTAACAACTAACAGAAGCCATTTGCAAGGGTGTCGACGAAGCTGTACCCTCTCCCTTGTCTCAACTCACCCTCCAAGATCCGCAAAATGTACATCGGCGAGAGGGCGACGGTCAACGTGGCGGCGAAGCACGCCTTCGGTCAGGAGGGGCTACCCCCCCTCGTTGGCCCTAACGAGGACGTGGAGTACACCCTCGAGCTTGTTGACTTCTTCCGCATCGCCTACATCACCCCAGACAACCTCGTCGTGAAGAAAACGCTCACGCAAGGAAGTGGCTGGGAGAACCCAGCGAAGCGAAGCGAAGTCTTCAGTACCCCCCCCCCCCCCTTGACTCGAGTCGTGCGTTCTGCTCACCCAGCTAGTTCAGTATGAAGGCCGTCGAGACGGGATTCCCTTCGCTTCGCTCCTAAACGAAGACGTCATGGTGGCGCTCGGAAAAGGGACCCTCCCCTCGGTCATCGAGGACGCGGTTCGCCCCCCCCCCCTGGGATTCTGATGCCACAGATATTGAAGATGAAAAAAGGGGAGAAAGCCCTCGTCACCGTCGACGGCGTCCATGCTGAGACGGCTTTCCCTTGGGGGGGGGGGGGGGGGGGCAAGGTCGAATTCGAAATTACGCTGTCGCGGTGGGTGAACGTCGACGACGTCAGCGCGGGGAAAGACGGGTCAGTCCTCAAGCGCATCGTGACCGAAGGGTCGGGTTGGGAGAAGCCGAAGACGCCTTACGAAATCATCGCGACCATCACCGCGACCAATGGGGGGGGGGTGTTTTACGACAGTGGCGGCGACAAATTGTTTAAACTTGGCGCTGCGGAACTCCCTGCGGCGGTTGAATTGGCGGCGGCGACGATGAAGAAGGGGGAGGTTGCCAAAGTCACAGCCAGTGGCGCTGCTGCAGCCTGCGCGGGGGGGGGGTTTGAAAATGCTGGCGAGGAGGCGGAGTACTTGATTGATTTGAGGGGGTGGCACAAAATCGAAGATGTGACAAACGACGGCGGCGTTGTCATCAAGTTTCTCAACGAAGGCGACGGTTGGAAGAAGCCGTCAGATGGGTCCAGCGTGACGCGTAACGAATTCCATTTGTTTGTTAACTCCAGAGTGTCGTTTACCGCCACGACCGCAAACGGTGTCGTCGTCGCGTCTGCGTCGGAGCAAGTCATGGCGCTCGGCGACAGTGAGCAGTCGAAGGGATCGCTGTTCTGACCCCCCCTCTTAGTTTCAATGACGGAGGGCCTGGAGCGCGCGGTGGAGGTGATGAAGAAGGGGGCGCATGCCATCGTGTCGTTGCGCGCGGATTACGCGTGGGGGGAGGAGGGCATCAATGGCTTGGCCGTCAATGAGGACGTGACTTTTGACGTGACCCTTCACGACTTTGATGGCGTGAGCTCCCATCACGCGGCCCTGAAGTTGCAGGAGAAGAGCCGCTACGACCTCAAATTCGAGGAGAAGGTGGAAGATGCGGAGAAGGCGCGCGAATTGGGCAACACCCTCTTTAAAGTGGGGCGTTTGTTAGTCATCAAACACTCACCCCCCCCCCCCTTCATTCAAAGCTGTCGAAATTCCGTCGTGCTCTGCGCAAGTACGAGCGCGCGCTGAAGCACTTTGAATACGACTCGGGGCTTAAGGAGGAGGAGAAGGCGCGGGTGAAGGCTCAGAAGGTTCCGCTTCTGTTAAACTCCGCCGCATGTCGGCAGAAGGGGGGTGATTTTGGCGGCGCGCTGAAGGACTGCAACAAGGCGTTGGAAATCCAGCCGTCGAACTTAAAAGCGCTTTTCCGCAGGGCCAATTGTTATTTCGAAACGAACGCACTCGACTTGGCACAGCAGGACATCCGCAAAGTAAAGGGGGAGGGGGGGGGGGGCCGATCTAACGGAGGGGCAGCTGCGGGACCTCAACGGCGCGACGAAGGAGGTGGAGGAGCTGTCGGGCCGCGTGAGGAAGAAGCAGCGCGTGCAGGACGCGAAGGATCAGCCGCTGGTGGGGGGAGGGGGTGGGGGGGTGCTCATGCGGCAGTTTGCGCGCATGTTCTCAAAGTTGGCAGTTGAGGAGCCGAGGGCGGCGTAAAATTCGATTGGGGAAGAGGGTTGGGGGTGTCGTAGTGAAATGATGTGACCGTTGGTTGTCGATGATGTCTCTCGCGTCAAACGTCTGTTGGTTGTCATCACCAAGCCGTCCGATCGCAAACCAAACATCATCTTGAGGAGTGAAAGCCATCAACGCAGCGGCCATGTGGCAGCCTGAAGCCAGCTTTACTTCGCACCCCCAGTGCGTCACATCGCCTTCATCTCGACCTTGCCTCATTAAAATCGATAACAACGACTATCCACAACGAGAACTGTAGGGGCCTCTGTTTTGAACCTCATCGCCAGCCTTCGACGCCCTCCTCGACTCCATTTCAGCCTCTCGCGGCGTCACGTCGCTTGCGGCAAGGAACCTCCCTCAAGACGCGATGTGGCGGATGGCAATGGCGCTTCTGACGGACCCCCGCTGTGCGGCTGCGATGGAGCGGCTGGACCTCTCGTCGGACTCGAAGTTAAGGTTGGGGGATTGGGGTGCGCGAGAGCTGGCGAAGTGTCTTGATGTGCTTCCTCGTTTGAGGGTTCTAAATATAGAAGGTGATGCACTCGATGACGCGAGTTGAATGCCTGACGTGCGTAGGGAATGACATTGGAGCGAAGGGGGCGCAGGCCTTGGCTGGTTTGGATTCTTTTCTGTGGGCTGACGTTTTTAGCTAAACTGGGGAGCTCGCTGCGGTCCTTAAATGTAGCGAGTACTGCAAACGTGACGTGTGCTCCGTGTGACATGTCAGATAATGACCTTTGGCTTGAAGGGGCTACTGCCTTGGCCAAAGGGCTGATGGCCGCATCGCAGCTGACCGAACTTGATTTGGCGGGTCTCATTTCTTCATTTCCTGTTGACCATTCAGGCAACTGGATTGGAAGAGAACGGGTATCGGGGCCAATGATGAGCTCGACTGTGAACTTGGAAGGTATTGCACCGCAACACGGATGCTTTTGATTGGCCACCTCGAACCTCTTCCTCAAGGCGAGTGGCGATCAGATTTGATCTCTCAGAGGGGCCCGATTGTATGGCCGAGGGTGCGTCAGCAATCGCGGGCGCAATCAAACGCCTCACGGCGTTGAAGTCGCTGGATCTCAGCGGTTTGAGCACCACGGGGCCAGTGTGACTCTTCAGGAAACCACATCGAGCGTGAGGGTGCGACTGCGATTGCGGAGGCAATCAGCGGCCTTACGGCGATGTCGTCCTTGAACCTCAATGGCAAATGGGCCGTCAAGGGGACTCATTCCTCAGATGGCTGGGTACATGCGGAGGGTGCGTCAGCAATCGCGGGCGCAATCAAACGCCTCACGGCGTT
>JAIYDP010000026.1 GCA_027487435.1 Verrucomicrobiaceae bacterium | reverse complement strand
TCGGCATCATCGCCGCATGGATGTTTCTCCGCCCTTCTGCCACGGCTGCCGAGGGCGCTGTCCATAGTGCTCCCAGCGCGGAAAAGAAAATCGAACTGAAGAAAAAACTCACATCGATCCAATATAGCGTCACCATGGAAAACGGCACCGAACCCGCATTCCGCAATGCCTTTCACGACAACAAAAAACCTGGTGTCTATGTCTGCATCGTTTCAGGCAAGCCCTTGTTCAGCTCCAAAGACAAGTTCGATTCCGGCACTGGCTGGCCCAGCTTTACCAAGCCGATCACGAAAGATGTCATCGAGGAAGTCAAGGACAAGTCCTTCGGCACGACCCGCATCGAAGTGCGCTCCATCCCTGGCAAATCGCATCTCGGCCACGTATTCGATGACGGCCCCGCTCCCACGAGACTGCGCTACTGCATCAATTCCGCCGCTCTCGATTTCATCCCTGCGGAAAAATTAGCCGAGCGCGGTCTAGCCGAACTGGCCAAAGAATTTGCCGCCAAATAATCACGGTTCTTTGGCACGCAAACAGCTCTCTCACATATGATCTCGCTCATCCAAAAATACACCCACTGGCTCCACGGGAAATGGCCATCGGGCAACGTCGAAAAAGCACCCGCCGCCAACGATGACGGCACTTGCAATGTCCCAGGCGTCCGCATCGTCGGCGACCTCACAGGTGTGCCGCTGTTGAAATTCTCCGCTGATACCGGAGCGCGTGCGGTGCAGGATATTCTAACGGAAAAAAATTTCGTCAAAGGCGGCGATGCGGCTTTGCTTGATCTCGTCATCATTGGTGCCGGAGTTTCTGGCATTTCCGCAGCCATTGAGGCGAGGAAAGCGGGGCTGAATTTCCGACTCTACGAATCCGCCGAAGCCTTCTCCACGATCCGCAATTTCCCACGGAAGAAACCCATCTTCACCTATCCGACAGACATGGTGCCAGCGGGCGAAATGCGTTTCCGCGCCACAGTCAAAGAAGATCTTCTCACCGAACTAAGCGCGCAACAGACCGAGCACGGCATCGAGCCCATCGCCGCGCACATCGATCGCATCGAGCGCAGCAGCGGTCATCTTCAAGTGCATTTCCTCAAAGGCGAACCAGTGCTGGCGAAGCGCGTGATCATCGCCATCGGTCGCACGGGAAATTTCCGCAAGCTCAACGTCCCAGGCGAAGGGCTGGATAAAGTCAGCAATCGCCTCATCGATGCCAAGGGCTTCGAGGGCAAGCGCGTGCTCGTGGTGGGCGGCGGTGACTCCGCGCTGGAGGCCGCCATTTCTCTCGCTGAGGCCGGTGCCAGCGTAGATCTGAGCTATCGCAAAAAAGAATTCTCGCGCCCCAAGGCAGGCAACTTGGAGAAGCTGGAATCCTATTCCCAGCAAGGAAAACTCCGCCTCCACCTCGGCACCAACGTGCAAGACATCGCGGAAAACGAAGTGACCCTCTGCGGCGAAAGCGGCTGCGATCAAGTCATCCCGAACGACCAAGTCTTCATCCTCATCGGACGCGAGGCACCGCTCGATTTTTTCCGTCGATCTGGCATCCACATCAGCGGCGAACACACGCCCAAATTTTGGCTCACCATGGCCGCCAGCTTGGTCTTCTTTTTCTGGCTCTATCATTGGAAAAAAGGAGGCAAGCTGCCGTTTGATCTGCATTTCCCCGCATGGCTGAATCCGCAACCGAGTTCGCTCTTCGCGGGCTTGCAAGGCTGGTGGGACACCGCAGGTACGTGGGGAAACATCCTCAAGGGTGCCGCGGCGGATCCCGGATTCTACTACTCGCTAGCCTACTGCGTCTGCGTGTTGCTCTTTGGCATCCGTCGTATCAAACGACGCAAGACGCCTTACGTGAAACTCCAGACCACCGTGCTGGCGCTGGTGCAATGGATTCCGCTCTTCATTCTGCCGTATTTTGTGTTTCCCTATCTCGGCGCGAACGGTGCCTTCACCCACGGCGGCTTCGGTCAGTGGTTCGGCGAAACGTTTTTATCGAACGGCCCCGGCACGGCTCCCGATCAATACTGGCGCGCCTTCGGTTTCATCCTCGCGTGGCCGCTGTTTGTGTTCAACCTCTTCACGGATGCGCCATTGTGGGGCTGGCTCATTTTGGGCTTCATCCAGACCTTCGTCATCATTCCTCTGATCGTGTGGCGTTGGGGCAAAGGTGCCTACTGCGGCTGGCTGTGCTCCTGCGGCGCACTCGCCGAAACGCTAGGTGATGCTCACCGCCAAAAAATGCCGCACGGCCCATTCTGGAACAAGCTCAACATGATCGGCCAAGTGGTGCTCGCCTTTGCCTTTATCATCTTGATCGTGCGCATCATCGGCTGGGTGTATCCTTCCACGGGCCTCAATCAGCTTTTCAAAACACTGCTCTACACCCTGCCGCTCGCGAACTACTCCTACCTCGTCGATCTCTGGCTGGCGGGAATTTTGGGCGTGGCGTTTTACTTCCATTTTTCGGGCCGCGTCTGGTGCCGCTTCGCCTGCCCGCTCGCCGCGCTGATGCACATCTACGCCCGCTTCACCCGCTTCCGCATTTTCGCCGATAAGGACAAATGCATCTCCTGCAATGTCTGCACCTCCGTCTGCCATCAGGGCATCGATGTCATGGCTTTTGCGAACAAAGGGAAACCGATGGAAGACCCCGAGTGCGTGCGCTGCTCCGCTTGTGTGCAGAGCTGCCCGACTGGCGTACTGAATTTCGGTCGTTTTGGAAAAAAAACCAATGACGGATACGAAAAAATCTTCGACACTCTGCCGGCATCACTCGTGCAACTTGCCGAACGCCGTAAGTCCAGCTCTCAGAAGTAACTATGTTTCATTGGCTTCTCGATATCGCATTCGTTCTCTACCTCTTGGCCAGTGCGGGCTTGTTGTTTTATGGGCTGAATTGTTATGTGATGCTGCTCTTTTTCGCACGACGCGCCAAAGCAACGGATGCTCGCCAGCGTCTGCGCGAAGCCGAGTGGCAAAGCGCTCATCTTACTGCGGGAAATTCGTCACTGCCGAAAATCACCACGCAACTCCCACTCTACAACGAACTCAATGTCGCCGAGCGAGCCATGCGCGCCATCGCCGCGTTTGACTATCCACACAGCCTGCATCAGATCCAGGTGTTAGACGATTCCACGGATGAAACGCGAGCGCTGGTGGATCGCGTGGCAGATGAATTGTGTGCCACAGGGGTGTGGATCGATGTCGTGCGGCGCGAGGTGCGGCACGGCTACAAAGCAGGAGCGCTCAGTGATGCAATGCCCGCCGCGCATGGGGAATACATCGCCATTTTTGATAGCGATTTTGTCCCGGCTCCCGATTTTCTTCGCCGCATGATGCCGCATTTTTCCGATGAAACAACGGGGCTGGTTCAAGCGCGTTGGGGTCACCTCAATCGTGAAGAATCCCTGCTTACACGCGCCCAGTCCGTCGGCATCGATGGGCATTTCGCCATCGAGCAACCCGCTCGCAGCGCCAATCATTTGTTCCTCAATTTCAATGGCACCGCCGGCATCTGGCGCCGCGCAACGATCGAAGATGCGGGCGGCTGGACGGCGGACACTCTCACCGAAGACCTCGATCTTTCCTACCGCGCCCAGCTCAAGGGTTGGCATCTCGAATACGTGCCTCACGTCGTCGTTCCTGCGGAATTGCCCGATACCTATTCGGCATTCAAGAGCCAACAGTTCCGCTGGGCGAAAGGCTCCATCCAAACCGCGTTCAAGCTCTTGCCAGAAATTTTCCGCTCTGATCGCAGTTTCTTCACCAAGCTCCAGACCATCTTCCACCTCTGCCACTACTTCGCCCATCCGCTCATGTTAGTCGTAGCACTGCTGGCTCTGCCCGCACTCCAGCACCTCGGCGGCACGCTTCATCAGTGGTGGCTCATCGTTTTTGCCATTCCGCTTCTGGCCTCCACATTGGGACCAAGCGTGCTCTATTCGATAAGCCAGTATCACTTGCATCCCACGGACTGGAAAGGCCGCGTGCTGCTGCTTCCCGCTCTCATGCTGGTGGGCTTCGGCATTTGCGTGTCTAACACCCGCGCGGTGATGGAAGCCATCTTCGGTATCAAAAGCGGCTTCATCCGCACGCCGAAACGTGGTGACGGCACCGCGAAAAGCTATCGCCCCGTGACCGACCACGTGCCGCTGTTAGAAATCGCCGCAGGTGTGTATTGTGCGATCACCTTGGTCATCTACGCTCGCAGCGGAAATTTTGCCATCATTCCCTTTCTCTTACTCTACGTCATCGGCTTCAGTCTCGTCGGCTGGTCCAGCTTTTTTGAGCAAGTGCATGCCAGGAAAAACGCCTCACACTCGTAACATCGCATGGGCGATTTCTCTCGGACTGCTTGCGGCTGCATGTGTGGTGTGGGCATCATTACCCGCGCTGAATGCGGCGCCCGTGCTGCGTGTCACGCTGTTTTCCGCAAGTGGTATGGCCATGCTTGGCTTGATTTTTTTCTTTCCCAAAACCACCGACCGCCATGCCCGCCTGCTGATTCTCGGCGCTGCTGTATTTCTGCGACTGCTGCTTCTTCCCGCTCCCTTATCCGATGACGTGAACCGCTACCTCTGGGAGGGCAAGCTGGTGCTCGATGGCGAAAATCCCTACTCCGCTCCCGCAGACGACCCGCGCTGGGAAAGCCGACGCGATGTGACTTGGCACGCCATGAACCATCGCGATCAGCCCACCGCCTATCCATCTGGCATCCAGTGGATCATGGCCGCAGTGACTGCCATTTCGCCCAATTTGTTCGCTTTCAAGGTGCTGGCGCTCATCGGTGATCTGTTCACGCTGCTGCTTTTGTTAGGGCTGCTCCGCCATCACGCCGCGCCGCTGCGCTGGGCGGGATTTTATGCGTTTAATCCCGTGGTGCTCATCGCCTTCGCCGCCGAGGGGCATTTCGATAGCCTCATGATTGCCGCATTCGTTGCCGCTTTGGGGGCGGTTGCGCGGGGGAAACACACTGCGTGGTTATGGCTGGGCGTGGCGATACAGATCAAACTCGTGTGTCTGATTCTATTGCCGCTTTTTCTAACAAGAAAACTCCTGCGCGGCTGGTGGTGGCTGCCATTGGTATTGATCCTGCCCGCGCTACCGTTTCTCTCTGGTTTGCCCGAGTGGTGGAATGGCGTGCGCAACTTCGCCGCAACGGGTGCTTTCAACGCGCCACTGTTCACCTTCCTCGCCAGCGCGGGACTGTCGCTGGACATCGTGCGACACATCGGCGTGGTCGTTTTTGCGCTAGGCGCATCGCTCATCTACCTCGCCCGCTGGCGCGGCATGTCATTGATCGATGCCTCGCTCTGGCTGATGGGAACATTGCTTTTCTGCTCACCGATCATTCACTTTTGGTATGTGGCATGGCTACTGCCGCTCGCCGCACTTCGCCCCTCGTTTGCATGGACGACCTTATCGATCACCACGGGCGGATATTTTCTCGCATGGTGGACGCAGGCGCAACACGGTTGGTGGGGCTATGGTCACGGCATCGCCACCTGCATCTGGCTGCCGTGGTTTCTCGCAGGACTCGCGCAACATCGCCGCCTGCGACTTCGCTCATGCACCAAATTTCCGTTAGAAAAAAATCACCTATCCATCGTTCTGCCCGTGTTAGATGCGCAGCGAGAGGCCCTGCCCTTTATCCGACAGCTCAACACGGACGCGGAAATCATCGTGGTCGATACCGGAGCGAGCACTTCTTTCCAGATGCTAGGCGCCCGATTGATCTCCGCACCACGCGGACGAGGACATCAGATTGCGGCGGGCATCGCCGCGACGCATGCGCCATGGATTCTCATCGCCCACTCCGATAGCACGCCCTGCGAACGATGGTCAGAAATCATCACACAAGCCATCGATCGACACCCCGAGACCGCGCTATTCGTTTTCGGTCAACGCTTTGACAAACAAAAGCTGGGCACCCTACTGATCGAATTGCTCAATGAAATGCGCGTGATTTTCGGCGGCGTAGCCTTCGGCGATCAAACCATGGTGATCCGCCGTTCCGCCCTTGATGCCAGCGGCGGATTCCCCGAGCAACCACTGATGGAAGACGTGGAAGTCAGCCTACGTCTCGCCAGCCAAGGACGGGTGGTGTACCTCGGGAGAGAATGGACGGTTTCAGCGCGCAAGTGGCAGCGTAGTTTCGCCCCTAGGTTCTGGCTCGTCGTTCGCCTCGTCGCCAGCTATCAAATCGCCCGCCTACGAAGCCCCGCCCATGCTGCTGCGGTTTCAGAAAAAATGTATCGCATGTACTATGCAGAGTCTTGACCATCAGGAGACGCTACGACGCATGGGAAAAAAACGCCACGACAACAATTTTTTCTTCCCATTCTAAACTTTTTTTGCAAAGTCTTTCGCTAAAACTTTGCAAAGCAAAGCATGAAAACGTTAACCACGACTCGCCAGTTATGATTCCACATTCATCGGATCGAACCTTTAGCGATGAACGATATCGCGCAACAGCAACTTATACCAAATCGCTATTAAGAATGGAGTTCTAATTTTTGGCGGCAGCGTTTGCTTGATCACGCAGCCAACCGCTGCCTACCAAGCTCAATGCTCGCGCTGGGTCATTCCAGAAACCTTGCAACCATTTGGTTATTATGCTCCTCAAATCCTCCACTGATGCAAAGACTTCGTTGCAGGTTGTATCTTTGATTTGATCCCAGAGCTTTTCGACTGGATTGAGCTCTGGGCTGTAGGCAGGAAGGGTGATGAGCCGAACGTTTGCAGGAACTCGATGGTCGCCGTCTCGATGGTGAAATCCTGCCCCGTCTTGAATCACGATGTGGATCACTCCTGGATTTTGTTTGCCGATGTCGTTGAGAAAATGGCTGTAATTGTCTAGGCTCACCGTAGGTTGATAGTGAAAGACGCTTCCCGCGTGCCCAATCCCGACGGCTCCATAGACGTAGTCCCATTCGTATCGCTGTTGATGCGGCATCACGGGACGCAAGCCGCGCAATGACCAAACGCGGCGGTGTTCGGTATGCAAGCCAAAGCGGGCTTCGTCGCATATCCAAAAGCGTAGCGCCTTGCCTTTGGGTAGGTTGAGTTCTTCTACTTGTCTCTCAAGGCCGCCTTCTTTGAATGCTTGCGCGGCTACGTGGTCTTTTTTGACGTGGCTGCGGCGTGCCACTTTGAGCCGCGCCCCGAGCTTTCCCATGTGTCGATAGACTTCTTTGAGGGCGATAGTTAAACCAAGATCGTCTTTTAGCCATTTCTGGGCTTGTCTCGCAGTGCGCCAAAGCTTTTCAGCTACAGCTTGACGAAACTTTTCCCATTGAGCCTCACTGAAACGTGCCGCCTTGCCTCCTTTAGCTCCATTTTTATGGTCGAGGAGCATTTCGATACCGCCTTTTCGATACCAAGCCAGCCATTTGTATAGTCTAGCAGCTGTTATCCCGACGATGGCGGCCACGCGAGCTAGGTTCTCGTGACCCTCAGCGGCAAGCTTAACAGCTTGCAAACGTTGGCGTTTCCAAAGAATCTTCTCAGTTTGCTCCAAGGCGATGACTTGGGCTATGGTTTTGTGCGGATCTACTGGCTTTCGATGGCGTGGCATACGCGAGGATACTTGACAATAACGAGCTGGTTTTACTTCCTTGCTCGATGACTTGCTAGCCAAAAAAGCTTAATTCCTCGGCAAAAAGCAGCACACCATACGTATGTCGCCTTTCTTATAGCAAGATAGGATGATCGCGGATATCGTGCAGATTTCGGGTTAAAGCTCTTTGATCCGCTCATTGCACCAATCTGCGGCACCTCGGTAATCGGGATTTTCCGGTTGAAGCTCTACGAGTTTTTCCCATTCCTTGGCCGCTGCAAGAAATAGTTCTTTGGCGGTTTCTTTGTTTTTATCGATGTGGCTAACATGAGCCATGTCCGACAGCAATTGCGCGAGATTCATCAGAATGTGCTCCCTTCGCAGTTGCGGGTGCTGTTGATTTGTTTGCAAGTGCCGCAAAATCACTAGGGCTTCATTTTGTAAAGTGCGTTCTTGCGCGCGGCTTTTCCCTCCCACAAGTCGCCCTTTTTGCCATAAGAGCAATGCTTTGTAGTAGCGGGGTAATGCATCGGCGTGTTGCCCGTCTGCTGAGGCCTCGGCCTTTTCTACAAATTCCAAAAGCTTTAGCCCGTTGTCCACGCTGTCGATGGCATTGGCTGCCTCTCCCATATCTTCAAAAAGCGTTGCTCGGAAATAGTGCTGCGCCGCTAACTTCGTTGCCGCCACCACGTTTTTTGGTTCTTGTGCAAGCACGTTCTTGAGAAGGGTGATGGCATTTTTACTGAGCTGATCGACGGAGAGGCTATCGCCTGCGATGAGTGCCGCATGTGCCAAAGCGGTATATGTCTCGCATAATGTAAGCTGAAGGGAAATATCGCGCGGATGACTTTTGATGAGCTTGTTGATTTCGATCACCGCCAAAGCACGCACTTCGCGTGCATTGCCGAAGTCGTTCATGCTTTCCAAAACGTTCGCAGACGCCAGAAAGCACTCCGATAGCTCGGAGCGCAGTCGAGTGACATCCGGCCTCGCGGTGATCAATTCGTGAAATTGCCTCGTAGCGCCCCGAAGCTGGTCGAGAGCTTTGGCGTATTCACCAGCAGCCGAAAAATTTTGCGCCTCGCGGTAATTGAGCATCGCTTTGAGCAACGTAAGGTGGTCGCGATTGATCTTTTCCTGCGGGACTTCATCGAGAGCTTTGCGGGCGATCACGTACGTGGCGCTTGCCACCGCCTCGCCTTGGCTTTGCTGGAGCATGGCAAGCTGAAGTTGGTTTGCTGCCAGTCGCATCTTTTGGCTAGGGCTTTTTTCCAATGGTTGCCATGCGGCGATGGCTTCTTCTAGGCTAGCGGCAGCTTTCTTGCTATCTCTTGAAAACAGGGCGATCTCCGCAAGTTGTAATTTGATGCGCGCAAGCTCTTCGTCTGGCTTTGTGGTGTTGCTTCGCCGCGCTACATCATCGCGCAAATGTTTTTCTAACGTGTTCAGACGTAAGGCTCGGCTTTGCTCGTCAGCATTGTGATGCTCTAACGGATCAAATACCATCGCGAATAGCGTATCGGAGTTTTCTCGTGAGGCTTGCAGTAGTGCTGCCCACTGCTCTTTGCTATTTCGTAAAGCGATTTCCGCGTTTGTTTCAGATCGTTGCAGCTTTTCTGTTTGTTGCGTCAATGTTGCTTCGATGCCTTTTTTTTCCTCGTTCGCTCTTGCTAGATCCGACAGCAATGATGCGTTGTCACTCTGCCATTGCTGCTTTTGTTGGCGAAATTGCCGTGAAACATCATTCCACAAATACCCCAGAAGAGCTGCCGAAAGCACGAGGCCTGCTGCGATACCTTGCCATCTGCGCGCCACTCGCACGGAGTTGCTTTTTTGCGCTTGGGCGATAGCCAAAAGCTGCTGTGCCGCATGGCGTTGGTCGATTTCTTCAAAGCCACGAAATACCTCAGCCATCGTAGCAGGGCGCTCCATCGGCTCAAGATGCAGGCAGCGCAGGAGCAGAGAGCGATACTCCGCTTCTTTTTTATCGCCCGTTTCGTCAGGCCAGATCACGCTCGGCTCATGGAGCAGGCTTTCGGCGATTTTTGCGGTATCGGCGATGACCCCGTCACGTTTTTCTTCTCCGGGCAGAGGCGCCACTTGCGAAAATGTAGCATCACAGCGAGGAAAACATCCCGTGAGCAGGCGGTAGCTGAGAACCGCAAAGGCAAATACATCCCACCGATATCCCGCTTCCTCATGATAGCCTTGCGCATGGAGCAGTTGTTCAGGCGGGGCGTAAAGCAATGCATCAGAATACTCAATGTAGGAGACATCCGGCATCAACCCCAGGCACCAATCACTTAGAACGAGTTCTCCTGAAGCGGCAAAGAAAATGTTTCCTGGCTTTAGGTTGCCATGCGCGACTTGGCGATTGTGCATCTGCGCCAGTGCTCCGGCCAATTCCTTTACCAAGTCCCATGTTGAAGGACTCGGGTGCTCGGCGATTCGATACTGCAAGCTGTTAGGTTGACCATTTTCTGCGATGTAAGCTTCCGTGATTCGTAGCGATGGTCGCCCATGAAATGCAGAAAAAACAATCGGCATCACTCCGCGGGGCCAG
This sequence comes from Verrucomicrobiaceae bacterium, assembly GCA_027487435.1. Taxonomy (GTDB): domain Bacteria; phylum Verrucomicrobiota; class Verrucomicrobiia; order Verrucomicrobiales; family Akkermansiaceae; genus UBA956. Next base: position 4,769 of record JAIYDP010000026.1, on the reverse strand, counting down.
CTCGCCGTTTCGAGGCGTTGCGTGCTTTTTTGCAGGAGATTCCGATTGATCGCAGTCCCTTGAAATACTTTAACTATGACCGGTTGAGCGTTCGTATCAAGTGCCAGATAAACAGTCCCGCATGCCCCGGAACCGATCGTCCGAGTTTCGCGAAAACCTTCGATATCAGGGTATTGCATGAACGTGATATGAGTTGGATAATCTAGTTTGCCAAATGAAGCAACTTCAATTTCCCCAGATCAAAACTGGAGCGCCACCATTCATGGCAAATGATGACAGCGAATCGCGGCGTTATACTTCGGATTTCGCTTTTATTGATCACGGAAGCGAATCTTCTCAGCATCGCGATCGAGATAACTGATGCCTTTTTCCATCCACTCGGGAGCGGCTGCGCCTTTGAGGTGATGGTCGAAGAACTGTTGCATACGCAGAAGGACAGAAGGTAATGTGTATTGTGAAAATGCGTGATGGAGGCTGAAATAGCCTAAAACCGAAGGATTTGGGGGATGTGTTCAGAGGACAGGTTTTGTGACTTCGGAGGGCATAATGCGGCAAATGACAGAGGTTTTGTGTAAATTAGCCCGGTGCATGGCTGTGGTGTATCCAGCGGAGCTTTTACTATACGAATGTATGGGTTACTTTTTGGAGAGGCGGTTGATGATGGTGTAGAGGAGGTTCTGGAGTTGGCTGGCGGTGAGATCTAGCAGGGTTTGCCCTGGGTGTTTATCCGCTAGTATGGCCTCCACATACGCATCGTTGATCCTGCCGTTGGATGCGGTGATTTTATCGCGGATTAAGGCACGGGCGAGCTCGCGATTTTCATGAGTGTCGTGTAGTTCTTCGCTACCTTTGACACGTCCGGTTTTAGCCCATATTTCTTTAGCTGCAGATTCGCGGCCAGCTAGGCGGAAAAAATGCGCTTTTATGGATCTGTAGTCGCGATTGGTGGCCTCGCGTAGGCTGGATTTGCCGCAGGCGATTTCGGTTTGTTGGTGCCTCCAGGCGTCGAATTTGGCATCGGTCAATCCATGTTCGATTTGGATGTCGTATGCGGCGCGTGCGGCGATGGCAAGCTCGGCTTTTTGGGTGTTGCTGAGTGGCTTCGTTACCCATTGCTTTGCCATTGCTGGTTTTGGTTTTTTGGGCTGGTTGGACTGTTCGATTTGGCGTTGTAGGATGCTCATGGGGGTGTTTTAGTTATGGTAATGCGAAGCCGAAACGGGATTGATTTTTTAGGTCGTGGGCTTCTTTGGTTTTTTGGGATTTGAGGCGTAAAAGCTCGGCTCGTTGTTTGGCCGTGTGTCGATTGTGGCAGAGCTGGCAAAGGCAGCGCAGATTTGCGGGGCGGGTGTCGAACTCCAGGCCGTTGAGTCGCACTACGGAAAGCACGGCGACGACTGCGCGTTCTTCCGGCTCGTGGTAGAAGGCTGCATTCGCTCTGGCCTCACGACAAGGATGAGAACAGGCAGGCGGATGACAAAGCAGCATGCGGGTATGTTGCATCACAGTAGAGTATTGCGGTACACCGCACTCCTGGCACTTGTATCCAGCGCGTTCGAGTGCTGCCTTACGGATGGCAGGCCATGGATCGTCGGCTTTCGTGGGCATGGGAAAAAGTGGTGAGTGTGAAGTGAGCAGTGATCAATGTAGGTCATTTCTTTGCCTTTGCTTTTGTCCTTTTCGGCATGACGAGAGTGATGGTCAATCGATCAAGACTCAGGTGTTTCATGTCTTCATCTTTTTCTAAAATGCGCCGTGCCATGCCTAAGAGGTATATCTCCATATCAGCAGATACTCTGCCTTGGATTTTACCTTTTACAGATTGGTTAGAACAGGTTAGCTGGAAATTTACTTTAGGATTCATTGTTTTTATGGAGTGATTTTTTGTGTGATGGAATGCTGGTTGCCGGATGCCCTGCTCGCGAGATCTGTGGACATGTTTTTTGGTGATGGTTTTGGGTGGTTAGCCAATGGAAATGAGGTCGTAATCATGCTCCCAGATGTCCCAATCGATTAAATGGATGCCGTTCGATCCATCGAGCTTACACCAGCCTTCGTCTTCGTCTCCAGGTGGGCTGTTGTAACGTAAAATGAATTTGGCTAAGGAGTGCAGCCATGTGGTGGTATAGTCGCCGTTATGCTTTTCAAGATCCCTCTGCCAGCCCATCCAAAACTCAACCATTTCACTGATCGTTTCTGCGGCTTCTGATTCTTCGATGTCCACTGTCGCAAGCGGCACTCCTTCGTATTCAATTTCGTATCTTCTCATTTTGGATGTTTGTGGGTTAGTTCGGGAATGTCTCGATAGCTGACCAGGGGATGACGACTTTCGATTTAGGGATGCCGTCTTTGTCTAGGCTGCGGAGGGCTTTGATGAGCTGTAGGTATAGCTCTTGGTTCTGCAGCGCGGCTTTGGCTTTCAGGCGGAATTTATGGCCGTCGCTTTCTTTGCGCTCATACTTTTTGACGGGTTTGAAGAGTGCGTTGAATTGCTCTTTGGTGAGCATGGCGGCAATCGTTTTATGGAGATCGCTATCCATGGCGAAACCTCCGACAAGGTTGTCGCTTTCGATGCGGACGCGGAGCTTGTGTTTGCCGCTGGTGAGGATGGCTTGTTTGCCTTCGCGCTCGGAGTTTTCTAGCGGGACGTGTGGGCCTGCGAGTCCGGCTTTTTCGAGACGCTCTTCGATCTCTTGGAGTTCTTTGGTTCGGATGTCGATCTCTGCGCGGAGTTGGATTCCGCGCTCGATGTCTGCTGCGATTTGTTCTGTGGTCATAATGGTTTTTCTTCGTTGATTATGCTTGGTTGCGACCTTCGAGGATGGCGAGGCGGCGGTTGACTTTGGCGGTGTAGTCGCCGTGCTTTTTTTCTGCATTTTCGAGATCCTTTTGATATTTGCGTATCAGTTGGCGGAACTTGGTGCATTCCTTAGCGTTTAGACGATGTGTGGCTGTTAGAGTTTTGCGGAGTGCTTTCGCTTCGGCCTTATTGGCTTTGATGGTTTCTTTGTCTGGCATGGTATTATAGTGGTGAGTGAGTAGTGATCAGTGGTGAGTGTTTTGGATTATTCCAACGTGATGGGTATGTTGGTTTCGATGACTGCGTTGTTGAGGGCGATTCTAAAAGAGCTACGGTAGTAGGGGACTCCGTCCGGCGAGCATTTGCAAAGGATACGAGCTAACTGGAGGGCTGCGCGTATGTTAATTTTTGAGACGACTAAGAGCCGTATGACAGAACCTAGAGCACCATGCGTCTCGCCTTCCATGATTTCCTCTTCGGTGGGCCGGCAGGCGTGGACTTCTATGGAGCCATCGTGTTGCTGGTAGATTTCCCAATGAGGGGATGCCCAGTCTGTGAGCCTTGGATCAGGTGGATACTCGGCTAGCGGCATAATCGAATGCAGCGGCTGATTGTCTGTACAGAGGTAGTAGGAGCCTTCGCCGCGCTGGACGTAGCGTTTTTTTGGGCCATCGAGTTCAAGGACTCTGACGGGTGGATTTTCTTTGGGTCTTAGGATTAGGGCTGTTGTCATGATGTGGTTTTAGATAAGGGTGAGTTGTGTTGGAGTTGATGGGGGCGTAGGGGTGGGAGCGGGTTGGATTTGATGCCAAAATGGGAGATGCCAGGGGAAATGGTTGTAGCAGCGGTCGAGGCAAAGTTTGCAGAGGTTTTGGTAGGGGCTGTCTAGGGGTGGATCGCGATAGTATTCGGCCTCGCGGGTGCAGCGGCGGCCGTCGCAGGGGGGCGGTTGGGTCATTGCTGAAATCCTTTCTCGGTGAGGCGGTAGATTTGGATGGTTTCTAGGGCGGTTATGGACTCGACATGTTTTTCTTGTTCGAGTTCGGCTAGCGCGTCGTCTATGTCCTGGGCTGGGTGCGGTCTAAGGTGAAAGACGAGATCGCGTTTGGTGGAAGGGCCTGCGCCGAGATCGCGGAGGATGTGGTTTCTGAGGTGCATAGGGGTTAATCTTTCCAGTCATTTGCTGGGGCGGTTTGGTTTTCGTTCACCTTATACTCGGCGGTGCAAAAGTGCTGCCATGTGACGGGGGCGGCATCTGTGGCGGCGAAGCGTAGGGCGTAGCGAAGGCGTTCGGTGATGACTTTGAGGCCTGCGGTTTGGGCGAGTTCTTGGATGAGGGCGGCGGGCTGATAAGTGTTTTTACCGACGTGGAGGGTCATGCTTTTGCTTGGCCATTTGAGGCCATGTGCGGCGAGGATGGCTTTGACGTCGGCTTTGAGGGGCATTTTCCCCAGATGCGGGCGATGTATCCCACGGCGTAGGAGCTGGTGCAGGGTCTCTACGTTGGAGGTGATGATGCGGGTGTAGTCAAACTCGGTAGTCGAGAATAGCATGCCGCAGTTGTCAGCATCGTAAATGGCGCGGAGGAATTCCATGGCGGCGAGAAAGCCGCGTGGCGAGGCTGATAGAGTGAGGACGTGGAAGTCGTCGAGAATAAGCAGCTTCTCACGGGTGATGGCTTTGCGGAGGCGGCGGGTGATGGTGGCGAGGGAGCCGGAGGAACTCACGCCGCATTCCTCGGCGATGGCTACGGCTACGCCTTTGGCTCCCATGCCTGCGGTGACGGTGACGAGGTAGGTGTTTTGGGGATTGGCATCCCTGTATTTCTCTAGCGCGGTGGTTTTGCCGATGTGACTAGCTCCGGTTAAGAATACGGGGCTGCGGGACTCGCGGGCGAGGTTGCAGTTGTAGAAGATTTTGCGGCACGTGTCTGTGCTGACGTAGTCAACTTGTGTGGGCATGGAGGCGG
>JAIYDP010000067.1 GCA_027487435.1 Verrucomicrobiaceae bacterium | reverse complement strand
CCGCCCGTTCTATCAGGTTTAGACGCGACGGGTATTCAGCGGGAATGCCGCCGTGCGATTGATGAAGTCCTTGCCTGTCTCCATGAAGGTTGAAGAGCTTTGACACTCCCACAATGGCATGAGTGTTCTCAAGGAAATTTGGCGCGAAGCATGGCAACCGCCTGACCGCCGCCCCGCGTGGGAATGGTGTGAAGATCACATTGAGGGCATTCCGTATTCACCCAACCCCGGACGCTTCCGTTCGGAAAACTCGCCGTGGATTCGCGAGGTCATGGAAGCACTGGTCGATCCGCGTATCCGCCTAGTCTCCATCATCGCGTCGGTGCAGTCATCGAAGACCACCGCGCCTGAACTCACGCTCTGCTACATCATTTCCAATCTTCCCGGACCAGCATTGTGGCTCGATCAAACCGACGAGGACGCCCGCGATTATTCCGAGTCACGCCTGCAAAAGCTCTTCGATCAATGTCTGCCAGTGGCTCGCCTTATGCCTACGGGCATTCACCGCCACAAGCGCAAGAACAACGCCATCCAGTTCAACAACGGAATGACGCTCTGGATTCTCGGAGCGCACAACAAGACCAACCTTCAACGTCGTTCGATTCGCTGGCTGATTGGCGATGAAACTTGGCGTTGGCCTCAAGGTCACATGGCAGAAGCTGAGGCGCGGGTCACTGCCTTCGGTTGGCTGGGCAAGTGCATATTCATGAGTCAAGGCGGCGAAGAAGATGACGATACCCATCGCAAATTTGAGATGACCGATCAGCGGGAATGGACATTCGCTTGCCCTGAATGCGGCCACCGCCAACCGTTCAAATGGGAATGTGTGGAATGGAGCAAGTCGGCTCGCGATGACTCCGGTGAATGGGATTTTGACGAAGTTCGGCGCACTACTGCGCTGCGCTGCGAATCATGCAATCACTACTTCAACGACGGCGAGCGCACCCGACGCGAACTCAACGCCACCGGAGCATTCGTTTCCAAGAATCCCAAAGCCTCGAAGGAAAACGTCGGCTTTCACTGGAACGCACTGTGCGCGATGAGTTGGGGGCAGTTGGCCGAACTCTACCTGCGAGCGAAAGCGGCGGCGCGAAAGGGCGACGTATCGTTGTTACAACAGTTCTATCAAAAACGTCTCGGTCTGCCGTGGCGCGAATACGTCGAAGACTACAAATTAGAAATTGTCAAATCCGGCTACAAGCGCGGCGAGACATGGGAAGAAGAAGGCGCAATTGATCCGAAAACAGGACGTGTGATTGCCGCTCCGCTGCCCGAGCGCACTGGCCTGATTCCGCTGCGCTTCATCACGGTGGACTGCCAGATGGATCACCTATTCCTTGTCGTCCGCTCATGGTCAGCGGAAGGATCAAGCCGCCTGATGTGGAACGAGCGAATCCTAACCTTCACCGACATCGACGTGATTCAGGAACGCTTCGACGTGCATTCAAGTCTTGTTTTTCTGGATGCGGGCTATGCAACCTACGATGTCTATCGCGAGTGCGCCAAGCGCGGTTGGGTTGCACTCATTGGCGACCGCCGTCCGGTCTATCCGCACAAGGGGCGCGATGGGAAAACGATTCAGCGTTTCTATTCGCCGCGCCGGAAAGTGGTGCTGTCGCATCGCCAGCATTGCCACGTTCACTACTGGAGCAACCTCAACATCAAAGACACGCTCGCTCGCTTACGCCGCAATCAAGACCCGGCTCTAGGCCCGACATGGGAAGTCCCAGACGACATTGACGATGACTATCTTGCCCAGCTCGAAAGCGAGCATCGCATCAAGGAAAAGGGGCAATGGATGTGGAAACAAATCGGCTCTCGCCCGAATCACTACCTCGACTGCGAGGCGGAACAGGCCGCTGCTGCGACGATGCTCAAGATCGTCGGTCGTGAATCTATCGCCGCAGCATCGGTTGACACCTCGGAAGGGGAGTCATGAAAACCGTCACCATCCTTCGATTCCTCACCTTTGTTGGTTCTGCTCTCTCCGCACTGGCCGCGCTCGATCTGACGGGTGTCGCCAACTTGCTCGATCCTGTGATGGCGAAATACTTGCTCGCCGCTGGCCCCGCTGCGCTCGCTGTGAAAGAACTGGTCGTTGTGCTTGGCGATCTCTTCGACGACGGCAAGCCAAACAAATCATTCAAGATCGGCTTGTTCTGCTTCGCGATGGCGATGCTGACACTTCCGTTTCTATCGGCTTGTGCCACGTCTCCTGCGGTTACGGGGGAATTTATCAGCAAGGATGGGCGCATCCGCATTCAACCGGATGGGAGCTTTGAAATCATCGTCGAACCCCGCACTGCGAAGTAAGCCATGAAAGCGTTCAACGAATGGTTTTCCTCTCAGAAATTTCGCCACTTCGGCGCGGACGAGTTCACCAGCTACTTCGCTCGTGAGCGCAAGGGAGTGAAGAACAGCCCGCCACCTGCACGGCTTTGGAAGAACATCGTGCCGACACTTCGCATCGTCGATGAACTCCGCGATTCATTTGGAAAGCCATGCCGCATCCTGAGTTCGTATCGCTCCACAGCCTACAACAAGGCGGTTGGTGGTGCGCCACTCAGTCAACACAAGGAGTTCAGCGCCCTCGACATCACCATCGAGGACATCAGCCCACAGCAGCTCTATGATCGGCTCCTCGAATGGCGCAAGGCGGGCAAGTTCACTGGAGGTCTAGGCCTTTACCCATCGTCTGGCTTCGTTCACATCGACACGCGGGGACGCAATGCTTCGTGGAAGGGCAAATAATCTATGGCTCGCGGACTCTTCATCACTGGCTTCACCGTTTCCGAAGTCCTCGCCATCCAGCAGCGAGCGAAGGAATTTCTGCTAGAGGGCAAAACGATCATGAACTGGAGCGACGCGGACACATCCACCGTCAAGCAGTTCACGATGCCCGTCGATCAGGTGCTTGAGGAATGCGGCCACGCGCTCCGTGTGCTTGACCCAGCCACATACGGCAAACCTCGTATTGCCGCCGCATCTTTCATCTCCGGCTACCTCCCGAAATGACGAACATCAAACATATCGCCATGCGCTGGCTGCCTCCCGTTTTTATCCCGAAGGCGTGGGGATCTCCGTTCGAGGCCGCCAACTGGTCTCCCCGACGTGGTTCTGTGCCGGGAGCCTCGCCCACCGATGTTCGCAACGAACTCACGCCCGGTGTCCGTGCCGAGCTTGTCCGCAAATCGCGCTACCTCCATAAGAACAGCGGATTTATGCGTGAGCTGGTCGCCAACATGGCGATCTACTCCACAGGCGACGGCATCCGCGTTCAGGCGCAATCACCCGATCAAGAATGGAATCGTGCTGCGGAAAACTACTTCGCATTGTGGTCGGCGCGATGCGAGGTGACGCGCCGATTTTCATTTGAAGAATGTCAGGCTCTCGTTTGTCGCGGCATGGACATCGACGGCGAGTATTTCATCCACAAAACCCGCGACGCATCAGGTGAGCCGCGCATTCAGTTGATCGAAGCGCATCGTGTGGGGGACGATTTTGGCAAACAGGAAACTATCGACGGCGTAGGACTCGATGCATGGGGTGCGCCGATTTTTTACCGTGTGCTTGAAGATCAGAAAAAATCTCGCGATCTGCCAGCCGAGGCCATCCTTCACATCCATGAACCAGAATGGGCGGGTGGGGTTCGATCCCATCCGACCATCCAGCATTCCATCAATCACGTCCTGGATGAAATGGAACTGCTGGCGTTGGAAAAACACGCGGTCAAAGACAACGCCGACGTATCGCGCATCCTCAAAACAGCGCGGGGCGAGATCGACGACAACGGCGATTTCGTAGTCGGTGGTGCTGTCTCTAACAATGAGCCAAGCGATGCGGTTTCACTGCAAAAAATTGTTGGCGGAAAACTCGTTGCGCTCAAACCCGACGAATCACTCGAAAGCTTTCAGTCCAACCGCCCATCGCCGACTTTCACGGGATTCTTGGAGCACCTTCGGCGCGATTCCGCGCTGGGCATGATCCCCTTCGAGTTCGCGGCGGATTCCAGCAAGATCGGCGGGGCTGGCGTGCGTCTGATCGTGGCCAAAGCGGATCGCCGTTTTTCATTCCGCCAGATGATTCTCGAACGCCGACTCATCAAGCCCGTTTGGACTTACGTGATTGGCGATGCCATTTCACGCGGCCTACTGCCACCCGTGGAAGTATGGTGGAAAATTTCCTCTGTCCCGCCGAAGCGCGTGACCGTGGACGCTGGACGCGAAGCGCAACAAAACCGCGCCGATGTGGAGATGGGACTCAAGACCCTGTCCGATCATTTCCAAGAACTCGGCGCGGACTTCGGCGAGGAAATCGAACGCCGCGCCAGCGATGCGAAACTCATCTTGGACACGGCGATCAAATACGGCATACCGGTCGAGATGCTGTGGAAACCTAGCGGCTCTGCGTTGACACCCGCCACCGGGCGTGAATCCGCTTCTGCAAAACCGTGAATGGTTGATCCAGCCCGATGCCCTGCATTCCATGGCCGCTTCGTTGCGCGGTCTGGCAGATCGCAGTGGAAATGCTACTCAGAACCAGCCCGCCAGTGCGATCCTTTCTGTTGAGGATGGCATCGGTGTAATCGCTATCGAAGGGCCGATTCTCCGCAAGCCCGACCTCTTTGCCCGCTTGTTTTTTGGAGCAACAAGTTCTGAGGAAATCGGCGATGCGCTGCGCGAGGCGGCAGGACGCAATGACATCAAGGCGGTATTTCTCAATATCGACTCACCCGGCGGCACTGTGGCCGGCACTCCTGAGCTCGCGAATGCCGTCGCTGCGCTCGATAAGAAGAAGCCCGTCTATGCCTTCTCGTCTGGCCTCATGTGTTCCGCCGCCTATTGGGTCGCGAGCCAAGCTCGCGCCATCTACGCCACGCCTTCCGCTCAAGTCGGCTCCATCGGCGTGGTGCAAGCCGTAATCGACAACAGCGTGGCTCTCGATAAGGCGGGCATCAAGGTAGAGGTATTTTCTGTCGGAAAATACAAAGCGATGGGCGCACCCGGCACACCGCTCACCGAAGATCAACGCGAACTCATCAGTTCCAATCTTGTCGAAATCGCCGGGGAATTTCATGCCGCCGTTCTTTCAAAGAAACGCGCAATCCCCGCCGAGGCAATGGAAGGCCAGACTTTTAGCGGCAAGCAAGCACAGCGTCACAACCTCGCGGGCATGGTGACGGATCGCGCCGAAGCCATGCATCGCCTCCGAGTCTATCACGCATCGGTTGACACCGGATCACGGGCAATGGACACCACCATCGAAGACGAACTCGCCCAAGCCCGCTCACAGATCACCGATCTCCAACGGGATTATCAAGCCCAGGCTGAACTCCTCAACGAGGAAACAAGCACCGTCGCATCCCTGCGCGGGGAAGTGGAAACGCTCACGGCTCAGATCGACACACTCAACACCGAGCGCGATGCGGCCAACGGGCAGGTTTCTACCCAGCAATCTCGCATCACCGAACTGGAAGCCTCGCAAACCGAGTTCGACCGCAAGCTGCAACTCGAAGTCGCCCGTGTCGTCGCCTCCACCGGCACGACGTTGCCCGCCCGTGTCACCCCCGCAGGTGACCACCAACAAGCGCCACAAGCGAACTCGTTGCAGGAACTCGTCGCCCAATACGACCGCCTCGTCACCGCCAAACAGCCCGAGGAAGCCGCTGCCTTTTACACCGAACACCTCGCCAAACACTTCAACCGCTAACAGACCATGCCCAACTCACACGCTACGGTTAATTCCGCCATCATCGCCCAGACCGCGCTCAACACGCTTCAGGCAAAATTTCCCCTGCTTGGACAAATCGCCACCGACTTTTCCTCGGCGAGCGTGAAGTTCAATCAGGACATCGTTACTCACATCGTCACACCTACCGTGGCCAAGGATTTCGTTCCGGCCACTGGTTATGTTCCTGATGACCAGGCACAGGTCGATGTGAGCGTGAAGATCAACAAGCACGCTTACGCGGGCTATGCGATCACCGACGTCGAACGCTCCACCAGTGAGATCGACCTCAACCAGCGTTACGCCGACAAGGTGGCCTATGCGCTCGGTCGCAAGGTGAGCGACGACCTGATGGCACTCATCATCAACGCCAACTTCACTAACAAAACGGAAATCGCTGCCGCCGCATTCGGCCGCAACGCCGTGGTGGACATCAGCACCAAGCTCAACAAGCGCTTCATCCCGGACATGGGCCGCTTCATGTTCGTCAATTCCGACTACTATAACGCCCTGCAAAAGGACGAGGCTCTTTACAAAGCCTACATCACTCCGGCAGCGGGCAACGTGGTCGTCACTGGAATGCTGCCCGACGTAAACGGCTTCACGGTGATCGAATACTCGGCACTGCCTGAGAACGGCGAGCGTCTGGTCGGCTTCGCTGGCATTCGCGAAGGACTCATCATGGCCGCCCGTGTGCCGGATGTTCCCGCCAATACCGGCGACACCGTGATCCGTGTCGTCACCGATCCGCGCACCGGCCTTTCGATCCAAGTCCGCGACCGCTACGATGGTCGCCTCGGCAAGCAAGAGGTCAGCTTCACGCTCATGTATGGCTTCGCCACGGGCAACAAACCAGTCATCGAGCGCATCACACGCCCGGCATAACCATTTTGATTGTGTGGTTCATGGCTCACCCTCTCCGGGAAACTGGAGGGGGTGTTTCATTTTGACAAAGCACTCCCTGCATGAGCCTTGAAAACGAAATCCTCACCGATCTTCACCAGCTTCTCTCAGAGCATGGCGTGAAAGCGCGGTGGAAAGGCATCGACCTGCTCGTGCTTGTCAGTCGCGTTCGAAACGATCAGCAAATCGACATGGGCGGCTTCGTGGAATCACCCGACCTCAGCCTGCGCGTTCCCAAGAGGGCGTTCCCCGCTGCATTGCCTAAGTTTGGCGAACGCATCGAAGTTGACGGCAGCGAGTACCGCATTTCCAAAGTCTCAACCCACCCACGCTCGCCTTTGCTCACTCTCAGCCTCTCAACCACCGATGAGTAATAACCCCGTCAGATTTACCGCGAGGATGAGAGGCACCAGTGACGTGACGAGGTTACTCAACCGCTACCCCGAAAAGGTGGAGCGAACTGCGGAGTCTCTAGTAAAACAGGAAGCTCGCGGACTGGCCGTAGAACTTGCTCGCAACACACGACCTTTCGGATTTTCTGAGAAGGCAAGAAAGCTCGGTGAGAAAGCCGTGGCAAAAGACATCGGTGGCGTGTTCGCCCTGCCATCTGCCGCTTTTGAGGAAATCCAAAAATCCGACCCTGCCGCAGCGAATCGGTTTTGGTCAAACATCCAGAATCGAAGGTTCTCACGGGCAGAGAACGCGCTTCGCTCATCGAGTTCCGGGTGGAAGGATTTATCTGTTGGGCGGCTCGATCCTAAGCACCACGAGTGGGGTCAACTGGGCGGCAACAAGCCCAAGCAGATCGTCACCAGCGGCAAGGCACTCGATACCTACATTGCCAAAATTCAGCGGCGCGTGGGATTTGCAAAAGGCACATGGATCAATGCGGCTAAGGCCATAGGCGGGCGTGTTCGTGGCACCGTTCAGTGGGTGAGCCGTCACAAACAATCACCCGGCACAGCTACCGTTCGGAAAGGGAAGAAGCCAGCCGTCACACTCATAAATAACCTCGACTACATCGAACAAGTGACCACTCACAAGGGCGTCAATATCGCCCTTCAAGTCGCCGCTGGTCGATTGAGAAACGCATTGGCTACCTCGCTGCGGAAGATCAACGATCAAGCAAACAGGCGACTTCGCAGAACGGGTTGACGTGAGTTCATCGGTCAAGATGCCCAACCTGATCGAAGACCGCTTTTCCTCTCTCCTTGCCGAGTGGATCGACACTCATCGACCCGCGTATTTTCCCGTCACGATGCCCATTCACGTCGCCCGCCGCGATGAAATTCGCATCCGTCCATGCGTCGTTCTCAATACCTCGGAAGCAAAGCCAATCCCTGCGATGCCGCACACCGCACGGATCAAGCTGGACGTGCATTTGTTTTCGCAAGTGGACGATACCACTGCGGAAACACACGCTGAGTGGGCAGGCAAACTCGCCGCTTTGCTTGGCGGAAAATCAGTCATTCAATCGGCCTTGGATTCGGAAATTTTTGTTCTCCACGACCTGCTAGATAGGGAAAGTGTTACCACGCCGGACGAAGCGAGGGGGAGGGAATCGGTTCTCAGTTACGAGGCGGTTGTGTCGGCGATCTGACTCAGGTTGACACGCCGCACGCGATCAAATGGCCGCGACTTTCCTTGGCATCACTGGCAACTGGGGCATCCCTCAAGACGAAGCTGGAATCATCATTACCGATCTCTCGTTTGACTACTCAAACCAAGAGAAAGCCGTGATGGATAAGGGCGGCGAAATCATCGGCCTCGCCCTCTATCAAGAGAAGATCGAGATCAAGCTCTCCGGCCTTGTGAAGAAAACAGGTGCGTTTTCCGGCAAGGTGGGCGCGGCTCTCGCACTCACCAACGCAATCCCGGCTCACACGCTCACCAGTGGCGGAACCACGATCATCAAGCAGATCAGCCGCGCCATGAACAACGAGGATTTTGAGAAAATCGACATCACCGCCACCAACTATCCCCTGATTGTTGCCGGTGGTGGCGGCGGTGGAGGTGTGTGAACCAATCTACTTCAGACGAGATAACGATATGAACGCCATCACCCACATTTCATCCACCGCGACGAGCAACACCTGCCTCGCCGCCGCACTGACCGCAGTAGGAATCCCACTCGCCGAAAAGCCCTTCGTCCGCATCGTTGGCGATGGCATCCGAGGCGAGCGCACCGTCTGGTTCTTCGATCCGCAGAGCGCGGACAATTGTTTCCAGACGAAGGAACTCATCGAGGCATGGAACGATGATTCATGGCACCTCGCCAACCCAGAGCATCCATTCGCCTACATCAAGTGCGCCCTGCTCAACCGCGAGCGGCTGGTGGATAAGGTGAAGCAGGACGTGCCTCTCGCCTGTGTGAAACGTCGCGGAAAAATCGCCTTCATCCCGCTCGATGCCTCGCCGCGCACAGAAGATCAATTTCTCCGTCACCTTTGAAATCCTATGAACGACATCGACCGCCAAACTCATCTCTCTAACGCATTCCACGAACTGGAAACCATCGTCGCGGGCCACGCCATGCGTCCGCTTTCACTGGCCAGCTACGACGTGCTTTTACGAACGGGAAACCCACTCGTGAAAGGTGAAACACCGGAAGACGGCACCCCTGAATTCACCTCGGCGATCATGGGCTTTGTATTCACCCATTGCGCCCCGTGGCCGGAAGTCGTTCGCGCCTCATTCAATACCCAGACCTTTCGTGAATCCGCCCTGATCTTTTGCGGTGAACTCACCCCGGCAGACTTCCAAATCGCTTTCAAACGCCTCGAAGAACAAAGCCGGGAACTGGAGGCGGCTCAGGTCGATACCATCGGAGACATCGCCGGAAAAAAGCCCCTCCCTGCGATGAACCCGGCTACCTAGCCGCGCAAGCTTTCGCCATCGCCGCCGAAACGGGTTGGCCGGAGGAGCGCATCCTGTTTATGCCGCTTGCACGCTTGGCGCAATACCAGCACTGCTTGTTGCGAAGGAATGGGGTGAGAACGAGCTGGAGCTGTGCGGGTAATGGGCTAGAATCGGTTCGAGACCAGTTGGATGCATTGAGAGGAAATTGGATACGCACTGAAAACCGTTGACGACTCTCCCCCTGACGATCAAATAGACAGCGTCAATCCCAAAATATTATGGCAATCGCAAGAGGAGACGGAAGCCAAAACGATCCATTTGTTCTTATCATTCCATCCGATGTGGCAAAGTTGTTTCCATCCCTTCCCGCAATGGCTGCGGCAGTGGGATACCCATCGGCTATTCAAAATGCTTTCGTCAATGGCACTTTTGGAGAAGGCAAATGGGAGTTAATTGGGCGAACCTACTTTCAAAGCCCTCTCGGAAACCCTGGGAATGGGGATCTTTGTCGATGGCAAGTCAGAGTAAATGGTCAAGAACGATCACTTTGGTTTGATCTTTCGAATGCTTCGCTAGTGCATTCAAATCCACATCTCTTGGCGAATAATCCCCCATTTAGCTCGTTTCCAACGCCAAAGGCAGCACCTAAACAATCGTGGAAATTCTGGAAGTAAATCGTCAAAATCTGTAACAAAACCAGTAAACGAGAGTTGACTCCACCCCCGGCGCATGAGCGCCCTGACCGTCACCCTTGGAGCCGACATCTCGGGATTGAGTCGGTCGATGGCGAGTGCCACTCAGCTCGTTTCCGCATCGGCTAAAAAAATGGCGAGCCTCAGTGCCGCTGGCCTGAAAATCGG